>NZ_JBEOPU010000010.1:0-201584 GCF_040310405.1 Pseudomonas sp. E45-MNA-CIBAN-0222
AGAAGGCCAGCGCTCTGGTCGAGCTGCTGCCGCACAACTGGGTATCCGCCGGCAAGGTGTAATGCCCGTTCGCTTACGAGCATTCGCCCCGAGGGCGGGCCTCCCACAAAAGCTGTGAGGTGTTGCCAAGATTTGTAGGAGGCGCGCCCTCGCGGCGAATGCATCAGGGAGCAGTAGCGGGCGATGCAGAATTGATAGGCTACTGGAGCGTCAGCGGCCTATTGATCAGAGAACAGCGGTGTCTGGTTCGTTGTTACGCGCTACCAGACTGCGTACCAGCGCGACAAACACCCCCAGCATTCCACCAAGCACGAGCCCTAATGCCAAAATCATGGCTTTTTTGGGTTTGATGGGGTTGAGGGACTGCAGAGCTAGCTGATCCAATCGCACCAGTCTCAACCGTTCTGTGTCTAGCTTGATGCCTTTCAGGCGAGCGGCTTCTTCACGTAGCTCGGCGAGGTTGGTCAAATAAAGGTCTTCGCCCTCTCGCTCCTTCAAAATCTCGACTTCCCGATTGTGTTCGAGCATTGCCAATTCCGACTGGATTTCAGCGATACGGGGCTCTATGAAGTCGTCTGAAGTTCGCGCAACAAGCGCATCGCGTTCGGCGGTTAGCGCCTCGGTACCCATGAAGTACAGTGGTGCTTTCTGATTAGTGACCTCAGTGCGAATGACCTGAGTACCGCTGGGGGGCGACGCTGTCATGGCTGATGGGCTTGTTGGATTCCGGATTCCCAGTGATTCGGCAATAGAGATTGCCTCGTTAAGCTCCTGAATACGGTTTGTCCTACGAGTCTTGAGTTCTGCACGCAACGCAGTGAGTTCGTCCTGTAGCTCGGCGCGCTTCAAGGTATCTTCCTCTAGCAGCGCTGCGATTTTCGCTTCTTTGGTGGCCGAATAATGTGCGCGCTGAGCGTCCATGTTCATATCCAGACTGGCCAAGCGGTTATTGATCAGGCTTTCAAGATCCTCCGTGATTTCGCGACGCTCAAGCTCCAGCACATGCGCAACGAAGCCATTGACCACCGCAGCACCGTCCATTCCTTCAGGGTAGGTCAGCCTGAGCCCGACGAAAGCGCTTCGGTTGTCCGTACGCTTGGGATCAGGAAAGAGCATTTCGAAGGCGTCTTCGTTGAAATTAGCAAAGGCCTGCTCAAGCGAGTCGCCGCGCTTTTCGATTTGCTGGAAAAGCTCTTGGTTGTTCAGAAAGAAGTCGAGTCGGTTGTCATAGGATGACAGCGCACCGGCCACTCTGTTGATGGCCTCTTCCGGGGTGAGCTTGTAGATGCCGGTCTCATTGAGTTGATCCAGACTGCTCTGTGGGGCGGGTCGTAGATAGGTTTTGGTCTGGTAATAAGGAGTCGCAAGGAAAGCGTAAGCGGCTGCGATAAGCGTGACGACCGCCGTGATTCCGAGAATCAGGAATTTCTGACGCCAAAGTGCCCGGAATAGCTCGACTAGATCTATCTCTTCGGATGTGGAGGTTTGGTACTGCACGGTGATCCCAACTCCTTGTTATAAATGCGCTTCAATGCAAAGCAGGCGAACCGGGTTTAGTGCACGGTTAAGCGGGAAAGTTCGCTCACGCTGACAATTTTGCGCTTCTGAGAGAGAGATTATGAGTGCGACTGCGCTCGTTATTCTTCTTCGTTCACCCGATCGCGCAGTTCTTTCCCCGGCTTGAAATGCGGGACGAACTTGCCATCGAGCGGGACGGATTGGCCGGTCTTGGGGTTACGGCCGACGCGCGGGGCGCGGTAGTGGAGAGAGAAACTGCCGAAGCCTCGGATTTCGATACGGTCTCCGGTTGCCAATGCTTGAGCCATTTGCTCGAGCATGGTTTTGATTGCCAGTTCCACATCCTTGGACGAAAGCAGCCCTTGTTGGGTGACGATACGCTCGATCAACTCCGACTTGGTCATGGTTTTCCCTTCGTTTTCAAGCGGCTAGATCATTTGGGTTGCGTTCGTTTGTAGCATGTTGTTCAGAGTTTGAACAGCCTGGACGTTTGGGTCAGATATTTGGTTCTGGTGGCGAGGTCCGGACGTTGTGCTTTGGGCTGGTGGATCGGTGAAGCGCGATCCACCCTATCGCTCCATCAGCGATACGCGCCGTTTCGGGGCCATTCACGCAACCCAACCAGCAGCAAAAATGGGCAACTACCGTAGGGTGGATGACGCTTTTCTTCATCCACCATAAGTGCCAGTGGTTCCGTCAATTTTCTTGGCGGATCGGTGAAGTGCGATCCACCCTAACGTTCTGGCAAATGGCAGATGCAAGAAAGGGTGGACCGAAGTCCACCCTTTCTTTTCTGACGAGGCATAGCCTCATCGCGTGCCGCTACGTCTAAAGCATCAATCTTCGCGATAGCGGCGCAGCTTCAGTTGCTTACCACCGACGCGGGTGTCCTTGAGTTTACCCAACAGACGCTCGAGGCCCTCTTCCGGCAGCTCGACCAGGCTGAAGCTGTCGCGTACCTGGATGCGGCCGATGGCTTCGCGGGCCAGGCCGCCTTCGTTGAGGATGGCACCGAGCAGGTTGCGGGCAGCGATGCCGTCACGCGCTCCAAGCGGCGTACGGCAGCGGGCGCGGCCTTCGGCCAGCGGGACCGGAGCGCGACGCTCGCGATCGCCACTGCGCTCCGGACGATCGGAACGCTCGCGCGGACCACTGGTGGGGACCAGCGGCTGCTCTTTCTCCACTTCCGCAAGAGTCAGCGCCTGACCATTGGTGGCCTTGCGCAGCAGCGCAGCGGCCAGAGCACGTGGGCTGCAACCGATGTCGGCGACCAGCTTGTCGAGCAACTCGCCATGGGTGGTTTCGGCATCGGCTACCAGCGGCGCAAGGCTGTTGGTGAGCTTCTTGATGCGAGCATCCAGTACTTGCTGGGCGTTAGGCAGACGCGCCTCGGCAACTTTCTGGTTAGTCACGCGCTCGATCACCTGCAGCATGCGACGCTCACGCGGGGTGACCAGCAACAGCGCACGGCCTTCACGACCGGCACGGCCGGTACGGCCGATGCGGTGTACGTAGGACTCCGGATCGTAGGGCATGTCCACGTTGAATACGTGGGTGATGCGCGCCACGTCGAGACCACGTGCGGCGACGTCGGTGGCGACGACGATGTCCAGACGGCCATCCTTGAGCGATTCGATAACGCGCTCACGCTGGTTCTGGGCGATATCGCCGTTCAGCGCAGCGGCCTTGTAGCCCTTGGCTTCCAGCGCGGCGGCCAGATCCAGAGTGGCTTGCTTGGTGCGCACGAAGGCGATCAGTGCGTCGAATTCTTCAACTTCCAGCAGACGCAGTACGGCCTGAATCTTCTGATCGGCATGGACCATCAGATGCGCCTGTTCGATTCGAGCGACGGTCTGGGTCTTGGCAGCGATCTTGATGTGCTGCGGCTCACGCAGGTGCTTTTCGGCAATCGCGCGAATGGAGTGCGGCAGCGTAGCGGAGAACAGGACAGTCTGACGGCTCTCTGGCATCGCTTCGAAGATCACTTCGAGGTCGTCCATGAAGCCCAGCTTGAGCATCTCGTCCGCTTCGTCGAGTACCAGGAAGCGAATGGTCGACAGCAGGCCACTGTTGCGGCTCAGGTGATCGACCAGGCGGCCTGGGGTCGCAACGATGACCTGCGCACCCTGGCGGATGGCCTTGAGCTGCGGACCCATCGGGGCACCACCGTAGACTGCAACGACGGTCAGGCCAGGCATCTGCTTGGAATAGGTTTCGAATGCCGTGGCGACCTGCAGTGCCAGTTCGCGAGTCGGCGCGAGGATCAGCGCCTGGACTTCCTTACGAGCGGGATCGATCTTCGACAGGATCGGCAGCGCAAAGGCTGCAGTCTTGCCGGTACCCGTCTGGGCCTGACCGATCATGTCGTGGCCGCCAAGGATCACCGGGATCGCTTGGGACTGAATGGGGGATGGCTCTTCGTAGCCGACTGCACTGATGGCAGCCAGAACAGCGGAGTGAATACCGAGTGCGGCAAAGCCGCCGATTTCTTGGGTCATGGGTCTTGTCTCTGATGCTCCGCAAGACCCATTGTTCCGAAGCTGCGCATGCCGTGCAAAACCCGAAGGTCACCCTGGCAGCCTGGTCGGCGGGGTTGCGAAAACGAATGAATGATGAATCGTCAAGGATAGCCCGCTCGAAGCGGACAGCAGCCGAAGCAGCGCTTCGTGTGTTGCAGTACCTGAACGCAGGCTGGTTTACAGCCGGCGCGTACTATACCGGATTAACGTGACGCTGTGCGTGTATTTTGCACCGGTGCTTGGTGATCGCCCTGGTTGCCTCTAGCAGGCTTGCGGTCTGCATTCGCCGCGGGGCGCGCCTCCCACGGGTGGAGCGTGCATTTTCTGATGTTGTGGATGTCCGACCTCGGACAAAGCTTTTGCGTTGGCAGGCTTGAGGTCTGCATTCGCCGCGAGGGCGCGCCTCCTGCGGGAGGCGCCGTGCATTTTCGTGCTGCGGGAGGCCCGACCTCGGGGCGAGGCTTGCGTCTTAGCAGTGGCGCGCCTCCTTGCGCAGCCTTCAGCTCGCGGGCCGTAGCGCCCCAATCAGTGATTCGAGTGAATAGCCGAGACGCGGCGCAAGCGCTTCGGCACGTTGACGCAGCCCGACCATATCCAGCTGCTGATCAAGATCGGCCGGCACCAACAGCACCACGTTGCCCTCCTTCACCGGGCACTCCCAGTAATGCCGGTGATAAAGCCCGCGCAACAATGCCGCTCCAAGGGGACGGTCGTCGTCAGTACCCCACTGATTGATGATCAACCAGCCACCCGGGTTGAGCTTTTCCTGGCAACGCTTGAGGAATGACCAGGCCAGATGTGCGGCATCCGGCCCGGCGTCGTTGTACAGGTCGACGAAGATCAGATCGGAGCTCTCAGCGGTATCCAGCAACTCGGTTGCATCGCCGATGCGGATGTATAGCCGCGAATCGTTCTGCAGACCCAGGTACTGCATCGCAAGCTCCGGCACCGCCGGTCGCAGCTCGATAACTTCGACATCCTCCAGCGGCAGGAACTGCAGGCAAGCCTGGGTCAGGTTCCCGGCACCCAGCCCGAGAAACAGCGCAGTTTCCGGCTCCGCGTGACAAAGCCCTCCCAACAGCATGGCGCGGGTATAGTCGTACTCCAGCCAAGCGGGATCGGCCGTGAAGACGCAACTCTGCTCGACCGCCGCACCAAATTCCAGAAAGCGGTAATCGCCCACTTCGAGCACGCGAATGAGCCCGAACGCGTCTCGCACCTCGGCGAGCAACCGTTCCTCTTTGTCCATCGATGTTGCTCCGCAGCTGTCCGGCCGCCCCGGCCGGCGATGGCGCATCTTACGCAGCCCCATAGGCCATCGCTATCTCCGAGGTCCTAGCGCTTCAGGTAAAATCGCCGCACTTTTTAGGAATTGGAACGATCATGAACGACGCCTGGAGCCCCGAAAGCTGGAGAAATAAGCCGATCCAGCAGCAGCCCGAATACCCGGATGCCGATCACCTCAAGCGCGTTGAACAGACCCTGGCTGGCTTGCCGCCCCTGGTGTTCGCCGGTGAAGCACGCGAACTGAAGCGGCAATTCGCAGAAGTGACCCAGGGCCGTGCATTCCTGCTTCAGGGCGGCGATTGCGCCGAGAGCTTCGCTGAATTCTCCGCCACTAAGATTCGCGACACCTTCAAGGTGCTGCTGCAGATGGCCATCGTGATGACCTTTGCCGCCGGTTGCCCGGTGGTAAAGGTCGGACGTATGGCCGGTCAGTTTGCCAAGCCACGCTCAGCCGGCGACGAGACCATCGAGGGTGTGACCCTGCCGGCTTATCGTGGCGATATCGTCAATGGCATCGACTTCAATGAGAAAAGCCGCGTGCCGGACCCGGAGCGCCTGTTGCAGGCCTATCACCAGTCCACCTCCAGCCTCAACCTGCTGCGCGCCTTTGCCCAGGGAGGTTTTGCAGACCTGCATCAGGTGCATCAGTGGAACCTGGACTTTATCGCCAATTCCTTATTGGCCGAGAAGTACCACCAGCTGGGCGCGCGCATCGACGAAACGATGAAGTTTATGCGCGCATGCGGCCTGGACGGCGCGCCGCAGCTGCGCGAGACCAGCTTCTTCACCGCCCACGAGGCACTGCTGCTCAACTACGAGCAGGCTTTCGTCCGGCAAGACAGCCTGAGCGGCGGCTGGTACGACTGCTCCGCACACATGCTGTGGATCGGTGACCGCACCCGTCAGCTGGACGGCGCGCATGTCGAGTTCCTACGCGGCGTGGGCAACCCCATCGGCGTGAAGGTCGGGCCGAGCATGGACAGCGATGAGCTGATCCGCCTGATCGACATCCTCAACCCACAGAACGATCCGGGCCGCCTGAATCTGATCGTACGCATGGGTGCCGACAAGGTCGAAGCTGGCCTGCCGCGACTGGTGCGTGCAGTGCAGAACGAAGGTCGCCATGTGCTGTGGAGTTCCGACCCAATGCACGGCAATACAATGAAGGCCTCCAGCGGCTACAAGACTCGGGACTTCGAGAAGGTGCTTGCCGAAGTCCGCCAGTTCTTCGATGTACACCGTGCCGAGGGCAGCTATCCCGGCGGCATACACATTGAGATGACCGGTCAGAACGTGACCGAGTGCATCGGTGGTTCGCGGCCGATCACCGAGGCCGGCCTCAGTGATCGCTACCACACCCATTGCGACCCGCGACTCAACGCCGATCAGTCGCTGGAAATGGCCTTCATGATCGCCGAGACACTGAAGCAGCTGCGCCCCAACTGACGGTTTTGGCAACAGCCGTCTTGGTGTCGGCAGCTAAGGCCTCGCAGCTGCGACGCTGTGAAGGTAGGCCCTGTCAGCGGCGTCACCGAGCGATCCTCGGTGGGCTGAAGCCCACCCTACACACTGCTCCCCAGCTGATGGCCTGGTAGTAGCCGTCTTGGTGTCAGCTTAAGCATCGCAGCTAGGATGCTGCGAAGGTGCGCCCTGTCGGCTGCCGTCACCGAGCGATCTTCGGTGGACTGAAGTCCACCCTAGGAACGAGCGGTTCGGCACAGAGGGCGGGCTATAACGCTGTAGGGTGGGCTTCAGCCCACCAGTTCGTGCACTCACCATCCACCCGATAGTGCGCACAAAAAAGCCCGGCGCTGGGCCGGGCTTTTTTCGAGCGGTCTGCGAGGCCTATCAGGCCTTGACGCGGGACTTATACTCGCCGGTACGGGTGTCGATTTCGATCGAGTCACCAATTTCGCAGAAAGCGGAAACCTGCAGCTCGGCACCGTTCTTCAGGCGAGCGGTCTTCATAACCTTGCCGGAGGTGTCGCCACGGACGGACGGCTCGGTGTAAACGATTTCGCGAACGATGGTGGTCGGCAGCTCGACGGAGATCACCTTGTCGTTGTAGAAAACGGCTTCGCAGACGTCGGTCATGCCGTCTTCGATGAAGGTCATTACGCCTTCGAGATCGTCTTTTTCGATTTCGTACTGGTTGAACTCGTCGTCCATGAACACATACAGCGGGTCGGCGAAGTAGGAATAGGTCACTTCCTTACGCTCGAGGATGACCGGCTCCAGCTTGTCGTCAGCCTTGTAAACGGTCTCGGTAGCCGAACCGTTGAGCAGGTTCTTCAGCTTCATCTTGACCACGGCACTGTTACGACCGGACTTGTTGAACTCGGCTTTCTGGATGACCCAGGGTGCGCCGTTGATGATGGCCACCTGGCCGGCACGGAACTCTTGTGCGGTTTTCATACGAAATATCCGAAGGGAATTAGAGACAAAAAAACAGGCCGCGTATCATAGCCAATCTGTGTAAAAAAACACCAGCTTTCCGGCCAGGTCGCCATTGGCTACCTGTTCGTGCGTCCAGCCTTGGGAGTGCGCGAGCAGCGCCGGATATTCCCGCATCAAGGCGTACCAAGCCTCGCCCGCGCCCTCCCCCATGTTCCAAGCTCGCCAGAATCCTCGCAGCGCGACATCAGCAGCCGTCGGCAACCCATGCGCGTACAGATCGAGGAAGGCATTGAGCTTGTCCCAGTGGGCATCGTCTTCCTGAGGATAGATATGCCACACCAGCGGTCGGCCGGCCCACTGGGCGCGTATGAAAGACTCCTCGCCCCGCACCGCATTGAAGTCGCAGCTCCACAGCAGCAGGTCGTACTCGTCCTGGGTCATGAACGGCACGATATTCAGCTGAAGACTGCCGCGCTGGTGGTGCTCACCAACTTGCACCTTTGGTAAACCGAGCCAGGCGGCGACATCACCAAGTACCCGCCCCTCTGGAACCAACAGCTGATTGACGTGCGAATCAGCCGCTAGCGCGTCCAACCAGCCCGCAACTGCAGGGTTCTCATAAGCGAACAGCGAAAGCAGGCGTGAGCCCGGCTGTCGCACCACCCCCAGCGTAGCGAGAAAATCAGCCTGCTGCGCCACACCACCCTGGAACTCCGCACGCCGCAGCATCAGATCAGCCTCGCGGATGAGACCGCCGGTCTGCGCTTCAAAGCCGGGGAAGAAAAAGTACTTTTGCAGTCCGTTCGCCTGGAGTGACGGCAGTGCATGGCAGCCGACGATCCAATCCTCGGCGCTCAGGTACTCCAGATTCAACCAGAGGATTCGCCGGCCGCTCGCAGCCATCGCATTGATGTACGGTTGAGGCAAGCTGCAGGCAAACGCTTCGATGACCACATCGGCGGGATCAGCACCCGGCCACGTCTTAGCCCAGAGCCTGACATCAACGCCCTCATGTGTTTGCTGCTCGGCGTTGGCATTGGCCGCAGGGCACAGCCGAGCGAACGTGACCAGATCGTCTACCCAGAGCCGCACCTCCTGGCCATGCTCTGCCGCCAGCTGTCGGGCCAGGCGCCAGGTGACGCCGATGTCGCCAAAGTTATCCACGACAGCGCAAAAGATGTCCCACTTCGCTTTGACAGACAAACCCATGCTCCTCGACCAGACAAAGGCACTTCACGCCTTTTGAAAATGCTGCGCAGGATACAAGGTTGAGCCAGACATCGGGCGTCGAGGCGTAGGTAAAGCTCTAGGTTTCGTAGCAGGCGGCATGTCAAGGATAGAACGGCAGACGTACGAATGCGCCCGAGCCCTTGTAGGCGTCAGCGTGTTTAAACAAGGAGGGAGAGAAACCGGGAAGTCGTTATGGAGGTGAACCCTACCAGCCACACCCCGGCACACAATGTCACCGCTGCGGCTGCTCCCTTCCAGGCCTGACCGGGTTCACGGCTGATCGTTGCGAGGGGACCGGCAGGGCCCACCATAACAAAACTCGCCTGGCGGCGAGCGGCGCCATTGTACCGGCTTATCAGCAACTTACAACCATTGGCTGCAGGCGCGGTGCACGGCAGGCCGATCGCCTCATGCGTCTGGGGAGAGCACCGACAGTCAGCAACACTGAAAACCGTCGGATGGTTGCCCCATTGCAGCAAAACCCTCTAGCCAAACACCGGCGTCTGTCCGAGGATGAGCAGGCTCAAGCGCTATCGAACGCTTGTCATGAAATCATGCTGCGCGGCGTTTCGTCCGTACAGCTGATGGCACCAGCATACGAGGTAATCATGAGCAAGGCTCCAATCGCCATCATCGGAACCGGAATCGCAGGTCTGTCGGCAGCCCGCACCCTGTGCGATGCCGGGCACGCCGTACACCTCTTCGACAAAAGCCGCGGTAGCGGCGGCCGCATGGCCAGCAAGCGCAGCGACGCGGGCTCGCTGGATCTCGGGGCGCAGTACTTCACCACGCGCGATCGGCGCTTCACCGAAACCGTGCACCAATGGCAGGCCGAAGGCTGGGTAGGTCAATGGACACCCACCCTCTTCCAGTCCCGCGACGGACAGCTGAAACCCTCGGCCGACGAGCAGCTGCGCTGGGTCGGCACGCCAACCATGAGCGCAATTACCCGCGGCCTGCTGGGCGAGATGCCGGTCACGTTCAGTTGCCGGATCACCGAGGTATTTCGCGGCGAGCAGTTCTGGACCCTGGTCGATGCTACCGGCACCAGTCACGGACCGTTCAGCCAGGTAGTAATTGCGGTTCCGGCACCGCAGGCGGCCGCGCTACTGTCGAGCGCGCCCAAGCTAGCCGCGGTCGCAGCCAGCGTGGCGATGGAGCCGACATGGGCGGTCGCGCTGGGCTTTGCCACACCGTTGAGTACGACCCTGGAAGGCTGCTTCGTGCAGGACGATGCACTGGACTGGATCGCGCGCAACCGCAGCAAGCCAGGACGCAACGGCGACCTCGACACCTGGGTACTGCATGGCACCAGCAGCTGGAGCCGCCAGCATCTGGATCTGCCCAAAGAGCAAGTCATCGAGCGTTTGCATGGCGCTTTCGCGGAGCTGATCGACTGCGTGGTGCCGGCCCCGGAATTTACGCTGGCTCACCGCTGGTTGTATGCCCGGCCCGCGCAGGCCCATGAGTGGAACGCGCTGGCCGACGCTGGTTTAGGCCTGTACGCCTGCGGCGACTGGTGCCTGTCCGGTCGGATGGAAGGTGCCTGGCTCAGTGGGCAGGAAGCCGCGCGGCGGCTGCTGGAAAATCTCTAAGCGCAAGCACCGCGGCTGATCCGGGCCTGACCCAGGTCAGCCGCGCATCCAGACCGGCTGCTATCATCGCGCGCTTTGTGCATTGCCCCCTTCAGCGGAGTCTCGATGAATCCCTCCACCCTGATCGGCATCCTCGCGAGCATCGGCCTGCTCGCTGTCGTCATGCTCTTTGCAGCCAAAGAACCTGCAATGTTCATCGACCTGCCCAGCCTTGGCATCGTTCTGGTCGGCACATTGGCGGCCACCTTTATCAGCTACCCATTACGCGAGGTCACGCGGGTATTCGGGCTGATATGGACCGTAATGCGTAACGAGCGGCTGTATACCCGTCAGGATCTGGATGAGCTGGTTCAGATATCCCGACTGTGGATCAGCGGAGATCTCGTCGCCGTGGAAAAGGCAGTCGAGCAGGTCAGTAATCCGTTTCTACGCACGGGCGTCCAGCTGGTGATCGACAATACACCGGAAGAGGACATCCTGGACGTGCTGCAATGGCGGATCGCTCGTTTGCGTGCCCGTGAAAACGCCGAGGCGCAGCTGTTTCGCGCCATGGCCAGCTATGCGCCGGCATTCGGCATGATCGGCACTTTGGTGGGACTGATCAACCTGATGTTCATGCTCGGCAGTGGCGACATGGATCTGATCGGCCGCAGCCTCGCGGTCGCATTGATGACCACCTTCTATGGTGTGTTGCTGGCCAACCTGATTCTCAAGCCGGTCGCCGTGAAGCTGGAACGGCGCACCGAGCAGCGCGTGGCACTTATGAACCTGGTGATGCAGGGCATTTCGATGATGTGCAACCGCCGCAGCCCCGCTTACATGCGAGAAACGCTGAAGTCATTCATTGCCCACCATGACGACGAGATCCGCGACGGCACCCCCGTCGCGCCGCGCGTCAAACCGCAGGGTGATTGAGGGTGAGCGGGCCACAGGGCAGCCGGTTTGCCAGATGGCATATCGAGCCGCAACGGGAGGAGGAGCAGGAAGCCTGGCTGGTGACCTACCTGGACATGCTCACGCTGCTGCTGGTCATGCTGGTCATCATGCTGGCCATGGCGGGTAAAGGGGATGCCAAGCAGAACGAACAGACAGCGCTCGAGGCTGCGCCGCTGACTGCTGGCGAACAGGTCGTGGCACTGCAGTCTTCAGCCTCACCCATCCCATCCATTGTCCCGGTACCGACGCCAGCGACCGATGTGGAAACCGAAGCCGATGAGGCGGTCCGCTCGGTGGCGGATCTAGCGCTAGGCGAAGATATCGAGGTAATCGTCAACGATGGCAGCATCAGCTTTCGCATCAGCAGCGAGATACTGTTTGGCTCCGGTCGGGCAGAGCTGGAAGATGCGGGCCTGGACGTAATCGATCGCCTGGTGCCAACCCTCGCCGCAGGCCGCTATCGAATCATCGTCGAAGGCCACACCGATAACCTGCCAATCCAGACCGAACGCTTCCCTTCCAACTGGGAACTCTCCGCCAGCCGCGCCAGCAGCGTGGTGCGCTACCTGCAGTTGGCCGATATCGAAGCGACGCGCTTGAGCGCGACCGGCTATGCCGACACTCGCCCGATTGCCGACAACGCCGATGAGCGCGGCCGGGCCAGTAACCGGCGCGTCGAGCTGGTCATGCGCACCGAGCCGGATAAACCCTGACGACCATCGATCTCCAAGGCCGACGACACCGCCTGCATCACCCCAGCGCGGTATCCAGAAACATCATCACCGCGAAGCCCACCATCAATCCCAAGGTGGCGGGCGTCTGATGCCCGTTGCGATGGGTTTCCGGAATGACTTCATGGGAAACCACGAAGATCATCGCGCCCGCAGCCAGGCCGAGGCTGATGGGATAGGCAATGGCGAACCCGCTCGACATGCCGATACCCACCAACGCGCCAATTGGCTCCATCAGCCCGGAAGCCGCAGCGACCAGTACCGACCGCATTGCAGACAGCCCCGTCGTGCGCAATGCCAGCGCGACAGCCAGCCCCTCCGGAATGTCCTGGATGGAGATGGCAGTGGTCAGCGGCAGGCCAACACTAAGGTCGCCATTGGCGAAGCTGACACCAATGGCCATGCCTTCGGGAATGTTGTGCAGCGCGATGGCAAGGACGAACAGCCATACTCGATTAAAACGCTCGCACTCCGGCCCGCAAGGGCCAGTGCTCTCGTGCTCATGGGGTGTGAAGTAATCCAGCCCAAGCATCAACAGCACGCCGAGACCCAGGCCGACGACAACAGTCAGAGCCGCCGCCGGACCACTGCCGAACAATTCACGGCCGGCTGCCAAGCCCGGCAGGATCAACGAGAACGCGCTCGCCGCCAGCATCATTCCAGCTGCGAAACCAAGCATGCTGTCCTGTGTACGGGTAGAGATGTCGCGCAGACCGATCGCCAGGAACGCGCCAAAAGCCGTCGCGACAAAACCGGCAGTGCCGCCGAGCAGCGCGTAGCGAACGTTGTCCGTGTCATCGCTCTGAAATGCACTAACGCCGCCCGCCACCAGCAGAAGCAGCACCGCGGCTGCAGCAGCGGCGAGGCTGAAGGTGATCCAGGGGCTGGCCTGCGCTTGGGCGATCCAGGCGGCGCGTAAAGTGGCAGCAGGGCTTTGAATGGTCGAGGCCATGATCACGAAATCCTGGGGGCGGACCGCCAGTGTACTCCGCCCCTCTCGGAACCTGAGCCTATCGCCGCGATAGGACATCCCCATGGACCGCCATCGCAGCGCGAAAGCCATCTGCCCTTGATCAGCAATGCGACGCTATGCCTCGTAGCCATTGGCCTTGTACCAATTGCCCGAAGTTGTCCGTAAGCTTGAAACGATTTGATCGCCGTCACGGGCCGCATCAGGGAGTGGTCCGTCGTGCCAGCCGCAAAATCCACCCGCCGCGCATTTCCGCTGCTCGTTGCACTCGTGCTGCTTGGCGCCTGGCTGTTCTGGCGCCAACTGCAAGGCCCGCAATTGCCAGCCTATCGCGTTGAAGCACGACCGCTGGTGCAACGTGTAGTCGCCAGTGGCGAGGTGGATAGCCAATCGCTGGCACAGGTAGGCAGCGAGATAACCGGTGTCATTGCTGCGCGCCATGTGCGTGAGGGTGACGCGGTGAAGGCCGGCGATCTGTTGCTCGAGCTACGCGACGACGAGCAGCGCGCCCGCCTGCTTGAAGCGGAGGCCAGCCTGCAGCAACTGATCGATTCCACCCGCCCACAGGCGCAAGCCACATTGCGCGAGGCACAGCACAATCTGGAGCAGGCGAGCCGAGAGCTGCAGCGCCGTGAAACGCTCTTCGAACGCAAAATCCTAGCCTCCGAACCGCTGGAGCAGGCCCGCCGTGCGGAGCTGACCGCACGAGTCATACGTGATCGCGCCCGTTTCGCCGCTGCCGCCGTGGCCGCAGGGGGCAGCGAGGAGCAGGTATTGCGCCAGCGCCTGGAAGCGGCTCGCGCAGCGCTCGCAAAAACCCGTATCCACGCGCAGGTCGACGGCATCGTGCAGACGCGCGATGTCGAGCCCGGCGACCTGGTCCAACCGGGCCGCACGTTGTTGGCCATCGCCCGCTCAGGCAGCAGCGAAATTCTGTTGCCGCTGGACGAGAAGAATCTGGCCCCAATCGAACTGGGCCAAGCCGCGAAGATCATCGCCGATGCCTACCCCGACCGCGTGCTGACGGCGCGAGTCAGCTTTATCGCACCCAGCGTCGACACAGCCCGCGGGACCATCGATGTTCATCTGGACCTGCAAGAGCCGACCGACCTTCTCCGCCAGGGCATGACGGTTTCGGTGAACATCGAGACTGGCCGTCGCGAACAAGCACTGGTGCTGCCCAACGATGCACTGCGCGCGCGCGACGGCGCGCGTGCTCAGGTACTGCGGGTCAACGCTGGACGGGTCGAACGGGTCAACGTACGTCTGGGCCTGCTGGGCACCGCATTGAGCGAGGTCATCGATGGTCTGGAAGCCGGTGACCTGGTGCTGATCGCTGACGCCGAAGAGGGCCAGCGCGTGCGGGTAGTCGAGCAACAGATCCCCAGCGGCATTCAGGACTGATTGGCATGCGCCTGGCCGACTCGTTGTGGACCGAATGGACGATCGCCCTGCGCTTCCTGCTGGACAACCGTATGCAATCGCTGCTGATCATCTTCGGCATCGCCGTCGGCTCGGCGGTGATCGTTTTCATTACCGCATTGATCACCGGCCTGCAGGCCAACGTGGTCGAACGCACGCTCGGCACACAGGCACATATCCGCATCCTGCCGCCGGATGAAGTCAACCGCACCTTGCCTGTAGATGACGGTAGCTGGTCACTGGTGCTGGAGAGCCCAAGGGCACAACGGCTGCGCTCGATCATCAATTGGCAGGATGTTCGCGATGTGCTTGATCAGGACTCGCAGATCCTCGCGGTGTCACCGGTAATCAGCGGCCCGGCCATCGCTCGACGCGGCGTGGCCCGTGCTTCGGTGGCCTTGCTCGGCATCGATCCGCAGCGTTACCAGCGCATCATCCCCCTCAGCCGCGACCTCATCGCAGGCCAGCTGGTGGTCGGCGCCGGCAACGCGGTGATCGGCAAGGAACTCGCCCGTGACCTGGGCCTGGGCATCGGTGACAAGCTGCGACTGGATGCGGGCGAAGGCCGGGAAACCGTAGTCGATATCGCAGGCATCTTCGAGTTGGGCGTGCGCGAACTGGACGCACGTTACGTTTACCTGGATTTGAAGCAGGCGCAGACGCTGCTCGACCTGCCGGGTGGAGTCACAGTAATCGATACCACAGTCGCGGAAATCTTCGAGGCCGACCAGGTCGCCACGCGCCTGGCTCGCCTCACCGGGCTGCGCGCCGAGAGCTGGATGGAAACCAACGGGCAACTGCTCAATGCCCTCAGTTCGCAAAGCATGACCACCGAAATGATCCGCGTATTCGTCGGTATCTCCGTGGCGTTCGGCATCGCCAGCGTGCTGGCCGTTAGTGTGGTTCAGCGTACCCGAGAGATCGGCATCCTGCGCGCCATGGGTAGTCCACGTGGGCAGATCCTGCGCGTGTTCCTGCTGCAGGGTGGGCTACTCGGACTGCTCGGCTCGGCCTGCGGCGGCGGCGTCGGATGGGGGCTGGTGCAGGTGTTCAATATAGCCGGCCCGCGCCTGTTCGATATCCCCGTCGACCCGACACTGGTACCGCTGGCCATGCTGATCGCCACGATCACCGGCGTGTTGGCGGCTGCCATGCCGGCGCGCCGCGCGGCACGTTACGACCCTGCGGTGGCAATTCGTTATGTCTGATCTGGCCACCAATGCAGACGAGGTCCTGCGCCTGGACCAGGTGCGCAAGGCTTTCAATCCTGGCACGCCACTGGAAACGCAAGTACTGCACGGTATCGACCTCCGCCTGTGCCGCGGCGAGCTCACAGCACTGATCGGGCCGTCCGGCTCAGGCAAAAGCACGCTGTTGAACTTGATCGGCCTGCTCGATGCGCCCAGTTCCGGCGAGCTGTACCTGCTGGGACAAGCGACACGCGACAGCGACGACGAAACCCGCACCCACCTGCGCAACCAGGCGATTGGCTTCGTGTTCCAGTTTCACCACCTGATCTCGGCCTTCAGCGTGCTGGAAAATGTGCTGATGCCGTTGATGATCCGCCACGGCAAGCCATCGAGCGCGGATATCGAACTGGCGCGCGGCCTGCTCGACGAAGTCGGGCTGAGCCAGTTCGCCGACAAGAAGCCAACGCAGATCTCCGGTGGTCAGCAGCAACGGGTGGCCATCGCCCGAGCGCTGGTCACGCGCCCTCCTCTGCTGCTGGCCGACGAGCCGACCGGCAATCTGGACAGTCGCACCGCGCAAAGCGTGTTCGAACTGTTCCATCGCATCAATGCTCAATTTGGCTGCGCGGTGCTGGTGGTAACCCATGATCCGCGACTCGCTGCGGATTGTGAGCGGACCATCCAGCTGGTCGACGGACATATCGTCAGTGACGAAGCCCGAACCAGCACCCTCTGAGCAGTCACTCTTTGGCTGGCCTAGCGCTCAGCCTGCGGCCACCGTGCGTCATGCCCACACGCGAAACGACCTCGACCATTAATAACTATTAATTCTAAGCATATAACCAACTTCAGAGCTAAGATCAAGCATCACACGAATACCCCCGCCGGTATATGAATATAGAAGAGGCGCACCCCATGAATGCCCACATTGAAGCTTTCTTCGATCCCGCTACCTTCACTTACAGCTACGTGGTCAGCGACCCCGTTACGCGTCAATGCGCGCTGATCGATTCGGTGCTGGACTACGACGCGGCGTCGGGCCGCACCTCCCATGCCAGCGCGGAGCGTTTGATCGCTTACGTACGTGAGCATGAGCTGAAGGTGCAATGGTTGCTTGAGACCCATGTGCATGCTGACCACCTGAGCGCCGCGCCTTATCTGAAGCAACAACTTGGCGGTCAGCTGGCAATCGGTGATCGGATCACCGTTGTGCAGGACACATTCGGCAAGTTGTTCAATGCCGGTACCGATTTTGCTACCGATGGCCGCCAGTTCGACCATCTGTTTCACGACGGCGACACCTTCCAGGTGGGCGACGTCCAGGCGCGCGCAATCCACACGCCCGGCCACACGCCCGCCTGCATGACATACGTCATCGGCGACGCGGCGTTCGTAGGCGATACGCTGTTCATGCCCGATTACGGCACTGCCCGCTGCGATTTCCCCGGCGGAGACGCGCGCATGCTGTATCAGTCGATCCAGAAACTGTTCGCCCTGCCGGGCGATACGCGGGTATTCATGTGCCACGACTACAAGGCGCCGGGCCGAGAAGAGTTCCTCTATGAGACGACTATCGCCGCCGAACGCGAAAGCAACGTGCACGTACACAGTGGCATCACTGAGGACCAGTTCGTCGCCATGCGCACCGAGCGGGACGCAACCTTGGGCATGCCTACGCTGATCCTGCCTTCGGTGCAGATCAACATGCGCGGCGGCGAGCTGCCCAGCCCCGAAAGCAACGGCACGCGCTATCTGAAGATCCCTCTGGACGTGCTGTAAGCCGAGCGTGGAGGCCGTCACATGCAAACTCTAAAACGCCTGACACCCTTCATCTCCGTCGCCGCCCAACTGCAACCGTCGGACATGGCACTGCTGGCCAGCAGCGGCTTTCGCTGTGTCATCAACAATCGTCCGGACAACGAGGGTGAAGCTCAGCCTTCGAGCGAGGCGATGCGCATCGCCGCCGAGGCTTCGGGGCTCGAATACCACTTCCTGCCGGTGGTATCCGGCCAGATCAGTGACGCCGATATCGCGGGCTTTCGCGCGCTGCTGGAGCGGATCAAGGGGCCGGCACTGGCGTTCTGCAGGACCGGCACCCGATCGGCCTCGCTCTGGGCGCTGGCCGAGGCACACCATCTGGATCCGCAGGTACTGCTGAAAACAGCGCAGCAGGCGGACTACGATCTGAGCGCCCTTTTGCCGCGGCTGCAGCAGCACTGGCAGTCCGAGGGCAATCAGCTGCTCCTCTCTGCGACACGATTCGCCGCTACACCGCGCTACGACGTGCTGGTGGTTGGCGGCGGTGCGGCCGGCTGCGCCGTGACTGCCAGCCTGCTCAAACGCAACCCTGATTTGCGCGTCGCCATAATCGAGCCGCGGGACCAGCACTACTATCAGCCCGGCTGGACGCTGGTAGGCGCCGGCGTATTCGACCGCGCCGACACCGAGCGAGCGATGAGCCGCTGTATCCCGCCCAAGGCCCAGTGGATACGCGCCGCCGCCGAAGCATTCGAGCCGGAGCATCAGCAAGTGGTGCTCGAAGACGGCAGCCGCATAGGCTATCGAGCGCTGGTGGTATGCCCTGGATTGAGCCTCGATTGGGATGCTATCGAAGGCGCCCGCGACAGCCTTGGCAAGTTTGGCGTGACCTCTAACTACGCCTTCGAGCTGGCGCCCTATACCTGGCAATTGGTGCAGAGCCTGCGCGGTGGCAAGGCGCTGTTCACTCAGCCGCCGATGCCGATCAAGTGTGCCGGCGCACCGCAGAAGGCCATGTATCTGTCCTGCGATCACTGGCGCCAGCAAGGCGTGCTGCAGGACATCGAGGTCGACTTCTGTTCGGCCGGCGCGGTGCTGTTCGGCGTCGCCGACTTCGTGCCCGCGCTAATGCAGTACGTCGAACGCTACGGTGCCCGGCTGAACTTCAACCACAACCTGGTGGCAATCGACGGGCCGGCACAAAAGGCCCGGTTTAAAGCCACCGACGGCACCGGACAGAGCACTACGGTGGAGCGTGACTTCGATCTGCTGCATCTGGTGCCGCCGCAGCATGCGCCGGACTTCATCCGCCAGAGCGCTCTGGCTAACGCCGACGGCTGGTTCGAAGCAGAGCACGAAACCATGCGTCACCCGCGCTTCGGCAACATATTCAGTCTTGGCGACGTCTGCTCCGCCCCCAACGCCAAGACCGCCGCAGCTGTGCGCAAGCAGGCACCAGTGGTAGCGGAAAACATCCTGAGCGTGCTCGACGGCAAGGGGCCTCGAGCGATCTATGACGGCTACGGCTCCTGCCCGCTGACGGTCGAGCGTGGCAAGGTGATCCTTGCCGAGTTCGGCTACGGAGGCAAACTGCTGCCGACCTTCCCGCTCGATCCACGTGTGCCAAGACGCCTGGCCTGGCGGCTGAAGACCCAATGGATGCCGTCGATCTACTACGACATGATGCTCAAAGGGCATGAGTGGCTGGCCGAGCCGAAACACCTGGATTTCGAGCCACGTCCGGCTGAGGCGTCCAGCGCCTGCGACTTCACCCAGGAGAAAAAGTGATGCAGCAGCGGCTGGCCCGTTACCTGCCATGCCTGGGCTGGGCGAAAGACTACAACCGGGCAGCGGCAGCCAAGGACAGCCTCGCGGCGCTGATCGTGACCCTGATGCTGATACCGCAGAGCTTGGCTTACGCAATGCTCGCAGGTTTGCCGCCGGTAACCGGCCTTTACGCCAGCATCTTGCCGCTGATTGCCTATACCCTCTTTGGCACCAGCCGCACCCTGGCGGTTGGCCCGGTTGCAGTGGTATCGCTGATGACCGCCGCAGCCCTAGGGCCGCTGTTCGCTGCTGGAAGCGCGGAGTACGCAGGCGCGGCAATGCTGCTGGCGTTGCTCTCTGGTGCGATCATGCTGGTCATGGCCGCGTTGCGGCTGGGCTTCATTGCAAATTTTCTCAGCCATCCGGTGATTTCCGGATTCATCAGCGCCTCAGGCATTCTCATTGCCCTTGGCCAGCTCAAGCACATCCTCGGCATCTCGATCGTCGGTGAAAACGCGTTAGAGCTGGCCCAAGGCTTGGTCGCTGGCTTGCCGCAAACGCACCTGCCGACGCTAGGCGTCGGCGTCACCAGCCTGATATTTCTTTATCTGATACGCAGCCAGCTCGGCGACCGGCTGCAACGGCTCGGCATGAATCCTCGGACTGCCGGAACGCTGTCGAAAATTGGGCCAGTCGCAGCCCTGCTCCTTGCGATAGCGGCCGTCAGTACCTTTCAGCTCGCCGACGCTGGAGTGCGGGTGGTCGGCGAGGTGCCCAGCGGACTGCCTTCGATGAACCTGCCGTCGCCGAACCTTGCCCTGGCCATGCAGCTGCTGCCGGCTGCAGTGCTGATCAGCCTGGTCGGCTTCGTCGAATCAGTCTCCGTGGCGCAGACCCTTGCAGCCAAAAGACGAGAACGCATCGAGCCCAACCAGGAACTGGTGGCCCTCGGCGGCGCCAATGTTGCCGCTGCCCTAAGCGGCGGCTTTCCAGTTACTGGTGGCTTTGCCCGCTCGGTGGTCAACTTCGACGCAGGCGCTCAAACACCGTTGGCCGGCGCCCTGACCGCAGCGGGCATCGCTCTGACTGTCGCGTTTTTCACGCCGCTATTTCACAACCTGCCACATGCCGTGCTGGCCGCGACGATCATTGTTGCGGTGCTCAGCCTGGTGGACCTCGCCGCGCTTCAGCGTACCTGGCGATACTCTCCCCAGGACGCCTCAGCGATGGCCGCGACAATGCTCGGCGTGCTGCTGATTGGCGTGGAGAGCGGCATCATCCTCGGGGTCGGTCTGTCATTGTTGCTCTTCCTCTGGCGCACCAGCCAACCGCATATCGCCGTGGTCGGGCAACTGCCTGGCAGTGAGCATTTCCGAAATATCGAACGCTTCGCCGTAGTGCAGAGCGACAAGGTCTTGTCGGTGCGCGTCGACGAGAGCCTGTACTTCCCCAATGCGCGCTTTCTGGAAGACCGCATCGCCGAGCTCATTGGCCGCCATCCACAGGCCGAGCATCTGGTACTCATGTGTCCCGGCGTAAACCTGATCGACGCCAGCGCCCTGGAAAGCCTCGAAGCCATAGCAGCACGCCTTCGTACCGCCGGCATTCAGCTGCATTTCTCCGAAGTGAAAGGCCCGGTGATGGATCGGCTACGGCGCACTGATTTTCTCGAACATTTCGGCGGCCAGGTGTTCATCAGCCAGTACGAAGCCCTGCTCAACCTGGACCCTCATACCACCCGTCACGCAGTGGAACGACAGCGCGACCACTTTTCCAGCATCAAGGAGAACGCAGAATGAAAACCGCACATGATCTCGTCGAGCAGGCTCGGGCCGGCATCCAGGAGATACCGCTGGCTGAGGCCGAGGCAGCGATCCAGGCGGCCGATGTGGTAATCGATGTACGTGAAGCAGACGAATTCCGGGAGGGCCATGTCAGCGGTGCGCTGAACATTCCGCGCGGCTTGCTGGAATTCAAGCTCAGCGGAACGCCTGAGCTGGGCGCACGCGATCTGAACATCGTGCTCTACTGCAAAACCAGCGGCCGTGCGGCGCTGGCAGCCGCTTCGCTGCAGCAAATGGGCTATTTGAACGTGAAATCTATCGCCGGCGGTTTCGACGCATGGACCGCAGCCGGAAAAGCGGCGGTCAAGCCGAGCCTGCCGAGCTTCGAATAACGACACAAAGGTAAATCTGCACCAGCGAAAAGGCCGACATCACCGTCGGCCTTTCGTGGTCTGCAGCACAGCAGCCGTTATGCCTTGGTGTTGCAGGCTTTGCAGGTCTTGATGCCAAGCAGCGTATAGGCCGGGCAGAAGCGAAAGATACCGGTGGCCAGCGGTAATAGGCCGATCCAGCCCCACACGCCGATTACTCCGGCCAGGCTCAGGCCGATCAGCGCAATGCCGATTACGATACGTAGTGTCCGATCGATGGTTCCAACGTTGGCTTTCATAATGACCTCCCGGTCAGCAAGTGCGCCGGCGTTCCAGCGCAGAGAACAACAGCATCCCGCCTAGCATGGCGAGAACGAAAAGCACGACCTGCCAATGCCCGCTCAGCAGTACGGCAATAGCTGGCCCCGGGCAGATGCCAGCGATACCCCAGCCCACTCCAAACAGCAGACTGCCGCCGATCAGCTGTCCATCGAGTTCGCGCTTGTTGGGTAACTGCATGGGAGCACCAAGCAGCGAGCACTTACGCGCCTTGGCCCACGTAAACGGCAGGAGTGCCGTACCGATAGCGCCGGCCATAACCAGCGCAAGCGATGGGTCCCAGGCGCCAGTGATATCTAGAAAGCCGATAACCTTCGCCGGATTGGCCATTCCCGAAAGTAACAACCCCACCCCGAACAACAGCCCGGCAGCAAACGAAGCCAGCTTGCGCATGCTCATCCTCCAAGCTGATGACGCAGAACAAAGACGGTGGCAAAGCCAGCGGCCATGAAAGCCAATGTGGCGACGATGGAGCGCACAGACAGTCGCGAAATGCCGCACACCCCATGGCCACTGGTACATCCGGCGCCATAGCGGGTGCCCAGGCCGACCAGCAGACCAGCCACCACCAACCCGAGCCAGCCGGACTGAAACTCCAAGGCCGGCAACGTACCGAACAGCATCCACAACAGCGGCGCGACCAGCACACCCAGCAGAAACAACAGCTTTTCACCTCTGCCCTCCGCGCCGCGCTGCAGCGCGCTGGCTAGCAGCCCACTGATACCTGCGATACGCCCGTTGAGCAGAACAAACAGGCTCGCTGCCGCACCAATCAATACGCCACCAGCGAGTGCAGACCACGGCGTGAAGCTGATCCAGTCGATGGTCATTGCCGATCTCCCTCGCAGAACAACTGATAAAGCGTGGTGATCACGGCCAAAGCTTCCGGGCTGCTTATTCGATAGTGGATCTGTTTGCCCTCGCGGCGCGTAGCCACTAGGCCTTCTCGCCTGAGCACAGCCAGCTGCTGCGACAATGTCGGCTGCTGGATACCCAAAAGTTGTTCGAGCTCGGAGACATTGCGCTCACCCTGCGAGAGCTGACAGAGCAGCAACAGGCGATCAGGGTTGGCCAGAGCCTTTAGCAAGGCACCGGCGGAAGCCGCGTTGGCTCGCAGTTGCTCTATATCCAAATCGGGGCCCATGACGAAAACCAAAACGCTTAAGATGAAAACAATATATTTTTTTATATATTATTATGCAAGCCCTGAGCGAAAGAAGTTGGCCATGATCGCTTGCGCCGCTAGCATGCCCCTACCCGTATATGAGTCCCCGCTCCGGTACCCGGAACGTGGCAGACATACCATTCCACTGATTTCGAGGTAGCGGCATGAACGACCAGACTACTCTTGCCGAATCCGCAGACCTGCAGGCGCAACAGCAGGCCATGCTGAAACGGCTCGCGAGGGTCGAGGGACAAGTGCGGGGAATCCAGGCAATGATCAAACGTGGCGAGGATTGCGAATCCATCGCCCAGCAGTTTTCCGCTGCTCGCAGCGCGCTGGACAAGGCTTATCGGTTGATGCTGACCTGCCTGATCGAAGAGGCACTGCACGATCAAACCCAGGATACCGGCGAGACACTGGCGCGCGTACGCAGCATCTTTACCAAGTACACCTGAAGGTACGCTGGCCCTGAGCAGTCGTTCAGCGCCAACCGAGTCTAGGGGTCGCCAGGATAATCGGCGGCCTCGGCCAATGCTGCCACATCATCGGTCACTGATTAGCGCGGGACGCGCCTGCAGACACCGGCTGAAAAGGCCTGATTCAGAAACGAAAAAAGCGACCCTAAGGTCGCTTTTTCAATCTTCAAGTTCTTCCAAGAAGCACTCGAAGAGAATTTGGAGCGGGAAACGAGACTAGAGCCTAGCCCACAACCTTTTGATTTAAAAGGATTTTCCGCTACTGCTGCCTAGGCAACGGACACAATTATGGACTCGTTCGAAGAGGCAGGCAAGCCCCCCGCCAATTTTCTTTCCAGTTAGTCCTTTCGCCTGCTTACCCGTCCAGTCAGTTGCAGGGGCTGTAGGACGCTTTTCCCCTGAGCGGCACCTGCCAGTGAGCACCTCATAATCGCCGTCAATCGAGACGCAGCACTCAATCCTGCCAGATAGCACGATCATTCAGACCACAGAATCATTCATCGATAGCGGTGAAACCTCACCCGTGGCGACCGCCGCACGTGCGGCCTGTGCTGCACCCGCTGCCGATAGCGTCGACGCCCTGCTGGCATTGCTCGGCACCTCAGATACCGAACCGCACCCACAGAGGCCGGAGGTTGAACCACCCCCAGCAACGGGCATCAATGACCCGGCCGCACCTTCCCAGGCGAACGATTCAATGCTGCCCCCTGCCGCTGTACTTCCGCCCATCGAAAACGGTGGAAACTCACCGGAGTCACCTTCCGGCGAACATTTCCTGGCTTGGCTGCGGCAGCGTGTACAGAGCCGCAAACTCATCATCAATGACGCCAGGGCCCTGGTGCACACCGTGGCCGACACGGCATTTCTGGTTAGCCCCGGTGTGTTTCAGCGCTACGCACAAGAGCACCCGAACACGGCCACGCTCGCCAAGCAGGATCAGGTTGCAGATTGGCAGTGGGTGCAAAAGCGCTTCGAAAAGTTGCAACTGCACCGCAAGCAGGTCAATGGTCTGAACATCTGGACCTGCGAGGTGACAGGACCACGCAAGTCACGACGACTGCATGGTTACCTGCTGGCAGATCCGAGGCATCTGTTCGAGGAAGTGCCGCTCAACAACCCGTTCTTACAACTTGGCGTTGATCGCAGCTGACCCGACTTGAGCAAGAGAATGTCGCTAGTGTGGACTACGAAAGTGCCGAAGCCTCGCTCGTTGCAACATACAACCATCTCTGGTCTCAGCAGCTACTCGGGCTTTTGTTGTCTGCTTATTTGCTCCCGGAGGCCTGGGTGGCGCCTCCAAACCTCCGGGTAAGCTGCGAATGAACACGCTACCGAGCGATCACCGCAGACTGCGCTGCTTGACCAGCATGTAGATCGCCGGAATGACCACAAGCGTCAGTACGGTGGAAGAAATCATCCCACCCACCATCGGCGCGGCAATGCGTCGCATCACCTCCGAGCCGGTACCGGTGCCCCACATGATCGGCAGCAGGCCGGCCATGATGGCCACTACCGTCATCATCTTCGGCCGTACTCGCTCGACTGCACCAGTTATGACTGCCTGGTAGAGATCAGCCACCGTTAACTGCTCGCCGGCTGCTTCCCGTTCGGCTCGGCGCTCGGCGAGCGCATGGTCAAGGTAGATGAGCATGATCACACCGGTCTCGGCAGCCACGCCAGCCAGGGCGATGAAGCCCACCACCACGGCCACCGAGAAGTTGTAGCCCAGCGCCCACATGAGCCAGATACCACCCACCAGCGAGAACGGCACCGAGAGCATGACGATCAGCGTCTCGGTAAGCCGGCGGAAATTCAGGTACAGCAGCAGGAAGATCAACACCAGGGTCAGCGGCACGACGATTTTTAGCCTCTCCGCCGCCCGCTCCATGTATTCGAACTGGCCGCTCCAGGTCACGTAGTAACCGGGTGGAAAGGTCACCTGATCATTGACCGCCTGCTGTGCCTCTCGCACATAGCTGCCGATGTCGCGGCCGCGAATATCGACATAGATATATGCTGAGAGCAGCGCGTTTTCGGTACGAATGCTGGGCGCGCCCTTGGAAACGCTGATATCGGTGAGCTGCCCGAGCGGAATTTGTGCGCCGCCCGGCGTGGGCACCAGCACCTCGGTGGCAATACGCTGCGGGTCGGAGCGCAGCTCCCGTGGGTAGCGAACGCTGACGCCGAATCGCTCGCGCCCTTCCACGGTCGTGGTCACAAGCTCGCCGCCCAACGCAGTGGCTATGACCATCTGCACCTCCCCCACCGTCAGGCCGTAGCGGGCCAGGGCATCGTAGTCGGGGGCAATATCAAGATAGAAGCCACCCGTGATGCGCTCGGCAAACGCGCTGGTTGTCCCGGGCACCGCCTGCACAACCGTCTCGATCTGGGTGGCCAGCCGCTCGATCCCGGCGAGGTCCATGCCAAACACCTTGATGCCAATGGGCGTTCGTATGCCGGTAGATAGCATGTCCAGGCGCCCCTGAATGGGCATGGTCCAGCTGTTGGCCACACCCGGAAACCGGAGCGCTTCATCCATCTCGGCGATGAGCTTATCCATCGTCATTCCCGGCCGCCAGTGCTCTTCCGGCTTGAGGTTGACCACCGTCTCGAACATTTCGATCGGGGCCGGGTCGGTGGCCGTGGCCGCGCGGCCCGCCTTGCCGAATACCGAGGCTACCTCGGGAAAGCTCTTGATGATCCGGTCCTGCACCTGCATGAGTTCCGCAGCCTTGGTGATGGACATGCCCGGGAGCGAGGCCGGCATGTACAGCAGCGTGCCTTCGTTGAGGCGCGGCATGAATTCGCTGCCAAGCTGGCGCGCCGGCAGGATGCTCACGCCCAAAACCACGAGCGCCACCACGATGGTTGTCACCTTCCATCGCAGCACGATATGGATGATCGGGCGATAAATCCAGATCAGGAAACGGTTCACCGGGTTCTTGTGCTCGGGGATGATCCGCCCGCGCACGAACAACAGCATCAGCACCGGCACCAGCGTCACCGAGAGTAACGCCGCACCCGCCATGGCGAAGGTCTTGGTGAAGGCGAGCGGCGAGAACATCCGTCCTTCCTGGGACTCCAGCGTGAACACCGGTAGGAAGGAAACGGTAATGATCAGCAGCGAGAAGAACAGCGCCGGCCCCACCTCGCGGCAGGCTTCAATGATGACCTCTGCCCTCGGCTTGTCCGGCGACGCTCGCTCCAGGTGCTTGTGCGCGTTCTCAATCATCACGATGGCCGCGTCCACCATTGCGCCGATAGCGATGGCGATGCCGCCCAGGCTCATGATGTTGGAATTGAGCCCCAGCCAGCGCATGACGATGAAGGCGATCAGGATGCCCACCGGCAGCATGAGGATGGCCACCAGCGCACTGCGTACATGCAGAAGAAACACAATGCACACCAGCGCGACGATGATCGACTCTTCCAGCAGCGTGACCTTGAGATTGTCCACGGCGCGCTGGATAAGATCCGAACGGTCGTATACCGGCTCGATCTCGACACCTTCCGGCAGGCCGGGACGAATCTCCTCTATCTTGGCCTTCAGGTTGTCGATCACGTTCATGGCATTTTCGCCGTAGCGGGCGACGGCGATGCCGCCGACCACCTCGCCCTCCCCGTTGAGCTCGACCACGCCGCGACGCTCATCAGGGCCGAGCTCGACGCGCGCCACATCGCGCAGCAGAACCGGCACCCCGCCCGCGGCCTTGAGCACCAGTTTCTCGATGTCCGCTGCACCACGCAAATAGCCGCGACCGCGCACCATGTACTCGGTCTCGCTCATTTCCACGATGCGACCGCCCACGTCGGCATTGCTGGTCCGAATGACGTCGGAAATGCGGCTCAACGGGATGTCGTAGGCCTGCAGCTTCTGCGGATCGACGGTGACTTGGTACTGCTGGACGAATCCGCCGATGCTGGCGATTTCGGACACACCCTCGGCCTTGGTGAGTTGATAGCGCACAAACCAGTCCTGCAGCGTGCGCAGCTCCGCAAGGGTATGCCGCGCACTGGTCAGCGCGTATTGGTAGACCCAGCCAACGCCGGTGGCGTCCGGCCCCAGCGCCGGTGTCACTCCAGCTGGAAGGCTCTTGGAGGCGAAGTTCAAGTACTCAAGCACCCGCGAGCGTGCCCAGTAGATATCGGTGCCGTCCTCAAAAATCACATAAACGAAGGAGGCGCCAAAGAACGAGAAGCCCCGTACCACCTTGGAATTGGGTACCGAAAGCAGTGCCGTGGTGAGCGGGTAGGTAACCTGGTCCTCTACCACCTGCGGCGCTTGCCCCGGAAACTCGGTGTAGACGATCACCTGCACGTCGGACAGGTCCGGCAGCGCGTCCAACGGGGTTTTCACCACGGCGTAGACGCCGGCGCCGATAATGATCAGCGTGGCGAGCAACACCAGGAAGACGTTGCGAACCGACCATTCAATGATTCTGGAGAGCATATTCAATGCCCCCCATGGGAGTTGCTGTGGCTATCCGGCATGACGTGGCCGGAATGCGCGTCTGGCGTGGCGTGGTTTTCATGGTCATGCCCATCACTTGGCGACGCATCAGCCTCGCTGCTTCCGTGACTGCCGACATGAGCGTCAGTGCTGCTCTCAATTGGGACGGTGTGGCCGGCGTGACTGGCATGAGCGGCATGAGCGCTGTGTGCGTCGGCATCGGTTGGCGTGGCAGCATGGCCAGGTCCAGCATGCTCCCCATGATCATGGGCAGCGGCTGGCGCCGACTTCGTGCTCATGCCGCTCAACGCGGCCTTGAGGTTGCTCTCGGCATCGATCAGGAAGTTGGCACGTGTGACCACGGACTCTCCCTCGCCCAGCCCTTCAAGCACTTCAAGAAAGCCGTCTGCCAGTCTGCCGGTGAGCAGTTCGCGCGGCTCGAAGCGACCCTCACCCAGGGCGACCAGTGCGACCTGCCGAGTGCCGCTGTCGATCACCGCCGAGTCGGGAACCGCGAGCACGGGTGTGCGCTCCCCAGCAGCCAGCTGGGCAGTGCCAAACATGGCCGGCTTGAGCAGGCCGTCGGGATTGGACAGCTCGATACGAACCTTTACAGTGCGGGTCTGCGGCGAGAGATCGGGGTAGATGAAGGTCACCTCGCCAGTGAAATGGCGGCCTGGATAGGCGCTGACCGTGAGCTGTACCGCTTGCCCCGGTTTTACCAACGCCAGGTCCTGCTCGAATACTTCAGCGATAAGCCAGACGGTATCGAGGTCCGCAATTCGGTAGAGAGCGTCCCCGGCCTGGAAGCGCATGCCTTCCAACGCCGGTTTGTCCAGTACGACCCCATCCACCGGAGCGGTGATCGTCAAGGTACGGCTGGTTTTGCCGGTACGGCGCAAGCGCTCAAGCTGTGCTTCGCCAATATCCCAGTTGCGTAGCCGCTGCATGGCAGATTCTGAGAGTGAGGCGACCCCCTGCCTGGCATTCGCACTGCCAGCCGCTAGGCGCTGTCGTCCAGCATTGGCGATCAAGAACTCCTGCTGCGCCGAGACCAACTCGGGGCTATAGACGTCTATCAACGGCTGGCCCTTACGGACCGGCTCACCGGTGGTGTTCACATGGAGCTTCTCAATCCATCCGTCGAACTTCGGCGCCAGGGTGTACTGGCCACGCTCGTCCACCTGCACCGTACCGACGGCACGCACCGTGCGCGTGAGCACGCGGCGCTCGACCGGCGAGGTCAACACACCCAGTAGCTGGATCTTCTCGGGACTGATGGTTACGGTACTTCCGGATTCCTCACCCTCGTAGACGGCGATGTAGTCCATGCCCATGGAGTCCTTCTTCGGCACTGGCGAGGTGTCCGGCAGGCCCATGGGATTACGGTAGTAGAGAACCTTGCGCTCGCCCCGCGCGCCAGCGGGCGCCTCGTTGGCATACACCGGGATGTAGTCCATCCCCATCGGGTCCTTCTTCGGCACCGGCGAGGTATCGGCCAGGCCCATGGGATTGCGGTAGTAGAGAGCCTTGCGCTCCTGTGGCGCGCTGCTACCGACGGCCGCTGAAGGTGCGGGCTTTTGCGCCATCATGTAACCGCCGGCAAACCCGGCGATTGCGGTGGCGAGGGCAAATGCGCCGGCGCCCAGAATCATGCTGCGTTTCATAGCTCTGCTCCGACAAGACGCTCCAGTTCCACCACCCGTACGCGCTGCTCCAGTTCATACGAAAGGAGCGACAGCCGCAGTTGACGGATCTGTCGCTGGGCATCGAGCAAGGTGGCGAAATCGACGTTGCCGGTCTGATAGCTGGCGAGCGCCGATTGATAGGTGAGTTCCGCCTGCGGCAAGAGCGTTCTTTCGGTTAGCGCGTGCTGCCGAAAGGCTGTCTCCAACGCCGACCATGCTTCACCGACGCTACCGGCGAGGCGACTGTTGACCGCTTCGCGCCGCGCCTCTGCGGCATAGCGCATTGAGACGGCCTCGCGCTGCTCGGCGCTGCGGCGCCTGCCCCACAGTGGAACGTTCATCTCCAGCATCAATTCGAATTCTTCTGCGCGGTTGCCCATCTGCACAACGGCGGTGCCGACGGTGATATCCGGAATCCAGTTTCGATTCGCGAGCTCCTCGGCGCGCCGGGCTTCCTGAATCCGTGCATTGAGCTCGGCCACTTGAGGATTGCCGCCAAGGATTCTCGCCTGCAGCTCCGCCAGGGTAGGCACCGCGGCAGGCAGCGCGGACCAACCGGCAGGCGTCGCCAGCGGCGCGTTCGCCGGGCGGGCCAGAATACCGTTGAGCCGCGCCGCAGTACCGCGCCGGTCACGCTCCAGCGTTAGCAGCTCGCTCTGCAGGCTGCTGTGCTCGGTCTGCGCCTTGATCACGTCTTGTTGCGGTGCAAGCCCGACCCGGTAGCGCGCCTCGGCGATGCTCTCAAGCTCATCCACCAGGCTCCGCAACTCCTCGGTCACCTGGGTGGCGGCATGGGCGTACTGGTATTCGTTGAAGGCGAGTTTGACCAGGCTTCTGAGCTCGACCCGGCTCAGGCGCTCGCGCGCCACCGCCTGCTCTGCGCCCGCCTCGGCGATCTCGCGGGCAAGCCCTCGCTTGCCGCCCAGCGGAAAGGTCTGACGGAACGCGTAGCGTGTGCTGCCGACGCCGCTCGGCGAGAGGCTCGGGTCGTCACGGGCGATACCCATTTCTTCGAACGTGAGCATCGGATCAGGAAGCGAGCCGGCCACGTCGGGCCGCTCCCAGGCGGCCTGTCTCTCATACCCTGCAGCCCGCAGCTCAGGGCTCTGGCGTTCGAGCAGGTCGAGCAGCGGAGGCAAGGTGGCGCCAAATTCGGCTGACTCTGGTGCGGCTTGAACACTGCCGCTCAGAACAAGGCCCAGGGTGACAGCAGCCAGCAGCACTCGTTGGCTGCCAGGCAACGGTTGAACGATCCAGTTCATAGCTTCCCCTTTCTGCTATGCCGGCCCCTTTGATCGCAGCGCCGAAAGCCAAAACCTTTCCCAGCTTCGGCTAGGTCCACCAGGCTCTCTCTCATCGCGCAGAGCGAAAGGTGCACCAATGAGCCACTTCCTTTTCTCAAAATATTCATCAGATCTAGCTCCGTAGCACGCGGAGTCGGCACAAGGAAAAGCATGGGCTCGTTAGTGATCCGAGCCTCGAATTAAGAAGCGTTTTTTATTGCCTGGCTTTATTGCAGATCAGGCCTGTCATGCAGATGACCTGGACATTACATCGATGTCAGCTTTTTCAAAGCAATACTGATATGCCGAAAATCCAACACGGAGATCTGGCGCAACGAGACTTGCGTTCTTAAATATTAACTTTTTAAAAAACATTAGCCGGACAAACCAATCAATTACAACAATGTAATCCTGAAGTCATCCACCTGAAATCCCGCCAAGCTTATAGTGCCAGCGACATTTTAATCAGGAGTTGAACATGAACACTGGCAGAATCATGGCCGCATTATCATTGATGACGGTAACTTCGCTGACCATGGCTGGAGGTAGTTCGGATAGCACTTATGGAGAAATGATTCGCGCAAACGAAAAGGCGATGCAGGAATACGCCATCTCCACCGGAAAGAATCCACCAAAAGTAGTGCACTATCGTTATGGAATGGAGCTAGACATTGCCAAAGTCATCCAAACCACACGAACTGACATAACTTGCAATGAGGTGATACCAGCACAGATGACTTACGAGGACTCCAAGGGCAACTTAAATATTCTTGAATATCATGTAGCTGGAACTAACTGCCCGGGATAACACAAGGAGCGTTCAACTGTCGAGCGGCATGAAGGCCGCTCGCATATGATTACGCTATATACCAGAGAGATAACCCACCTATCGCTGAGCTTTCAGCCGACTTTATGTATCGCGTCCAACAATGCGGGTCAGGGGCATTGAAAGCTGTGATACCACTACCGGCTAGTGGTAACACGGCAGCTACCTGACCAGCGTCACGCTGTATACATGCCAATCACCTTGCAGACATGCAAAACTCCGCCTACATCCATATCTAGCGTGCCAGACAGCGGCGATCCCGATGAAGTCAGTGCGCTTGGTGAGCCAATGACCGATAACGGTAGAGCCTGATCTTGCTCAGCGCCCCATTTCGGCAGCTTGCAGGAAAGCAACCATGCCTCAATTTACTCGTCACTCATGCCCCAAACAGACATACCGGTGGCTTTGATATTGGTCAAGGCTGCTGGGTATAGCGTTTGGCTCAGTTCAATATCGACGAGTCTTGGTGCTAAGCGGCATCTAACGCATCTGAAGATGCGTTTACCAATGCGAACACGGATAAGCGATTTACTACTCAACTCCGACACGTGGATGTTCCATGGGGGGCATCAATGGAACGTTCGTGCGCCTTCGCGGGCGAAGCATGCACTACGGGGAATGGGCATCAAGAGCACCGACGTCGCCTCCGGCTAAAACTTCAGCGTTACCGACAGTGCCCTCTGCCTCCTAGCTTATAACTGTCTTCGTCCTCTCTGACTCAAAACCATACCCGGATGCCAGCGACAAAGCGCGCCTCTGAAACATCCCCGTCCTCCTCACGCACCAGGTCTGCAGTGTTGCCATAGGAGCGGCTCCAGGAAACACCGATATAGGGCGCAAACTGCCGGACGATCTCATAGCGCAGACGCAAACCAAGTTCGGTATTGGCCAGCCCCGACCCTACGCCTCGTTCTGGATCGTTCTTGCCATAGAAGTTCACCTCGGCTGTCGGCTGGAGAATCAGCCGGTTGGTAAGCAAAATGTCGTACTCACCCTCGAAGCGGGCTGCGGTCTGGCCATTCTCACCAATAAATGCGGTAGCCTCTGCTTCGAAGTCATAGAGCGCCAGCCCCTGAATGCCAAACGCCGCCCACGTTTGAGGTGACTCCGGCTTAAAATCCTGGCGGACGCCGGCAACCACATCCCACCAGGGTCCGATTGAGCGCCCATAAAGCAGCTGCAGTTCAGCATCCTCGGTAACGCCGTTGGTGCGCTCCCCCTCCGAGCGAAACCAGACCCGATTGATATCACCGCCCAGCCAGCCGGAGGCGTCCCAAGCCAAGGTGCTGCCTTCATCGGCATCCTGATATTCGAATCGATCAAGCAGAAAGAAGCTGTTGATGGCGCTGTCATGCACCTGATGGCCGGGCAGCGGCGGAAACGCCGCCTTCCGGTCGGCGTCCGTAAGAACCGGAATGGGCGTACGACTGGTCGCTCTCGCAACGTCAGCGGAGCCATGGTTCATCTTGGAATGATCCATGGCGCTATGATCCATCTCACCCATTTGCCCTTGCATGGCGCCGTGATCCATCTTGCTGTGATCAGCCGCAGGAGTCTGGTTCTGCGACGTTCGCACCCTGGTTGGCTGGCTATGATCCATGCCTCCCATTGCGCTCGGTGCAGAGCCATGATTCATCTGGCTATGGTCCATGGGCATAGAGCCATGGACCATCGCGGAATGGCCCATTTCAGCAGCTGCGGTGAAACCACCGCTGAGGGCGCTCAGCGATACAGCCAGCGCTATGAACGAAGGACGCGTGATCCTAGTGGTCATGGTTCGAACCTGCCTCGGCTTTGCCGCCATGCCCACCCATCATTTTTTTATGATCCATCCCATCATGATTCATGGAACCGTGATCCATAGCGCCATGGTCCATTTGCTTCATCTGGGATGTCTTTTCTTGCGACGCAGGAGCCGCTTTGCCACCAGCACCCTTGTGCGTTTCAGCCGAGTGCTGGGCATGCTCGTTGTGATCTTGATTTGCCATCGAGGTAGGGACGTACAAGGTGGCTATCAGGCTCAGCACGGCGACACCACCAAACAGCGCTTTTCGTTTCAGCAAATTGCTCATTGAATCTCTCCTCTACTCGTCCACACGAACTTCACGGAACATGCCCATTTCCATGTGAAGCAACAGGTGGCAGTGGTAAGCCCAACGCCCCAATGCATCGGCCGTCACGCGATAACTACGTTTCGAGCCCGGCGGGATGTCGATGGTGTGTTTGCGCACCAGAAAGTTGCCGTTCTCGTCTTCAAGATCACTCCACATGCCATGCAGGTGAATTGGGTGGGTCATCATCGTGTCGTTGACCAAAGTGATACGAACACGCTCGCCATACTTGAGTCGCAGCGGTTCAGCATCAGAGAACTTGATACCGTCGAACGACCAAGAAAACTTCTCCATGTGCCCGGTGAGGTGCAGTTCAATGGTGCGGCTCGGATCGCGGCCGTCCGGATCGAGGAAGGTGCTGCGAAGATCAGAGTAAGTGAGGACTTGACGCCCGTTGTCACGCAGGCCGATTCCCGGGTCGCTCAGATTTGGCGCCGGCGTCATGGTCTGCATGTCAACTAAAGGGTTATTGGTTTCGGAAGCCGGGTGCGACTGCATCGTGCCATGGTCCATCCCCGCCATTTGGCTGTGATCCATACCGGACATGCTGCCATGGCTCATGCCTGCCATTTGGCTGTGGTCCATGCCTGCCATCTTGCTGTGATCCATACCGGCCATAGAGGCCATCCCGCTCTGCATAGAGCCATGCTCCATGCCATCCATGCTGCCGTGATCCATGCCCATGTCGGCCATTGAGATAAGCGGACGAGGGTCGACCTCTGGGACAGGCGCGCTCAGCCCTTCGCGAACCGCCAAGGTGCCCCTGGAATAGCCGGTACGATCCATGGATTGCGCGAAGATGGTGTAAGCCTGCTCGTTTTCGGGTTCGACGATGACGTCGTAGGTTTCGGCCACGGCGATGCGGAACTCATCGACACTGACCGGTTTGACGTACTGTCCATCAGCCGCAACCACCGTCATCTTCAGACCAGGAATACGAACATCGAAGTAGGTCATGGCTGCAGCATTAATGAAACGCAGCCGAATTTTTTCGCCCGGCTTGAAGATGCCCGTCCAGTTGCCGTCCGGCGCCTGGCCGTTCATGAGGTAGGTGTATGTGTAGCCACTGACGTCGGCGAGATCCGTAGGGCTCATCTTCATCTCGGCCCACATCTTGCGGTCGGCAATAGCAGCGGACCATCCCATCTCGCTCACGTCATCAATGAAGTCACCGACGGTGCGTTTGTGATAGTTGTAATAGTCCGATTGCTTCTTCAACTTTGCCAGGACCCGATCCGGATTCTCGTCGGTCCAGTCGCTCAACAGCACCACGTAGTCACGATCGTAGCTGAAAGGTTCGGGATCTTTCGCATCGATCACCAAGGCACCATAGACTCCGGCCTGCTCTTGGAGGCCCGAATGGCTGTGGTACCAATAGGTACCATTCTGGTTGACATCAAATTTGTACTCGTACATGCCGTCCGGAGCGATGCCATGGAAGCTCAAGCCAGGCACACCGTCCATGTTGGCCGGCAGGATAATGCCGTGCCAGTGAATGGACGTATCCTCATGCAAACGATTGCGAACCCGAAGAGTGACCGTATCTCCTTCCCGCCAGCGCAGGATCGGCCCTGGAAGTGAACCATTGATAGTCATTGCGGTGCGGGCCGCGCCCGTTATGTTTACTGGAATCTCACCAATGAACAGATCAAAGTCGTTACCGGTCAGCACGTTAGCTTGTCCTGGGCTAGTGACCGCCCAAACCGGCACGCGCCACATGCCCAGGCCACCAAGTATTCCAGTTGCGGCTAACCCTTTGATGAAAGTTCGCCTTGTGGGTTTTCTATGCATATTTCTTCATCCAATTATTAGATGAGCTGGTAGTTCATAATCCAGCCTCGGGCTTGTAGCGCCCTGATGGACATTTAAAGCACGCAGTAACTCAAACAACTTGCTGATCAGTCCTGATAAGCGAACTTACAAGATAGCAACCATGCTCCACTCATTAAGCGGGGCAGTACTTTTACGTTAGGCGCTTAACGTATCTCTACCTTGCCGACCATTCCCGCTTGATAGTGTCCCGGAATATTGCAAGCAAACTCCAGATTCTTGGTTTTCGAGAACGTCCAGATCAACTCTTCGCGGGCGCCGGGTTCGATCAGAACACTGTTCGGATCATCGTGTGTCATCCCGCCATCCATTTCACCTTCCATATGGCTCATATCATGAGCACCAGTCGGGGTAAGCATGCCGCTGCGAAACATCGCAATCATTTCTTGCTCGTGCGCGGCATGGGTGGCCGAGTAGCCGAGGTTGAATTCATGAAGCAGGGCTCCATCGTTATGCAACACAAAACGGACAGTCTCACCTGCCTTTACTTCAATCGTCTCAAGCGCAAAGACGTTATCGCTCATTCGTACCTCAATGGTGCGATCTACCGCCTGCGCGTCTCCTGGTTGCCCAAAGTCGAGCGCATGACTATGGCCGGGGGCGGCCATTGCAGCAGTAGCGCTGAAGACCAAACCAAGTGCGGAAAAAAGGGAAAGAGAATAAATTTTCATTGGCTGGAGCTCATTCAAGTTATTGAGGAGTACCCAAGAGTAGGACGACTGACCTGCCGGCTGGCTTACCCTGAAATTACATTTGTGTAACCTTCAGCATGCCTCTTCGCCAAAAGCCGCAGGCAGAAAAAAGGCGCCCGAAGGCGCCAATAGGCCAAGGAGCAATGTGGAGGCCTGGAAAAATTTACTCGCCATAAAGCCGTTCGGAGCCCCACTGCATCGAGAGCACAACAGATACCCTGCAAACTCTAGACACCCAGTTCTGTCAGCCACCTGAAGCGGACGTTACATTTTTGTAAGCTTCTGGTTGAGGGTCCTAATTGCCTGCACACTCAGGCTGTCGAGTTTCGGAGTCTGTACGCATGAAATTACTGGTAGCTGAAGACGAACCCAAAACCGGGGCGTATCTGCAACAAGGCCTGACTGAAGCCGGATTCAACGTTGACCGGGTCATGACGGGTACAGATGCGCTTCAGTACGCGCTGAGTGAAACCTACGACCTTCTGATCCTGGACGTGATGATGCCCGGGTTGGATGGGTGGGAGGTGCTGCGTATGGTCAGAGCAGCAGGGAAAGACGTACCGGTATTGTTCCTGACAGCACGTGATGGTGTGGAAGACCGCGTCAAGGGTCTTGAGCTCGGCGCGGACGACTACTTGATCAAGCCGTTTGCTTTCTCCGAGCTTCTGGCAAGAGTAAGGACCTTGCTTCGCAGGGGCAGTGGCTCCCCTACCCAGACCACCCTGAAAATTTCGGATCTCCAAGTGGACCTGCTGAAGCGCCGTGCCATCCGTGCCGGAAAGCGTATCGATCTGACCGCAAAGGAATTTGCGCTGCTGGAATTATTGATGCGCCGCCGCGGCGAAGTACTGCCGAAATCCCTGATTGCCTCTCAGGTATGGGATATGAACTTCGACAGCGACACCAATGTCATCGAGGTCGCAGTACGCCGTCTGCGCGCAAAAATAGACGACGACTTCGAGCCCAAGCTGATTCAGACCGTGCGCGGCATGGGCTATATGATGGATGCGCCGGAATGAGCGTGCGCCACCTTTCGCTGACAGCCCGCATGAGCCTGATGTTCATGTCTGTAGTGGTGGTGGTTCTGACGATGGCCGGCCTGAGTTTTAACGTGCTCAGCCAGCACCACTTCGAAGTGCTGGATCGACAGGCCCTGGTCGAGAAGCTCGAATCGACCCGACACATCCTTAATAACGCACGCAGCGACGCAAGCCTCACCGAGGAACTGCCGCAGTTACGAGCGCTGCTCGGTGCCCATCATGATCTAGCGGCGACCATCCTGAGCGGTGATGGCAGGGTACTTTTTTCCGACCCCAAGGCTGCCGATGTCCCGGAAAGCTTCAGGCATGCGCAAGAGCAAAGCATGTGGGAATGGCAGAATGCAGGACACCTGTATCGAGGGATGACTGCGCAAATTTCCGTGGCCGACAAGTCCGAGCCCCTCACGGCGCTGTTGATTCTCGATGTCACGAGCCATGCGCACTTCTTCGAGACCCTGCAGCGATGGTTCATTGCCGGGCTAGTAATCAGCGCCCTGATCAGTGCGGCTTTAGGCTGGGTGGTTGTACGAAGCGGGTTAAGACCTCTTCGGCAAGTGACCCATCTCGCGACATCGATGTCAGCCCGGTCGTTACAGGAGCGAATCCCGCTGGAGCCGGTTCCGCTGGAGCTGCAGCAGCTCGTTCTATCCTTCAATGCGATGCTGGGCCGCCTGGAAGATGCCTTCGTACGGCTGTCCAATTTCTCGGCTGACATCGCGCATGAACTGCGAACCCCTGTCAGCAATCTCATGACCCACACCGAGGTAGTGCTCACCCGAAAGCGGGACCTTGATGCTTACGAGGATAACCTCTACTCCAATCTGGAAGAATTTAAGCGAATGTCACGCATGATTGATGACATGCTTTTTCTAGCAAAATCTGACAACGGATTGATAATTCCAGAACAAAGCACTATCGAACTTTCGAGATTAGTTTCCAAGCTGCTTGAGTATTACCACCTATTGGCCGAAGAGCGCGGTATACACCTCTCAGCTTCAGGCAGAGGCGAGGTGCTGGGAGATAAGTTGATGCTCAATAGAGCGCTCTCCAACTTGTTATCCAATGCGCTGCGCTATACCCCGACCGGGGAAAACATCTCTGTAACGATTCGTGAGACGGAAGAGACGGTCGTCCTTAGCGTCGAGAATCCCGGCGGGACGATCAAACCAGAACATCTGGAAAAACTTTTCCATCGTTTCTATCGGGTCGATCCAGCACGGCGTGAGGGCAACCCAAGCAACGCTGGCCTCGGTTTGGCAATCACTAGATCCATCGTTGAAGCCCATAACGGGAGAATCTGGTGTACCTCTGCAGGTGGCGTAACGGCCTTTTATATGGAGTTCCCCGGCAAGCCGCATAGCAGCAAAGGCAATCACCTTTGATATCAAGCAGCTACAGCAAACCAATAGCCTTACAATATTGTAATGTAAGTCATCGAAACAGAAGGACTCTAAGCCTGTCGTATTGAATGGACCTAGCTGATGATTGCCGCGACCGGCGTAAGGTTCAAAGCTAACCATGAACTTCAGGAGGACATATGGACAACAAAATATTCGATAACTGTATTCAAGCTTGCTCTAACTGCGCCCTCGTGTGCGAAAAATGCGCATCTGCCTGTCTACGTGAAGAAAACGTCCAGGCGATGGCTCGTTGCATTGAACTCGACAGGGATTGTGCTGACGTGTGCGCTCTGGCAGCCAGACTTATGAGTCGCCAGAGCCAGCTATCCAAAGAATTATGCGCACTGTGTGCAAAGATCTGCCGGGCCTGCGGCGAAGAGTGCGCCAAGCATCAGATGGATCATTGCCAGGAATGCGCAAAGGCTTGCATGAAGTGTGCTGAAGAATGTGAACGCATGGCTGCGTAGTCGAACTTGCTGCCTTTGCCAGGGCAATCTCAAGCCTTGGCAAAGACAGCAATTAGCCCTTAAAAAATCAGCCGTTATTGATGCCAACCGGCACGCCTCGGTATTCTACAGTATGAATGACGCCATCGGGGGTGCGAATCTTTATTTCATATGGCCGTACACGACCATCAGAGCGACCCATAACTCTCTTGCCCTTATAATCCACGCTTAAAACCTTACCATCCTTAAGAAGTTTATTTAGAACCTGCTTGCCATCAGCCGCCGAATAATCATGTCGCATCTGCGATTCTTGGCCAGTTTCAGTCGCCACCGCCAAAGAGGCGGCCATTGTTAGAGCGAGAACAGTGAGTGCTTTCCGCAGGATCTTCATGATTAACACCTCTGGGTAATTGATGCCTAAATCTTAAAGGCACCACCCTTACGGCATGCTGTTTCGCTTGTTACAAATTCGTAAGTTAACTAATTATCGATATAGGAACCATTTCTTGGCGGAATGCCCAGGTGTCTGCCGCAAGCTTACAATAATGTAATTCTTGGGTCAGGCGGCTGTCAGCCCGTCAGGGATACCCTATATAAAATACCCCCGCGTGTGCGTAGACAGGTTTAACAGGAGCGGTAATGTCTCAGGCCAATCAGCCACATCCCACACTTCAGACCCCATCGGATCGTGACCCTGTTTGTGGCATGACGGTCAAATCCGACAGTCCGCACCAGACCAGCCACGCCGGCCAACAACTGCTCTTCTGCAGCCAACGCTGTCTGGAAAAATTCAATGCCGAGCCAAGCAGATATTTGGATGCTGGGGATGCTCACGGCGAGACGCCGACCGTCGATCACGGCGCCGAATACACCTGCCCGATGCACCCGGAAATACTGCAGATCGGCCCAGGCACATGCCCCAAATGCGGCATGGCCCTGGAGCCGGTCATGCCCGAACTGGAAGAAGAGGACAACCCGGAGCTCAGAGACTTTTCTCGACGCTTCTGGTGGACGTTGCCGTTGACCGTGATTGTCACTGTATTGGCAATGGGTGAGCACGCTATCTCGCTGTTTCACGGCGCCACGCAGAACTGGGTCGAACTGGCGCTAGCCACCCCGGTGGCGCTCTGGGCCGGCTGGCCCTTCTACGTGCGCTGCGTGCAATCGTTCATCAACCGCAGCCCGAACATGTGGACGCTGATCGGCCTCGGAACCTCCGCCGCCTACCTGTACAGCCTGATCGCCACCCTGGCGCCCGGCGTATTCCCCGACCACTTCATGCAGGGTGAACGCATCGGCGTGTACTTCGAGGCGGCAGCGGTAATCATCTCGCTGACTCTGCTCGGCCAAATCCTGGAACTCAAGGCGCGCTCGCAGACCTCGGCGGCGATCAGATCGCTGCTCGGTCTGGCGCCCAAGACCGCCCGGCGCATCAAGGCCGATGGCAGCGAAGAGGACATTCCCCTCACCCATGTGCACAGCGGCGACAAGCTGCGGGTGCGCCCAGGCGAAAAAGTGCCGGTTGATGGCATGGTGGTGGAAGGCGAAAGCGCGGTGGACGAGTCGATGCTGACCGGCGAGCCGGTGCCGATCATGAAACGCGCCGGTGATAGCCTGATCGGCGCTACCCTCAACAGCCACGGCAGCTTGGTGATGCAGGCACAAAAGGTCGGCAGCTCGACCGTGCTTGCGCAGATCGTGCAGATGGTAGCCCAAGCGCAGCGCTCCAAGGCGCCAATGCAGCGGCTGGCCGACGTCATTGCCGGGCGTTTCGTGCTGGCGGTCATCGCCATCGCTGCTCTGACCTTTGTCGTATGGGGCCTGTGGGGGCCGGAACCGAGCTGGGTGTTCGGTCTGATCAACGCAGTCGCGGTACTGATCATTGCCTGCCCCTGCGCCCTGGGCCTGGCCACGCCGATGTCGGTGATGGTCGCCACCGGCAAAGCGGCCGGCAGCGGCGTGCTGTTCCGCGATGCTGCCGCGATAGAAAACCTGCGCAAGATCGACACTCTGATCGTCGATAAGACCGGCACCCTCACCGAAGGCCGCCCTGCTTTCCACAGCGTCGAGGCGGCGCCCGGCTTCACGCGGGACGAGGTGCTGCGACTGGCCGCCAGCCTGGATCAGGGCAGCGAACATCCCCTGGCACACGCCATCGTCGATCATGCCCGTGCCCAGGGCCTTGCGCTGAGCACGCCTGAAACCTTCGAATCGGCCTCCGGCATCGGCGTGCGTGGCAAGGTTGACGGCCGCGACTTGCAGTTGGGCAACACCGCGCTGATGAATGATGCCGGCGTGGATGCCAGCCCGCTCAAGGGGCATGCCGAACAGCAGCGCGGCGAAGGCGTGAGCATCATGTTCCTGGCCGTGGACAACGTACTGGCCGGTCTGCTGGCGGTTTCCGACCCGATCAAACCGACCTCAAAACTGGCGATCCAGCGCCTGCAGGCAGACGGCATACGGGTGATCATGGCCACCGGCGATGGCCTGACGACTGCCCGTGCCGTAGCCCGCGAACTGGGTATCGAGGAGGTGCACGGCGAGGTCAAGCCGCAGGACAAGGAACGCCTGACCGCCTCGCTGCAACAGCAAGGGCACCGCGTGGCCATGGCCGGCGACGGCATCAACGACGCCCCGGCCCTGGCGCGCGCCGATATCGGCATTGCCATGGGCACCGGCACCGATGTGGCGATGAACAGCGCCCAGGTCACGCTGGTCAAGGGCGACCTGCTCGGCATCCTGCGCGCGCGCAGCCTGTCGGTGGCCACCGTGCGCAACATGCACCAGAACCTGACCTTCGCCTTTCTTTACAACGCTCTGGGCATTCCTTTGGCAGCCGGCCTGCTCTACCCGCTGACCGGCCTCCTGCTGTCACCAATAATCGCAGCGCTGGCGATGAGCATGAGCTCCGCTTCGGTGGTGTTCAACGCCTTGAGACTGCGCAAGGTATCAATCGACTGAAACTCTTGACCTTGCCACCTTGGCAAGGTTGAGAATTGCCTCAACCCCAGCAGCAACCTCGCAAGGAGATTGTCATGAGCACCGTTGAATTGAGTGTCAAAGGCATGAGCTGCGGCTCATGCGTCCTGCATGTCACCGAGGCGCTCAACGCAGTTGAAGGCGTCACCGAGGTCGACGTCGATCTGCAAGCGGCCAGTGTGCGGGTCAGCGCTGAGTGCGACAGCGATGTGCTTGTCGCCGCCCTAGGTGATGCTGGATACCCCGCCCAACTGAGCAGTCCGGCGGCCTCATCGAGCCCCGCCAGGAAAACCGGATGCGGTGGCAGCGGTGGCTGCTGTTGCAAGTGAGCAAACCATTGGAAACAGGTTTTTTATGTCCAGAACACTGACTACCGCGGCGCTCGCCGCCCTGCTGCTAAGTGGCGCCGCCCAGGCCGCGCAACCCCTGATCATTGATGTGCACCGCGACGCCAACTGTGGGTGCTGCAAGGACTGGATTACCTACCTGGAGAACAACGGCTTCGAAGTCCGCGATCACGTCGAACGCAACATGAACACGGTCAAGCAAGACCTCGGCGTGAAACCGCGTCTGGCTTCCTGCCATACAGGCGTGATCGATGGAAAGTTCGTTGAAGGCCACGTGCCCGTTGCGCAGATTTTGGAGCTTCGCAAGCGCCCTGACCTGCTGGGCATCGCCGTGCCAGGCATGCCGGCTGGCTCACCAGGCATGGAGTATGGCGACGTCAAACATCCCTACCAGGTGATCGGGATAACTCGCACTGGCCGAGAAAAGGTCATTGCCAATTATCCGCTGGAACAAGCCCCGAATTAATAGCAGCTCGCCGGGCGGGCTGGTACTGGCTGGCATCCTGCGATGCACTGAATCGCAGCGGAGACCATCCCCAGCCCGCACTTCAAAAAGCCCGGCTCCGTTAACAAGCTGAAATTCACCTCCTTTTCGTTATTAGCCCGCGAGATGGTCATGTCCCGCCTCCTGCTGTGTCTGCTGCTGCTACTGCTTACCTTGCCAGCCAACGCCGAGATATTTGATTCTTCGCGTCCTCAGTCGGCTCTGTTCGGCACTCCGCTGAATAACAGCCAGGATTTCCTTCCGGTAGACAGGGCCTTCCGCCTCGACCTGTTGGAAGCCGGTAAGGACAGCGTCCGCCTGCGCTTCATAAATGCCGAGGGTTATTACCTCTATAAACATCGCTTCGCATTCACCAGCGACCACCCGCAAGTGTCAATCGGCACCCCGCAATGGCCCGCGGCCGAACCGAAAACCGATGAATTTTTTGGCGATGTCGAGGTGTTCTACGGCGTTACCGACTTGCTGCTACCCGTTAATAACCCTCAGAACACACCGTTCACCTTACAGGTGAGCTATCAGGGCTGCGCTGATCTGGGGCTGTGCTATCCGCCAGAGATTCGCAGCTTCGAGGTAGGTGATCCCCCCCTCATTGCAGCCCTGCAACAAGGGGTCGCCATTGACTGGCGTAGTCTGGCGCTGTTCTTCCTGGCGGGCTTGGGCCTGACTTTCACACCCTGCGTGCTACCGATGCTGCCAATTCTGTCTGGCGTGGTATTACGCGGACAACTCGGCGGAACGCGTGGATTACGCCTATCGCTTGCCTACGTACTCCCCATGGCTGCCAGCTTCGCCCTGCTTGGTGCGCTAATGGGCATGTTCGGCGCTGGCCTCAACCTACAAGCGCGCCTGCAGTCACCGTGGCTGTTGGTGCCCTTTGCGATGTTCTTCACTGTTTTCGCTCTGGCCATGTTCGGCGTATTCGAGTTGCGCATGCCGCGCTTTATCACCGAACGACTAGATCTCCTAGCCGGCCAGGCCCGCGGGGGTTCAATGTTGGGCGCCGCCACGCTCGGCGTACTGTCGAGCCTGCTGGTTTCGCCCTGTGTGACTGCCCCTCTGGTCGGCGCACTGCTCTACATAAGCACCACCGGCGACGCACTGGGTGGCGGCCTTAAGCTGTTTGCCCTCGGGTTGGGCATGGGCGCGCCGTTGGTATTGTTCGCCATCGGCGGCGGAGCATTGCTACCCAAGTCTGGCACCTGGATGGTCGGTGTGCGCAAAGCTTTCGGCGTGATGCTGCTGGCTGTCTCTGTATGGCTGCTAGAACGCGTGCTACCCGCTCCAGTGACTTTGGCCTTGTGGGGCCTTTTGGCAGTTGGCAGCGCGATTTGGCTCGGTGCCTTGGAGTTCACCCTCAAGTCCGGCCGGCAAAGGCTCGCCCAACTACTCGGTGTGGCACTACTGGTCTACGGTGTCAGCGCCTGGCTCGGCGCTTTGCAAGGTCAATCCGATCCGCTGCGACCGCTGGGTCAGCTGGACGCCAAAGCCGTACTTCCGAGCGGCGCTAACGCCGGCTGGCAGACCGTGGATACACCAGCTGCTCTGGATGCCGCTCTGCTGTCAGCAAAAAATGCCGACCAACCACTGCTATTGGATTGGTACGCCGACTGGTGCATCAGTTGCAAAGTAATTGAACGAGAAGTGCTGGCAGCACCCGCCGTGCGTGAGCAACTGACCGGTTACCGACTGGTGCGCTTCGACATAACTCGTAGCGATGCCGAGCAACGCGCCCTGCTCGACCGCTACCAGCTGTTCGGCCCACCGGCACTGCAGTTATTCGCTCCCAATGGCGAAGAATGGCAAGATCTCCGTACTGTTGGCGAAACCGACGCTGAGAGTTTCGTCAAACGCCTGCACCAAGCCAACGGCCGAATCTAGATTAGCCCCTCCACTTCTGGAGGGGCGTGTTCTACCCCTGGCTGGCCAGCAGGCTAACGGAAATGCAATCGCCGCTACAGCCTACTGTCATCAGAGCAGCCGGCGGTGCCGGCCCAACATTCCACACCGCAACAACTGAAATCTAAGCTCTAGCCACCATCGACAGGCGCTCAATAGGCCTACCAACTGACGACACCAGAACTAGCGACTTACCATCATCAACAGGCTCGACGGACATTTCCGCACCTTGGTCCAGCAGCCGCATACCATCGAAGCGGATAGTAAGGTGCGTACTGGCCGTTTCTACCTTGTTCTGCTCTAACAAATCGAGCCGATCGGCCCAGTCTTGCATCATTTTCCGGCGGGGCTCCACATACAATGCGTGATTGTAAGTGGCGCTGACCTTGTTGGGATCAGCGTGCGAGAGTTGGGCATCCACCCAATTCTTGGGGTAACCGAACTCGTTGAGGGCCGTGGAGAGCGTGGCACGGATGCCGTGACCGGTGAGCAAATCCTTATAGCCCATACGCTTGATCGCGCCGTTCAGCGTGTTCTCGCTAATGCGCATTCTCAGCTCGCTTCGGTGTGCAAGCAGATAGCGCTGGGCTGGCTTGGTCTGCTCCAGCAGATAGCGAACGATCTCGATGGCCTGGACCGATAACGGCACGACATAGGGCGGAATATCCTGCGGCCGCTGCCCCCGCTTGCGCATGCCATTCTGCAGTTGCTTGACTACCTCGGGAGGAATGATCCACAAGCCGCGCTCAAGATCGAATTGATCAGGGGTCGCCAGTCGCAGCTCACCAGTACGCACACCCGTCAGCAACAGCAGGCGAATACCAAGTTGTGTGGTGATCCTGCCTCTATAACTGCGTAGCTTGTTCAGCAGACTGGGCAGTTCAGGCAGCCGCAGGAAGGGATTATTGACCACCGGTGGTTTGGGGACAGCCACGACATCCAGATCCGATGCGGGATTGCTTTGCAGCCCCGCGACTTTCACCATCGCAAAGCGGAACAACTGCCTGAGCCAGGTGCGCACTTTCTCGGCGGTGGTAAATGCCCTGCGCTGCTCGATACTAGCAAGCACGTCCAACAGGTCGGGACGGCAAATGTCGAAGATGGATACGGCGCCTAACGCGGGCAACACGTCCTTATCGAAGATACGCTGGATCTGCGAGAGGGTACTTTGCCTGCCCTCCTTGAGTTCCAGCTTGCGGTGCCCAAGCCACTGCAGATAAACCACCTTGAAGCTGTTCTCCGTCGCGAAACGGACAGCTCGAAGTTTTTGCTTACGATCAATCTTGGGATTGACGCCTTTCGCTACTAGGGCGCGGGCCTCATCGCGTAACGCACGCGCTTCCCGAAGGCTGACCTTCGGATAGGTGCCCAGCGACATTCGTTTCTGTTTGGTAGCCCAGTAATATCTGAAGTGCCAAGACTTACCGCCAGCGGCAGATACCGCCAGAGAAAGGCCGTCGAAGTCTGTGAGGGTATAGTCTTTGCCAGTCGCCCGAGCCTGCCGGACAGTGACGTCTGTGAGCGCCATGGTATAGCTCCTGAACATAGGTCAGGGCTAGATGCTTGTCTCGCAGGCCACGCTCCTCCAGCAACAATCCGGAAACCACGCACCCCGCAAAGATGGACTTAAAAATGGACTTAAAAGCACTGGCTGGGGACGGATTCCAGTAGATTTCGCTGGAACGAAAAAAGGGCCCTAAGGCCCTTTTTCAATGACTTACAGACTTCAATAGACGTCTATAGATCATAATTTGGAGCGGGAAACGAGACTCGAACTCGCGACCCCGACCTTGGCAAGGTCGTGCTCTACCAACTGAGCTATTCCCGCTTATCTACAACAAAAATGGCGTCCCCTAGGGGACTCGAACCCCTGTTACCGCCGTGAAAGGGCGGTGTCCTAGGCCACTAGACGAAGGGGACGCTGCCCGGAAACCACAAGTTTCATTCCGGCTTGCAGCGCTCTGTTTGGTGCTTCACGCTGCAAGTGGCGCGCATTCTATGGAGGCCTCCAAGAGTCGTCAAGCATAGTTTAGAAAAAAATTTCTCTACGTGGCTCAGCTGCAATAGAAGCTATCGGCCACACCGCCGAGCCACTACACTCAGGCGAAAGACCAGCGGCGCGCGAGGTACAATCAAGTGTCCCCACTTATGATCACGGGCCTGGTCCTGGCCGGGGCCTTTCTACTGGTCGGCATCGTGTACACGATCCAGATCGTCGAAAAGGGCAATTTGGAAAAGGCCCGCAAGCGCGCAGACTTGACTGACCGCTGCCGCCGCTGTGCCAATCTGTCCGATAGCCTTCCAGGACAGATGATGACGCCGGCCCTCAAGTTACTGCTGTCGCGGCTCGAGCTCGCCCTGAGCGAGCGTCTGCAGCCGCTGGACAAGGGTAACGAAAAACTCGCTTCGCGCATTCAGACGCTACGCGCTGACGTGGCGAAGGGCGATGGCATCGAGGTACGCAATCCACCACGGCAGATTCTGACCGAAGCGCAAGCCAAGGAAAGTCGCTTCATGCTCGAAGACCTTCATGCGCAGATCGTTCATGCGACCAAAGAAGGGCTGCTGCAGAAAGCTGAGGCCAAACGCTGGGTGCAGGACATCCAACGCATGTTGGCCATTTTGCATATCGAGTTCTTCACCAGCCTGGGCAAGCTTGCATTGCAGCAGGGCCAGCCACAGCGCGCGCGCCTGGCGTTCGAACGAGGCATTCAGCACATTCGCCGCCAGCCGGCACCGGCCCCTTACCAAGCCCAGCTGCAACAGCTGGAGGCGCTGCTCGAGCATTCAAACGCTCTGGTACTGAATAACGAGCAGCCCAAAGCAGAAATGCCCAACGAGCTGGAAGAAGGGTTGAAAGCGTTCGATGACGAAGATCTCTGGAAGAAGAACAACGTCTATTGATGGCTCACCATCCGGCGCCTTGAAAGAACCGATTAGCTGCGGAGAACAATAATGGCTTTAACCCTTTACGGCGTGCCCCTCTCCCCCTTCGTACGCAAGGTGCGCCTGTGCCTGCAGGAAAAGGGACTCGACTATAAGCTCGAAACGGTCATGCCCTTTACACCGCCGCAGTGGTATCTGGAAATCAATCCCCTAGGCCGCATTCCAGCGCTCAAGGACGGCGACTGCACCCTCGCCGATTCCAGCGTGATCTGCCAGTACCTGGAAGAAGCCTATCCCGATACCGTCGCGCTTTACGGAAACACAGCCCAAGACCGTGGCCGAATCCGTTGGCTGGAAAAGTACGCTGACTATGAACTGGCGCCCCTGACTACCTTCACCGTCTTCCGCAACCGAATCCTCAAGCCAACCTCCGGCCATCCTTGTAACGAAGAGGCCGTGCAGGCAGCTCTGCAGCAGAAGCTACCGCCGCACTTCGATTACCTGGAGCAGCAACTTGGCCAGCAGGGCTTCTTCGTCGGAGATCGGCTCTCGATGGCCGATATCGCCATAGCCTGCCAGTTGATCAATATGGCGCACGGCGGCGAACAGCTCGACGCGCAACGCTGGCCAGGCCTGGCTGGTCATCATGCTCGTATGCTGGCGTTGCCTTCGGCCTCAGGCATGCTGCCGGACGAGCAGCGCATGAACGCCAAACTCAAGGAAATGGGCAAGGCCGCTACTGCCTGAACCACGCCGCCCGAGCAATGCCCGCTGCGATACGCGCAGCAGGCAGCGATGGCGGGTGGTTGCTGGCGAACCCTTCACGATCCCTTCAGCCCCGGGCCTCCAGCAAACGCTTACCTACCCACTGACGGGCGTACTGGTAGGCACAGCGGCCATTGCGATTGCCGCGTCCGGTGGCCCAGCGAATTGCATCCTTCTCCAACGCTTCATCCCAGTCCCACTGCAACTTCGCGTTTCGCGCCAGCGAGTCGATCCAGTGACGCACCACGCTGAGGTAGTGTTGCTGGGTAAAGGGGTAGAACGACAGCCATAAACCAAAACGGTCGGACAACGCGATTTTGTCTTCCACCGCTTCGTTCGGGTGCAGTTCGCCGTCGACCATCTGCCAGTTTTCGTTGTCACTCTGCCGCTCCGGCACCAAATGCCGGCGGTTCGACGTCGCATATAGCAGGACATTTTCCGGTGCTCGTTCCAGAGAGCCGTCCAGCACGCTCTTGAGCACACGGTAATCGCCCTCTCCCGCCTCGAACGAAAGGTCGTCACAAAACAGGACGAATGCCTGACGCAATCCTGCGAGTTGCTCGACAACTCGCGGCAGATCCGCCAGATGATCACGTTCGATCTCGATCAAGCGCAGCCCGCTCGCGGCATATTCGGCCAGCAACGCGCGAATCAGCGAGGATTTGCCGGTCCCTCGGGCACCCCAGAGCAGCACATGATTGGCCGGCAGGCCATCGACGAACTGACGGGTATTGGCAGCCAGCAAGTCACGCTGGCGATCAACGCCGATCAAATCAGCCAGACTCAGATCCAGACTGACTTCCAGCGGCGCCAGGAAGCCGCTGCGGGCGTCACGCTGCCAGCGCGCCGCCAAGGTGCGATCCCAATCGATGATGGGAGGCTGAACCGGTAGCAGCGGCTCGATACGCGCCAGCAGGCCCTCTGCACGTTGCAGGAAGGCTTTCAATTCGACATCCATGGAGACTCCAGATACTAAAAGGCCCGGTTGAACCGGACCGAACAACTCGCGATGGGCTGGCCTAACAGCGCCCTTGCCTGAACCGCTAAAGCAGTGCTTCGATTTCTGCGGCCAGCGCTTGAGGGCTGGTGCGCGAGGAATATCGCTTCACCGTCCCGCCCTGATCGGCAACGAGAAATTTGGTGAAGTTCCACTTGATAGCCTTGCTGCCCAGCAGGCCAGGCGCCCGCTTTTTCAATTCGATAAATAGCGGATGGGCCTCCCCACCGTTGACCTCGACCTTGGCGAACAGCGGAAAGGAAACACCGAAGCGTCGCTCACAGAATGCGGCAATTTCCTGCTCGCCATCCGGCTCCTGCCCACCAAATTGATTGCATGGAAAACCAAGCACCACCAGCCCGCGCTCGCCATAACGCTGCCACAGCTCCTCCAACCCCTTGTACTGGGGCGTGAAACCACACTGACTGGCAGTATTCACAACCAGCAGCACCTTGGCGCCGAAATCAGCGAGCGTCTTCTGCTCACCCTCGATGGTGACGCAGGGGATGTCCAACAATGGATCGTGCATACATGGCTCCTTGCGGCCGGCGGAGCTCAAGCTTCGCGCGGTTCCAGATTGAGAGAAGCCGAATTGATGCAGTAACGCAATCCGGTTGGCTGTGGGCCATCAGGAAACACATGACCAAGATGAGCATCGCAGCGGGCGCATCTGACCTCGATCCGATGCATGCCGTGACTGAAATCGTCGATGCTGGCAATGGCAGTATCGCTCACGGGCTGGAAATAGCTGGGCCAACCGCAGCCAGAATCGAACTTGGCATCCGAGTCGAACAGCGGTGTACGGCAGCATGCACAGTGATAGATACCGGTTGTCTTGGTGTCGTTGTACTTGCCTGTGAACGGGCGCTCTGTGGCACCGAGCCGGCATATCTGGAACTGCTCGTCAGAGAGTTCTTCACGCCAGACCTCGAGCGGTTTTTCCAGCTTATCCATCGATACACTCCTCAGCTCAAAAAAGGCCGATCTGTACCTTTTCCGGTGGTCGGGGCGCACGTATCATGCGTCCCTCTTCGACGCCTAGTCTGGCAGCGGGGTTTCCTACTGCCAAGGCGCCCGGGTTCATGCCAAACGTGACCAGCCATTTCCGGAACTGGCGCGTTTTCACTTCGGGACACTCAGGATCATGCAGGTCAGCAAATCGAACAAGCTCGCCAATGTCTGCTACGACATCCGCGGGCCCGTGCTAAAGCACGCCAAGCGGCTGGAAGAGGAAGGCCATCGCATCCTCAAGCTGAATATCGGCAACCCAGCGCCGTTCGGTTTCGAAGCACCGGAGGAAATCCTCCAGGACGTGATCCGCAATCTGCCCACTGCGCAAGGCTACAGCGATTCGAAAGGCCTGTTCAGTGCGCGCAAGGCAATCATGCAGTACTACCAGCAGAAGCAGGTGGAGGGCGTCGGCATCGAGGATATCTACCTCGGTAACGGCGTATCCGAGCTGATTGTCATGTCCATGCAGGCCCTGCTCAACAATGGCGACGAGGTACTGATTCCCGCGCCGGACTACCCGCTGTGGACCGCCGCGGTCAGCCTGGCTGGCGGAAAGCCGGTGCATTACCTCTGCGATGAACAGGCCAACTGGTGGCCGGATCTGGCCGACATCAAAGCCAAGATCACGTCGAACACCAAGGCACTGGTCCTGATCAACCCCAACAACCCTACCGGCGCGGTCTATCCGAAGGAAGTGCTTGAGGGTATGGTCGAGCTGGCCCGTCAGCACAAGCTGGTGCTGTTCTCCGACGAGATCTACGACAAGATTCTGTATGACGATGCAGTGCACATTTCCACTGCGTCGCTGGCACCGGACGTGCTGTGCCTGACCTTCAACGGCCTGTCCAAGTCGTACCGCGTTGCCGGCTTCCGCTCCGGCTGGGTAGCGATCTCCGGCCCCAAGCACAAGGCTCAGAGCTACATCGAAGGCCTGGATATCCTTGCTAACATGCGCCTGTGCGCCAACGTGCCATCACAGCACGCCATCCAGACCGCACTGGGGGGCTACCAGAGCATCAACGACCTGGTACTGCCGCCGGGTCGCCTGCTCGAGCAGCGTAACCGCACCTGGGAGCTGCTCAACAATATTCCCGGCATCAGCTGCGTCAAACCAATGGGGGCGCTGTACGCCTTCCCGCGCATCGACCCGAAGATCTGTCCGATTCACAACGACGAGAAGTTCGTGCTCGACCTGCTGCTGGCCGAAAAGCTGTTGATCGTCCAGGGCACGGCATTCAACTGGCCGTGGCCCGATCATTTCCGCGTGGTCACCCTCCCCCGCGTAGACGATCTGGAACAGGCCATTGGACGTATCGGCAACTTCCTCAAGACTTATCAGCAGTAAAACGATGGACCTGCAGATCGACGATTTCTACAAGGATGCAGCGAGCGGCCTGCTCATGCTCTATCAGGCCTTTCCGCGCAAGGTTGCGCTTTATGTCGAAGATCTGATCGGCCGGGAGGAGCCGGATGAGTTCGGCCTCCCCTCCAAACGCCACCAAAGCTGCTTGAGCGCACTGCTCTGGCTTGCCGAAGAAGGCTATCTGCGATTCGATAGCACCATTCATTTCCAGGCCCTTGACCAGGCGGTGCTTACCGAAAAAGGCTTCGTGCGCCTCACGCGCGGCGTCCCGGGACACATCGCTGGGGACCACAGCCTGCCTCCGAGCGTGCTCCGCATTCAGGCGAGCCTCGCCCATCAGCTTCGCGATGCACTGAAGAACAGGCACGGCGAGCGTGTCGCTCAACTTGCCCGACTGCTGTTCGAAAACGAGCTGGGTGCACCTTTGCACCCGAGCCTGGCTGGACAAGCGACATAGCTTGAAATAGTCGCTCGGTTGAATAGCTCAAGGCCGCACCTTATATAGCCTATCGTTCTTCAATTCCTACCCTGGAGTCTGCCGCAACATGATGCGCATTTTCTTGTTCCTGGCCACCAACCTTGCGGTACTGGTCATTGCCAGCATCACCCTGAAGCTGCTCGGGGTCGATCGCTACACCGGCCAGAACTACGGAAGCCTGCTGGTCTTCTGTGCGGTTTTTGGCTTCGCAGGGTCGCTGATCTCGCTGTTCATCTCCAAGTGGATGGCGAAGATGAGTACCCGCACCGAAATCATCAGCCAGCCACGTACCCGTCATGAGCAGTGGTTGCTGCAGACGGTTGAACAGCTGTCGCGCGACGCCGGTATCAAGATGCCCGAAGTCGGGATTTTCCCTGCCTACGAAGCCAACGCTTTCGCCACCGGCTGGAACCGTAACGACGCGCTGGTCGCAGTCAGTCAGGGCCTGCTCGAGCGCTTCTCTCCAGACGAGGTCAAGGCAGTGCTGGCCCATGAGATCGGCCACGTAGCCAACGGCGATATGGTTACGTTGGCGCTGATCCAGGGTGTGGTGAACACCTTCGTGATGTTCTTCGCGCGCATCTTTGGTAATTTCGTCGACAAGGCGATCCTGAAAAATGAGGATGGTCACGGCATTGGCTACTTCGTCGCAACCATCTTCGCCGAACTGGTTTTGGGCCTGCTCGCCAGCATTATCGTCATGTGGTTCTCGCGTAAGCGCGAGTACCGTGCCGACGAGGCCGGTGCCCAGCTGGCCGGCACCAGCGCCATGATCGGGGCACTGCAGCGCCTGCGCGCCGAACAAGGCATGCCGGTGCACATGCCTGACACGCTCAAAGCATTCGGCATCAACGGCTCGCTGAAGCATGGTCTGGCCGGCCTGTTCATGACCCACCCACCGCTGGAAGAGCGTATCGAAGCGCTGCGCCAGCGCGGCTGACCTACGCGATATGTACCAAGGGCGACGTAAGTCGCCCTTTTCATTTGTCTATGCAGTGTCATCCCGCATACAAGGAATCACCATGCGTCGCTTCATATTCGCCTGCTGCGCCCTACTCGCCCTCACTGGCTGTCAGAGCGCCTACTACTCAGCCATGGAGAAGGCCGGCATCCATAAGCGCGACATTCTGGTCGATCGAGTGGAAGATGCCCGTGACTCCCAGCAGGAAGCCAAGCAGCAGTTCAAGGACGCCCTGGAGCGTTACCGCAGCGTCGTCGAGGTAAAGGGCGGTGATCTGGAAAAGCGCTATGACGCGCTCAACAGAGAGTACGAAGCCAGCGTGGCAAGCGCCCGCGATGTTCAACTTCGCATCGAGGCAGTCGAAGACGTGGCTGACGCGTTGTTCAAGGAGTGGGAAAGCGAGCTCAAGCAATACAGTAACGCCAGCTTGAAAGCCGCCAGCGCAAAGGAGCTCAGCCGCACCAGGGCTGAGTACCGGACATTGCTTCAGCGCATGAAGGCAGCAGAGAAGCGCATCGAGCCGGTGCTCAGCGTGTTACGGGACCAGGTGCTGTTTCTCAAGCACAACCTCAACGCCCGAGCGATCAGCGCTTTGCATGGGGAGTACCGTACATTGCAAGGCAATGTCGATCAGTTGATGGCAGATATGCAGCGCGCCATTGACGAGGCGGATACGTTCATTCGCCGGCTACAGGCCGCAAACTGATCGCCACACCGCTAACCTGCGGCGGGTCAGACCCGCCGTTGCAGCCGATGAAAGTGCTCACCGAGGCGCGTTAGACCACGCTCCCGCATTCGCGGGTTACGCTCCAGAACCTCCTTGGCCTCCAACCGCTCCACATCCCATTCATAGGCATACAGGCCCATTACCTCGGCATCGCTGACAGCAAACGGTGGGCCGTCCATTTCAGCTTGGTCATAGTCCAGCGTAACCAATAGCTGCTGACAACCGCCTGGCAGAATGGCCGACAGCAGCGCCGCGTAGCGCTGCCGCATTGGCGGGGGCAGCGCAATCAGCGCGGCACGATCATAAACACCTCGGCATCCAGCAACATCGGCGGCGCCCAGCGCGAAAAAGTCACCACAACGAATCTCCAGTGCCCCGGATCGATAGACCCTGAACACCCCGACTTGAGTAATCTCGGCCTCAAGCTGCTGCTCGGCGAAGAATGCCTCAACGGCCTTCTCGCTCAGCTCGACTCCCAGCACCCGGTAGCCTTGCCCGGCGATCCACGTCATATCCAGGCTTTTTCCGCAGAGTGGCACCAACACCTGGGCGCCGGCAGGTAGGTCCAAGCGCGGCCAGTGGCGACGCAAGCCAGGATGAACATCGTCAAGGTGAAAACCGATCTCGTTGCGAGCCCAGCGCTCCTGCCAGAAGTCTTCGTGCACCTGGAAATCTCCATCATGATGATGGCGGCAGCTTATCAGAGCATCGTTGAGGCCAGCGCACTCAGCCGGCGTAAAGCGACGCCTCGACATCCAATCCGGCATCGCGCATCTGCGCGAGTTTGTAGCGCAGGGTGCGTGCACTGATACCCAGCCGGTCAGCCGTTTCCTTACGCCGCCCGCGTTCGGCACGCAGGGTGTCGATGATCAGCTGAAACTCGCGACGACGCAGATCATCGCCCAGCGCGTTGCCGGGCTCGACCACGTCAACGGCAGGCTCGCCCAGCGACTGCCGGGGAGCGCCAACCACTGGCAAGCTCGCCTGGATGCCCGGCGCCACAAGACACAGGTCACCAGGCTGTATCAGGCCACCCTGCTGAAGAATCAGTGCGCGCTGGATGGCGTTATCCAGCTCACGCACGTTTCCGGGCCACCCATACTGAACCAGGCAGCGCTGCGCCTCAGCCGAAAGGCGCGCCGGGACCTGACGCATCTTCCGGGCATGACTGGCCAATAAGCGTTCGGCCAACGGCAGAATGTCTGCGGGCCGTTGACGCAGGGGCGGCCATGCCAGAGGGAACACCGAGAGCCGATAGAACAAGTCTTCGCGAAAGCGGCCGGCAGCCACCTCGCCAGCCAGGTCCCGGTTGGTGGTGGCAAGCACTCGAATATCCAGCACGATTGGCCTGCGCCCGCCTACGCGCTCGACTTCCCGCTCCTGCAAGACGCGTAGCAGCTTTGCCTGCAGCCCCAAAGGCATTTCGGAGATTTCGTCGAGTAATAGCGTGCCACCATCGGCCTGCTCGAACTTGCCAGGCTGACTCGCAATCGCCCCGGTGAACGCACCCTTCTCGTGACCAAACAGGGTCGCTTCGAGCATGTTGTCCGGGATCGCAGCGCAGTTAATTGCAATGAACGGCTTGTCCATCCGAGACGACTGCTGATGAATGTAACGCGCCAGCACCTCTTTGCCGGTACCGGATTCGCCGGAAATCAATACTGTCGAATCGCTTTGCGCCACCCGCGCGGCAAGGCTCAGCAATTGCTGACTGGACAGCTCGCACGCCACCGGCCCCTCCGACTCGGCAGTATCGACGGAGCCGTTGACATGGCGAGCCAGCAACTCCAGCAGCGTGCCCGGTTCAAACGGTTTGACCAAGTAATCGACAGCGCCTTGGCGCATAGCATCAACCGCCCTCGCCACCGCGGCAAAAGCGGTCATCAGCAGTACTGGAATGTGGGGATAGCGCTGCCGAATCAGGCCCAGCAACTCATGCCCATCCATGCCTGGCATGTTCACATCGCTGATGACCAACCCGAACAGCTCTTCGCTCAGGGCAACCAGGGCTGCATCGGCGCAGTCGACGGCACGGTATTCGTAACCACCCAACTGCAGCGTAATGCCCAAGGCTTCGCGTAAAGAGTGGTCATCTTCGACCAGAAGTATCTTGGCGGCCATGCAGGTCACTCCGATCTCTGTACAGCAGGAATCAGCGGAAGTGTCACCACTGCGCACGTGCCCTGCCCTAGCCGCGAGCGCAATTGCAATTGGCCCTGATGCGCTTTGGCGACAGCTTTGGCGACGGCCAAACCAAGCCCGGTACCGGCAGTTCTGGTCGTGAAGAACGGCTCACCTAAACGAGCCAGTGTGTCGGCTTCGATACCTGGGCCGTTGTCAGTGATACACAGCCGCAGCGCTCCATCCCGGCGATACAGGTGAACCTTCAGCCGGAGGTCTCCACCACTGGCCTGCAGGGCATTCTCGATAAGATTGAGCAACGCGCCGACCAGCGTATCGCGATTACACAGAATCTCTGCACCGTGAACATCACACTGCCAACGCACCGCCACATTCTGCAGTTGCGCCTCGGCAGCGGCACGCAATGCCAGCAGCAACGCCGCCGGACTAAGCCGATCATTCAGAGGCAGGTCACCACGGGCAAAAACCAGCATGTCGCGCACCTGGTGTTCCAGCTCGTGCAACCGCGACTTCAGATTGCCAGCAAAACGTTGCTGCTGCGCCTCCGTCAGCCCACCCTGCTCTAGGTGGCTGGCATACAGCAACGCCGTAGATAATGGCGTGCGAATCTGGTGGGCAAGCGAGGCAACCATCCGCCCAAGTGAGGACAATCGCTCGTGGCGCGCCAGCTGGTCCTGTAAGCGCCGTGTTTCGGTAAGATCCGTGAGCAGTACCAGCTGGCCTGGCTCCCCGCTGAGCGAGCGCGTGGCGATCGACAGACGGCGGCCATTGCGCAATGAGATTTCATGGCCATCGTCTTTGCGGGGCGCAAAGCAGCGAGCGATCACATCCCGCCAGTGCGCCCCCACCAACGGTTCGCCGAGCAGTTCAAGCCCAACGGGGTTGGCGTCACGTACCTGCCCATGCCCATCGATAACAATTACGCCGCCCGGCAGCAGATCCAGAACATTCTGCAATCGCTGCGCGAGCCTCTCCTTTTCTTCGAGCTCCTGGCGGCGTAGCTCGCCAGCCTCGGCAAGCTGGCCCTTCAACTCGGCAACCCGCGCCTGCAAAAAACCCTCGGACTCGCCCAGCTGTCCGGAGACCTGGCGAAACAGCTCGAGAGACCGCGTCAACGCAAGCGCGTCTGGGGAGTCATGCGGATCTATGGAAGGCCTGGTGACGGAATTCACTGTTTCACTCGCGCCTGTCAAAAGATAGTCAGTGCAGTGACGACAGCAATCTTCGTGCCCGGCGCGGCAACTCCCTTAGCCAGTGCATCCTAGGGGCGCCCAGCGCGCAAAAAAAGGCCACCTGAACAAGGTGGCCTCTTGAGATACGCCTAGAGCCTATTCGCCCATATCGTCATCTCGCCGATTCATACCGTACTTGCGCATCTTCTCAACCAGTGTCGTGCGCCGAATCCGCAACCGTTCCGCCGCACGCGCCACGACACCCCCAGCGTCTTCCAGCGCTTGATGAATAAGCCCTTGTTCCAAATTCCCCAAGTACTCCTTCAAATCCAGCCCTTCGACCGGCAGCATCGCCTGGGCCTCGGGTATAACCATTGGCGCGCTGATAGCTGCCCGCTCTTCCATCTCGTCATGCAAGCTGGTCGCGTACTGCTCATCGTCGTCATCGACATGCCGAAACTTCTTCGGCAACTCCATCACACCAATGACGCCGTACGGATGCATGATCGCCATGCGCTCGACCAGATTGGCCAACTCGCGAACGTTGCCCGGCCAGTCGTGCCGACACAACGACATGATTGCAGCCGAATTGAAGCGGATCGAGCCGCGCTTCTCGTGCTCCATGCGCGAAATCAACTCGTTCATCAGCAGAGGGATGTCTTCGACGCGCTCACGCAGGGGTGCCATTTCGATTGGGAAGACGTTCAGGCGGTAGTAGAGATCCTCACGGAAGGTACCCACCTCGATCATCTTCTCAAGATCCTTGTGAGTAGCCGCAACGATGCGCACATCGGCGTTCTGCGTACGATTACTGCCGACGCGCTCGAATGTGCGCTCCTGCAGAACCCGCAATAGCTTGACCTGCATGGGCAACGGCATATCACCTATTTCATCGAGAAACAGGGTGCCGCCTTCCGCTAGTTCGAACCGCCCTGCCCTGGCCGTGATGGCACCGGTAAAAGCGCCTTTTTCATGGCCGAAGAGCTCGCTCTCCAGCAGTTCAGCCGGAATCGCACCACAGTTAACCGGAACAAATGGCCCCTGCCGTCGCTTGGAGTGATAGTGCAAATTACGCGCAACGACTTCCTTGCCGGTGCCGGATTCGCCCAGAATCAGGACGCTGGCTTCCGTATCGGCAACCTGCTCCATCATCTGTCGCACATGCTGGACGGCGCGACTTGTACCGACGAGGCTGCGGAAAAGATTGGGTTCACGCTGGCGGCCGCGGGATCTGGCCTGGTCGTACATCTCTCGGTAGATCTGCGCACGATGCAGGGAGTCGAGAAGCTTGTTGTAGCTGGGCGGCATCTCCAGACTGGTGAGCACCCTACGCCGCACTTCGTCCGGCCAGTCGGCGTGAGCGGGCTCCCCTATCAGCATCAACGGCACGTTCTCATCCCACTTGCCCATTTGCTTGATCAGCTCGACTGTACCGCCTTTGGCAGCCACGTGACCCAACATGACGCCGTTAATGGCGCGACTGGACTCCAGACCAGCAACAGCTTCGTGCCATTCGCTGCTGGAGCAAGCCACATGATCCTCACTGAGAAAATCCAGGATGACGGCCAAGTCTCTCCGGCGGTCTTGATCATCGTCTATCAACAAAATCTTGGTTTCACGCCACATCTTGTTTATAGGGCTCTAAATGGCTGAAAGAAAGCCTGTGCTCGCCAATCCAAGAAGACTGACGGCCACGCTCATGGCAGATAAAGCTAGATTAATGAAAAAATGAACTGAGTCAAATTTATGACGTGATTTAGCGACCAAAGAACGAATGAAAAATCAGTGCCATGTGAGGCTGTCTGAAACTTATCGAACAGGTTTAGCGCACGATAGCGGAAGAACTCGCCAAATACGGAGTATTACGCAACGCACTGGATACACCCGGCAAAATAATGGCGACATAATGCCACATACTTTGTAATGATTAAATTACGGATGCCTTATCTGCGTCACTACTACTTAGCACCCACACAGTGATGGGCGAGGATGTAAGAATCCCAATTTGAAAGGGAGAGAGGGAGGAAGGGAAATCGCAGGCTAAACTTGGCGGGCTTTCATCCAAAAAGTTGGTAAACCTTGGCGCCTTGCTGTGAATGATTCAGCTGTCGCAACTCACCGGCGACACGGGCTTGCTCGATTTGACACGTCAGTACCAGCTCGCCATAGAGATCAAGCAGCTCCTGCAAACGCAGGCGAACCAGGCCACTATCGCGTTCTTGCGCCTGCATGGCTTCATCCACGGCATTGCGGCATTCACGATCAAGCATACTGATGGCCGCCCAGTCCTGCTGCGTAAGCGCATCACGTAGTGCAGTACCAGTTTCTTCGAGGCGCTTTACGGCAGCATTCATGATTAACTCCGGGGCATTGGCCCGATGCGGCGACTTGTGTCGAGGCAGCTGCAAACGCTGCAAAGCAACGGTGCTGAACATTTATCGGCAAACGATTAGCAGCCTTTAGGCCGACGCGCGAAAAGTTCGTCCGGCATCTTCAGACCAGCACAAGGTAATCAGTAGCGATTACGCAGACCAGGCGGCACGCTGGGCGGCGCGACAGGCTCCCAAGGGCCATCCGGCCGTCCAGCGCAGAGCCAATCCCCATCCCACCGGTAGTACAACCGCTCGCGGTAGTAGAGGTCACGCCCTTCCACAACATACACGCCCAGGCGGTTATCCCAATGCGCAGCCACGTGTGGCGGCGGGGCATACCGAGGATGGCTCTTCTGGGTTGTTGGGGCGCGTGGAGCGGTTGGCGCCTTGATTGGCGGCGGCGCGATGACCGGACCGCTAGGCTCAGGCGCGCGAGGAGCAGGCGTTGTAGCCGGCTCCTGCGGAGTCGAATCGTAGGGATTTCCAGCACAGGCACCGAGCAACAGCGTCAGCCCCAACAGCACACTCCGTTGTCCAATGCGGCTGAACAAATGCAGGTTGGCTGACGCACTCGTGTTCATCTTTTCCTCACCGAGGGTTTACGGCGCCTCAGCACGATTAATCGTCAGGCGCACGGTGGTTTTCTCATCGGACGTATTGACCGCCTCGCTCTGACCCATCCATTCGCCCTTGGTTGCATCACCTGACTGCGAAATACGCGCCATCAGCATGACCTGCTCCACGCTAGAGATCTTGAGCGAAGGAACCATCGCATCGGCATCGCCAAGCGTTATCGTCGCAGGCAGATCAGCAACTGTCAGGCGCTTGGCCGCCAGTGGGACAGGAGGTCCCGACACGGCACGCGCAAATACGAAAACAGTATCTTGCGGTGAAACCGCTTGGGCAACCTCTGGATCGAGCTCTACTTTGACTTGCAAGGTAACACCCGCCGTTGCGGTTGCAGGCTGTGCTTGCTCGCCGGCGGAACCACCGTTGATCTGCTGACGCGCGCGCTCGATACCGCCGCGTATGGCCTCACGAGAAGGATCTTCCTCGGGCAACGCCGCAACCAGTTGCTCCCAGAAACGCACCGCGTCTTGATAACGCTCTTCCTCATAGGCGGCGATACCAAGCAGGCCAAGGCTGGTGAGCTCTTGCGGATCACCCTGCAATGCCTCATCGGTAAGGGCTTGCAATTCGTCGCTCCATTGCCGATCGCCGGCGAAATACAACGCCTGGGCCAGCTGGCCGAGCAACTCCGGCTGGCGCCCGGCAATTTCCACAACGCGCTTGAAGGCTTTGGCGGCATCGGCAGGACGCTCTTGATTCATGTAGGTGCGACCCAGGAAATACCAAGCCTCCGTGGAGTCCGGCTGCTCTTGTACAGCCTGCTCAAGGTGCGCGGTCATTTCCTCGACCGTGCGCGGCTGCTCCGAGAACTGACGTGCCATCTGCACTTTGTCGATAGCGCCCCAGTGCATATAAAGACCATAACCAACGAGCGGCACCAACACCGCTGCAATCAGCGGCACGCTACGTCCAAGCTTGGCCAGTTTCGGCGTATCACCGCCTTCGGTGTCCTCCAGCAGCTCGCGAGCAGCATCAGCCCGTCCGGCCTCCAGCTGTTCATCAGTCAGCGTTCCGGCTGCATTCTGGGATGTCAGCTCGGCCAGGCGCTCTTCGTATAGGGCGACATTCAGCGCCGTGCGGTCTTCTTCAGCCTGCGCTCGACGGCCACGTAAAATGGGGAGCAGCAGGAAAGCCAATGCCACCAGCAGCAGAGCGCCAGCGGCTATCCAGAAATCGGTCATGAGTCTTTTTTATCCAGAAGCTGGGCGAGACGTTCGCGCTCGGTCTCGGAAAGGGTGTTCGATGCAGGGGTCTTCTCGACTCGGCGGCGGCGAATCAGGATTGAGGTTAATACACCAAAACCCAGTATCAGCAGCCCAGCCGGCCCGTACCAGAGCAACAGAGTTTTCGCATTTACCGGCGGGCTATATCGAACGAAATCACCATATCGATCTACCAGATAACTGACGATTTGGTCATTGTTCTTGCCCTCTTCCAGCATGCGGAAGATTTCCTGGCGCAGATCCATGGCAATTGGCGCGTTTGAATCTGCAATGTTCTGATTCTGACATTTCGGACAACGCAGTTCTTCGGTCAGCGTCCGATACCGCTCACGCTCAGCTTCGTCCCTGAACTCATAAGTATCAATTGCAGCATGGGCGGTCGTGGCCAGAATCAGCCCGAAGAGCGCACTGTGGATGAGTCGTTTCATTCGTCCACCAGCTCCTGATATAGCGCAGCCAGCTGTTCGCGCCAGACGCGGTCGTCGATCACACCGACGAACTTGTGGCGGATGATGCCCTGCTTGTCGATGAGAAAGGTCTCGGGAGCGCCGTAAACGCCCAGATCCAGCCCGAGACTGCCGCGCTCATCGCGAATGTTCAGCTGGTAGGGGTCATGGAATTCGTTCAGCCATTTCAAAGCGGCGGCATTGTCGTCCTTGTAGTTGACGCCGTGGATCACAACACCTTGTGCGGCAAGTCGGTTCAGCACCGGGTGCTCCACCTTGCAGGCAACACACCAGGTTGCCCACACGTTGACCAAAGCAGGCTTGCCTTTCAGGTCGGCATCGGTGATCAATCGCTGATCATCTTCAACCGCCGGCAGCGAAAACGCCGGTAGCGGCTTGCCGATGAGTGCAGAAGGCAGCTCGGACGGATCAAGAAACAGGCCGCGGTAGAGAAACACAGCTACAACCAGAAATATCACCAGTGGCAGCAGCATAAGCAGTCTTTTCATATCAGGCTCCTTGCGCCGCCATGCCCAGCGCGTCGCGCACGCGGGTCTTGACCTTGACCCGATAACGACGATCGCATGCTGCCAGCACACCGCCCAGGCCCATCATGAGCGAACCCAACCAGATCCAGCGGACAAAAGGCTTGATATGCACGCGCACAGCCCAGGCTCCGTTATCCAGAGGCTCGCCCAGTGCAACGTAGAGATCGCGGGTGAACCCAGGATCGATACCAGCCTCGGTCATCGGCATTTGCTGCACCGTGTACAAGCGCTTTTCCGGGTGCAGCACGGCGACTTGCTTGCCGTCCTCTAGCACCCGAATAGTCCCCTTGTCGGAAGTGAAGTTAGGCCCTTCATGGTGCACGGCACCTTCGAAAACGAACTGGTAGCCACCAAGTTCCAGTGATTGACCTGGCGCCAAGCGCAGATCACGCTCGGAACTCTGATGACTGGTAAGCACCACGCCAATTGCGCAAACGGCAAGGCCGAGGTGCGCCAGGTGCATTCCCCAGTAACTCAGCGTCATGCTGCGCATGCCTTTGAGAAGCCCCTTGTGGCGGGTCTTGTCGATCAGATCGCGGACGCTGGCGAGCAACACCCAAGCGGCCAGCAGGCATACGGCAAGCACTGCCCAGTTGAAATCACCGAATATCAGCGAGCCAAGCCCACCAAGAACCACGCTCGCAATCAGTACCGGCGCCAGCATACTGACCAGCCACTTCACCGGGGTGTCCTTCCAACGCACCATGATGCCGACGCCAAGCGCCACCATCAGTGCCCCCACCAGCGGGACGAACATTGCGTTGAAGTACGGCGGCCCCACGGAGAGCTTGGCTCCGGATATCGCGTCCAGCAGCAACGGATAGAGCGTGCCAAGCAGAATCATCGCGGTCGCAACGACCAATAGCAGATTGTTTACCAGCAACAGCGTCTCGCGGGACCACAAGCCGAAGCCGACCTGACTCTTGACCACTGGCGCGCGCAAAGCGAACAGCGTCAACGAACCACCTACCACCATCAGCAGGAAGACCAGAATGAACACACCACGCTCGGGATCCGTGGCAAATGCATGTACCGAAGTCAGCACACCGGAACGAACCAGAAAGGTTCCGAGCAGGCTCAACGAGAAGGCCGCGATGGCCAGCAACACGGTCCAGCTCTTGAATACGCCCCGCTTTTCGGTAACGGCAAGCGAGTGAATCAGCGCCGTACCAACGAGCCACGGCATGAACGAAGCATTTTCAACCGGATCCCAGAACCACCATCCGCCCCAGCCAAGTTCGTAGTACGCCCACCAGGAACCCAACGCGATGCCGATGCCGAGAAAGGCCCAGGCTACAAGCGTCCACGGGCGGGACCACCGGGCCCAGGCGGCGTCAAGACGACCACCCAGCAGAGCAGCGATTGCAAAGGCAAACGCCACGGAGAATCCGACATAGCCCATGTAGAGCATGGGCGGATGGACGATCAGACCAAAGTCCTGCAACAACGGATTGAGGTCACGACCATCCATTGGAACTTGCGGCAATAGACGCTCGAACGGGTTGGAGGTGACGATCAGGAACAACAGGAACCCAATGCTGATAAGCCCCATGACTCCCAGCACACGGGCCAGCATGTCTTCCGGGAGCTGTCGGGAGAAAATTGCCACGGCAAAGGTCCAGCCAGCGAGAATGAAGGCCCAGAGCAGCAGCGAGCCTTCATGCGCTCCCCACACCGCGCTGAATTTGTAGTACCAGGGCAACGCACTGTTGGAGTTGTGGGCGACATAAGCGACGGAAAAGTCGTCGACCATGAAGGCATAAGTCAAACAGCCGAGGGAGAAGGCAAGGAAGGCAAACTGCCCCCAGGCTGCAGGCTGCGCCAACCCCATCCATTGGCGATCGCCACGCCATGCACCGATTAGCGGAAGCGTGGCCTGAACTACCGCCAGGCACAGCGCAAGAATCATCGCGAGATGGCCGAGCTCAGGAATCATTTTGCGTACTCCTTCTTGCCGTCCTCGTAGTGCTTCATCATGCCGCTCTTCTCCAGCGCCTGGGTCACCTCGGGCGGCATATAGTTTTCGTCATGCTTGGCTAGAACTTCGTCGGCGATCAGCACACCGTCCGCATTGACGCGGCCCAGGGCGACGATCCCCTGCCCTTCACGGAACAGATCCGGGAGAATTCCTTGATAGATGATGGTGATCGCCTTGGCACCGTCCGTGACGCGGAAGGAGACAGTGAGCGAGTCATTGGTGCGCTCTACCGAGCCTTCCTCAACTAGCCCGCCCGCTCGGATACGGGTGCCTTCTGGGGCTTCTCCCGCTGCAATCTGAGTGGGCGTATAGAACAAGTTGATGTTCTGCTGCAGAGCGGACAACGCCAGCGCCACGGCGATACCGACGCCGGCGACAATCGCCAGCACGATGAAAAGACGCTTCTTGCGCACCGGATTCACTTCGACTCCTCCCGGCGCAAACGACGCGCCTCATCTTGCAGGTAACGCCGACGCGCCAGGACTGGCAGCGCAACGTTGAGAATCAGGACGGCCAGGCTGATGCCATAGGATGTCCAGACATACACGCCATGATTGCCCATGGCGATGAATTCGGCGAAGGACGAAAAGTTCACGAGTTGTTTCCTACCAGAGCCTTGACCTCGTTCTTCACCCAACTGGCACGCGATTCACGGCGCAGCACTTCCAGGCGCATACGCATCAGTAGCACCACAGTGAAGAAGCAGTAGAAGCCGACAACCATCACAAGTAGCGGCAGCCACATCTCCATCGGCATGGCTGGCTTTTCGGTGACTTTGAAGGTTGCCGGCTGGTGCAGCGTGTTCCACCAATCCACCGAATACTTGATGATCGGGATGTTAACTACACCAACGATAGAAAGTACCGCGCAGGCCTTGGCAGCACTGTCTCGGTTGCTGATCGCCTGGCCCAGAGCAATGATGCCGAAGTACAGGAACAGCAGAATCAGCATTGACGTCAGTCGCGCGTCCCATACCCACCATGCGCCCCATGTCGGTTTGCCCCAGACAGCGCCAGTCAGCAGCGCTATAAAGGTCATCCAAGCGCCGATCGGCGCCGCTTGCTGCAAGGCTACATCGGCCAGCTTCATCTTCCAGACCAGACCGACCACGCCGGCCACGGCGAGCATCACGTAGATCGACTGCGCCAGGAAAGCAGCCGGCACATGGATGTAAATGATCCGGAAACTGTTGCCCTGCTGGTAATCCTCGGGGGCGAACGCAAGACCCCAGACAACGCCGATGCTGACCAGCAACACAGCCGCCCAAGCCAGCCAAGGCAGCCAGCGGCCACTGATCTCGTAGAACCATTTAGGAGAGCCCAGCTTGTGAAACCATGTCCAGTTCATCGAATGACTCGTCGTCTAGCGAGACCTGACAGATCAGGTCTCGACATTCGTACTTCGACCGGGCGCGGGCGCCGGGCCATCAGGGTATCGCTATTCGCCAACGCTGATTTTCAGGCCAGCGGCTATCGCAAAGGGTGTAAGGGTAACCGCCAGGGCCGTCAGACTGGCCAACCAGAGCAGATGCCCGACTGCCGGTAAACCTTGCAGGGCTGCCTGCAGCGCGCCGCTGCCCAGAATGAGCACAGGGATGTAAAGCGGCAGGATGAGTAGCGCGAGCAACAGGCCGCCCCGCTTGAGCCCAACCGTCAGTGCTGCGCCAACCGCCCCTAGCAGGCTTAGTATCGGCGTACCCAGCAGTAGGGAAATCAGCAGCACAGGGATGGTCCCAAGCGGCAAGCCCAACATCAACCCCAGCAGCGGTGCCAGCAAAACTAGCGCAAGGCCGGAAAAAACCCAGTGTGCCAGCACCTTGGCGAGCACCAGAAGCGCAAGCGGGTGCGGCGAAACGACCCACTGCTCAAGCGAGCCGTCCTCAAAATCGCTACGAAACAAGCCGTCCAGCGAGAGCAGTACAGCCAATAGCGCCGCAACCCAGACCAACCCTGGGGAAATGGTCTGCAACAGTTGCGTTTCTGGCCCCACAGCCAAGGGAAACAGGGCGATGACAATGGCAAAGAAAACCAGCGGGTTGGCCAGCTCGGCAGGACGGCGGAACAACAGGCGCGTCTCGCGCGCCAGCAGCAGTGTGAAAACGCTGCTCATGCGGCCTGCTGCCCTAGATCCAGTTCACGATAGCCGGCCGGCTTCTCCGTCAGGCTGTGATGCGTGGTCAGTACGACCAGCCCACCCTGCTCACAGTGCATTGCCAGGTGTCTCTCCAATTGCGCCACGCCATGTTTGTCGAGCGCGGTAAAGGGCTCATCGAGAATCCACAATGGCGGCGGAGAAAGATAAAGTCGCGCCAGACCTACACGACGCTGCTGCCCCGCAGAAAGGGTATGACAGGGCACGTCTTCGAACCCACGCAGTCCTACTTCAGCAAGGGCTTGCCATATAGATTCGCGGGTAGTCGGCTGATGCAGCGCACAGAGCCAAGAGAGGTTCTCTTCAGCTGTCAGCAAGCCTTTGATTCCGGCGGCGTGGCCGATCCACAACAGGTTGCGCGCCAGCTCACCACGCTGGGCATCGAGTGGCTGACCGTTGAGCAACACATCACCTGCAGTGGGCTGCATCAGACCGGAAAGCAGACGCAGCAGGCTGGTCTTGCCGCTACCGTTAGGGCCGGAAATCTGCAGCATCTCCCCACTGTCGAGGCGCAGATCCAGCTTGTCGAAAAGCAGGCGCCAATCCCGCTCACAAGCGAGCGCTACAGCTTCGAGAAAGGGAGTTGACACGCTAGCGACACCTCAAGATGAAAAAGGCCTGGCCGCTATACTCAGCAACAGGGCCAGGCGTGCGGAATTATACATGGCAACCCTTAGTGCCGAGGGCCGCAAACGCGAAAGGTTGTAAGAGCATTTGAGGAAAGATGACCGAGATCAAGAGTACTGCCGCCCTGCCGCAGACCAGCGCACCGCGCCAATCCATAGCGACCAGCGACCTTGCCTTGAAGATGCTGCAGCCCATGCAGGGCCTGCTCGCGGCGGGTGAGAACGCCGAAGCGGAAGTCGTCAGCATCAGAGAAGCCGCACAGGCATTTCGACTACTACTGCGCCTCACCATGAGCAGCGGACGCCAGGCGACTGTCGAGGTCAGCAGTAACAAGGCCCCACCGCCTGGAGCCGCATTCGTGATCACGGCGCTATCCGACACCCGTCTGTTGGCTTCGCCACACATGACCGGCCGCCAACCAGCGTCCTCACTCGACCTTCAGCAACTACCGATCGGTAGCGTAATCCAGGGTCGAGTGGTTGCCACTAGCCAACAGCAGTCCGATGACGGACAGAAGCTATTCAGAGCGGTCATCAGCCTGCTCAATGCCCCCGTAGCTGGCCAGAAACTGAACATCGAGTCGAGCAGCCCACTGGCTCTCGGGAGCCTGCTGACAGCACAGGTCAAGGGCGACCAATCGCTTGCCTTCCTCCCATTGGCTGGGCGCCTCGATCAGCTCCATGTCAGCGAGCAGTTGGGCGCACAACAGAACCGCCAGGCGTCATTGGAGGGACTGTTCAAGGCATTGCAGGGCACATCTGGCGGACTCCCCGAGGGGTTGCGCGGCGCCGCCGACAAGCTGCTCGGACTGATACCCGACATGCAGCAGCTGGGAGACGCCAAAGCGCTGGCTGCGGCGCTGGCCAAGAGCGGCGTGTTTCTCGAGGCGCGCTTGCTGGCCGGGCAGACCGATGGCCTGCAGGGCGACCTCAAGGCCGGGCTGCTTCGCCTACTCGCGCAAATGCCTAATCTTCCTGGCAGCACACCGCTGGGCGGTGCCCAGGCCAGCGCCGCGATGGGGCAAGCCCTGCCGGCGTTCGCTCGGAATGCGCTTGGCTCGCTAGCGCAAAGCAACTCACGTCAGTTTGCGACGGCGTTCCCCCTACCTACCAGGCTGCCGCCCGGCATGGAAGACGAAGCTGATCTGGAGATGCTGCTCAAGCTTGCCGCTGCAGCCGTGTCGAGGCTACAGACGCACCAACTGTCCAGCCTGGCCCAGACACAGATCGGCCCCGATGGCGCACTGCTGACCACTTGGCAGCTGGAGCTGCCGATGCGGGATAACCGGGATATCGTGCCACTGCAAATCAAGTTGCAGCGCGAAGATCAACCAAAACGGCAGGAAAAGGAGCGCGGAGAAACACTGTGGAAAGTCGAGCTTGCCTTCGATGTAGCGCCGCTCGGGCCACTGCAGGTGCAAGCGCAGTTAATGCGTGGAACGTTGTCCAGCCAGCTATGGGCGGAGCGTAGCGCAACGGCAGAACTGGTCTCCTCCGAACTCACCCATCTGCGTGATCGCCTACAAACCGCAGGCCTGAGCGTTGGCGAACTCACGTGCCGACAAGGCACTCCGCCGCAGGGGCCGAACACCACACTGGAGCAACGCTTCGTGGATGAAAAAGCATGACTGAGAAGCTACCGCGCCAGGCCATCGCGCTTAGCTATGACGGCGTGAACGCACCAAGCCTGAGCGCCAAAGGTGATGATGAGCTGGCTGAGGCTATTCTGGCCATTGCTCGCGAACACGAAGTACCGATTTACGAGAATGCCGACCTGGTGAGACTGCTTGCGCGCCTGGAGCTAGGCGACGAAATTCCGGAAGCGTTGTATCGAACCATCGCTGAAATCATCGCTTTCGCGTGGTATCTGAAGGGCAAATGCCCGCCTGGCTTCCGCGAGTCAGACAATAATCCACAGGCTTCGTCCTGGCCATTGCTCAGTGGGCCTGGGCGTTGAGAGTGGCAAGCGCACGGTCTTCCCCACTCACCTGAGGAAAGTCGTGCAACAGCCAGGCGAAGTAGCCCGAGCGAAAATAGAAAACCTGCTGGTATCCCCATGCCACGGCCATCCGCGCTGCCTCTGCACTGCGCGGGCAAATTTCACTGTCGCAGTAGATGACCAAGGGAAGCTCACGCGGCCACTCCGGACTTGCGAGGTTCACGAAATCGCTAGCGAGATCGAAATGCACAGCACCTTCAACGTGCCCCCATAACCACTCGCGGTCAGCACGCACATCAATGAACACCGCGCCCATGTCATGCAATCGCTTGGCCTGAAACACATTTACAGTCAGCGCCCCATCGACGTCGTCCGGCGCCTCTACCGCGTGCGCCCCAAGCGAAATCGAAAAAACTAGTAGAACGATTATGCGCCGCATCATTGCCCTCCTCGTCCCGGCCGGGGACTTCTGGACGCGCCTGGCAACGCCGGGCTGATACGGGTTTGAATGAGGTGAGCCCGGGAGGTTCCAGGCGTGGCGACGGGAGGACGTCTACGCGTTCACGTTACGCCGCTCAAGGCTTCTGTCGTGACTGATGCAGTTTGCTCATGAGCTCAGCCTCGGACTGCGACAGGCCGCAGGACTGAGTCAAATCGTCGACGCTCGCACCCATGCCAACCAGTTTTGCGGCCTGGGAGAAGGAGAAGTTGTTGGGGTCGCGTTGCTCCATCTGAGTGAGCTTGTCCGGCAAAGGCGCGACTACGCGGCTCAGCTCGCGCAACTCATCACCCATGCGCAGGCTGCCTTCGAGATAAGCGTCCAGACGGCTACTCAGTTCCTTGATTCGCTTGTCCCTGCTCGCATCGCGCTGCTGCTGTTGTTCCGCCAGCAGCCGCTGCCGTCTGAGCAGCCACAGGCAGAAACCCAGCAGGCCCAGACAGCAGAATGCCAGTGCAACCAGCGATGCGACCAGCGACGCGATCAGCATGTATCAGATGCTCTCAAGCTCAGCCCATTCTTCTTCGCTCATCATCTTGTCGAGTTCGACCAGAATCAGCAGCTCGCCATTCTTGTTACAGACACCTTGAATGAACTTGGCCGATTCGTCGTTACCAACGTTGGGCGCAGTTTCAATTTCTGATTGGCGAAGATAGACCACCTCGGCCACGCTATCGACCATGATGCCGATGACCTGGCGGTCCGCCTCGATGATCACGATCCGCGTGTTGTCCGATACCGGAGCAGTTTCCAGGCCGAAGCGCTGGCGCGTGTCGATCACTGTCACCACGTTGCCACGCAGGTTGATGATACCCAGTACGTAGCTGGGCGCACCCGGCACCGGCGCGATTTCCGTATAGCGCAACACCTCCTGAACCTGCATCACGTTGATGCCGTACGTCTCGTTGTCCAGACGGAAAGTCACCCATTGCAGTACAGGATCTTCGGAACCCTGCGCAGACGTCATCTTCATAGTCCCACCTTCTTCAGTTACCGCAATGGCGGTCGATTCTATCGCTGGGTCGCGCAATAGGCGCGACAGTCATTTGATTGCGTCAGTGCGCCCGAGGCTTGGCAGCGCCCTGCATTTGTTTGACTGCACCACTGGCAATCAGCTCGGCCAGCGCGGTCACGTCGACCAGCGCGCACATATGTTCAATTACCGTACCGGCCAGCCACGGACGTTGGCTACGCTGCGTCCGCCATTTGACCTCACTCGGGTCGAGGCGAATCGAGCGGCTGACCTGATGTACTGCCAGCCCCCACTCGTAGCCTTGAACCGATATCACATACTGCAGGCCCTCGCGGAAGTCGTCACGGTAACGATCAGGCATCACCCAGCGCGCCGTGTCCAGCACCTTCAGATTGCCAGCCTGGCTTGGCAGTATTCCAAGAAACCAATCTGGCTGACCGAACAGCGGCGTCAGCTCCTGATCGGCCAGCGGATAGATGGAGCCCAGGCACACCAGCGGCACAGCCAGGGTCAATCCGGCCACATCGAACAACAAGCATTCGAACGGCTCCTCTCCCCAGCCAGGATGGGCCTCAGGCGCTGCTTCGACGGGTTCGCTCGACAGTTGCGGCGCAACCTCAAGCTCCACGACCGGCTCAAGGGTCAGGACCGGCGGCGGCGGTGCAGGTGCATCCACCACAGGCGCAGGCGCGGACGGCACGATCTCCAGCCGCGGCGGCTGGTTATTTCGCGTATCGCGCAGCTGCTCCTCGAGCACGGCAGCCTGAAACTCATCCTGACTGACCGAGTCTGCCAGCTCGATGGCGGCGTCCTGCAACAGCCCATCGAGGTAGGACTGCAGTGCCAGCTGGGAACGAGTTTCTGTTAGGACGATACGGCTCATGGAACGAACTCGTGAAGAGAATCTGAACAGGCTATCGGCAGTGTGTACGACAAACTTGAGTCGCCACACGCCGAGCGGTACGGTGATTTCACGCGACCTGCGGTGACACTTGCGAGGCCAACAGGTGTTTGAGCAAGGCCCGATAAGCAAGCACCGCACGGCTTGTCGGATCGAACTGAGAGGGGGTCAGCCCAGCGCGACTGGCATCACGCAGACGAGTATCAACCGGTATGAACGCTGGCCAGAGATTTTCCGCATAGCCAGCACGCAACACCTTCAGCGTATTCATCGAGGCCTGAGTCCGACGGTCGAACATAGTGGGAACGATGGTGTACGGGAGCGCTTGTTTGCGTGACCGATTGATCATCGACAATGTGCTGACCATCCGCTCAAGGCCTTTCATCGCCAGGAATTCGGTTTGCACTGGAATGACCAGCTGCTGGCTGGCAGCCAGTGCATTGACCATAAGCACGCCAAGCAACGGCGGGCTATCAATGATTGCGTAGTCGAAATCCTGCCATAGCTGGGACAAGCTCTTGGCGATGACCAAACCCAGGCCGCTCTGCCCAGGAGACTGACGCTCCAGGGTAGCCAACACAGTGCTCGATGGCATCAGCGAAATGCGCTCATGGCTGGTCGCGAGCAATAGCTGCCAAGGCAGGCCGTCAGGCACGGTGCCTTGATGCTGAAACAGGTCGAAGACGCTATGGTCGAGGTTGTCCGGGTCGTGACCGAAATAGCTGGTCATCGAGCCATGCGGATCGAGATCCAGCACCACGACGCGCTTGCCGGCATCGGCCAGCAAGCCCGCTAGCGCGATCGACGTAGTGGTCTTGCCTACCCCACCCTTTTGATTGGCTACAGCCCAGACTCTCATGCTCTTCCACCCGGCTCGATGCTGACCGGCACTGCATCACCCACAATAGGTAACGCGACGGTGTTTTGACGATTGCGCCCTAGGACGCTACATAGCTCTGGGTGGTGCAGATTGTGTGCCAGCCCGGCGCAGCGCATCGTCAGGGCGGGCGTTACTGCTGCCCATACCAGTGACACTGCGGCGCACATCGAGATTGCGCGACACCACCAGAATTACTCGGCGATTGCGCGAGCGGCCCTCGGCAGTCGCGTTATCGGCCACTGGTTGAAACTCGCCATAGCCCACCGCTGCCAGCCTGGAAGGATTCACGCCTTGTGCCGCCAGCATACGCACGACACTGCCAGCGCGGGCCGCCGAAAGCTCCCAGTTGGTCGGAAACTTATCCGTACTGATTGGCAAATTGTCGGTAAAGCCTTCGACGTGGATAGGGTTGTCGAAAGGAGCCAGAATTCCGGCGACTTTGTCTATCAACTGGAACGCCTGATCATTGGGCAGCGCATCACCGCTGGGGAAAAGCAGGCTGGAGTTGAGTTCAATCTCAATCCATAACTCATTTCCGCGAACCGTCAGCTGTTCGTTAGCGATAAGCTCGCCGAAGGCTTCGCGCATGCCCTGAGCGATGAGCTCAAGTGGGTCCAGGGTCGGATTTCCCGCCGATGATTCGCCAGACGGATCATCGACCTGGGAAATGTCAGGCTCTGTAGTCCGTGGCCGCTCCTCTCCAATAGGAATGGGCTTGACGGAACGATCAGCTTGGCTGAATACACCGACCAGCGAGTCGGACAGAATCTTGTACTTGCCTTCGTTGACCGAGGATATCGAGTACATCACCACGAAGAACGCGAATAGCAGCGTAATGAAGTCGGCGTACGACACCAGCCAACGCTCGTGATTCTCGTGCTCTTCGGGCGGTCTGCGTCTGGCCATGGGGTCAATCCATGAAGCCTTGCAGCTTCATCTCGATGGAGCGCGGATTCTCACCTTCGGCGATCGACAGCACGCCCTCGAGCAACATTTCCCGGTACGCCGTTTGGCGCTGCACGACGCTTTTCAGCTTGTTGCCTACCGGCAGCACCAGCAGGTTGGCCAGGGCAACACCATAGATCGTGGCGACGAATGCAACGGCAATGCCGCTGCCGAGCTGACTCGGGTCGGCCAAATTGCCCATCACATGGATCAACCCCATGACCGCGCCAATGATGCCGATGGTCGGCGAATAGCCACCCATGGCGTCGTACACCTTGGCGGCACGCAGGTCACGACTTTCCTGGGTATAGAGATCGACTTCCAGAATGCTGCGGATGACCTCAGGCTCGGCACCATCTACCAGCAGTTGCAAGCCTTTGCGTGCGTAAGGATCAGGCTCCGTCTCGGCGACCGGCTCGAGGCCGAGCAACCCTTCTTTACGGGCGGTGTTGCTCCAGGCGGTGACCAAGAGGATGCCACGACCAAGGTCGATGCGCGGCGGGAAGAAAATCCAGCGGCCGATGCTCATGGCTCGCATGAACACGGCAATGGGAGTCTGCAGCAGCACGGCGCCCAAGGTACCGCCCAGCACGATGAGTGCGGCTGGCCCGTTGAGCAACGCCGAGATATGGCCACCCTCGAGAAAGTTACCCCCAACGATGGCAACGAACGCCAGCAACAGCCCGATAAGGCTGAGCACATCCATCAGATACACGCCTCGGCAATGTGCCGACCGATGTCATCAAGGCCGTAAACCGCGTCGCTGAGGTTGGCCTTGACTATCGCCATCGGCATTCCATAGATCACGCAGCTTGCTTCATCTTGCGCCCACACCTGACTACCGCTCTGCTTGAGCAAGCGCGCGCCTTCGCGGCCATCGGCGCCCATGCCGGTAAGCACGACCGCAAGCACCTTGTCATGGAAGGACTTGGCCGCAGAGCCGAACGTGACGTCGACGCAAGGCTTGTAGTTGAGGCGATCATCGCCCGGGAGAATGCGCACTGCGCCGCGACCATCGATCATCATCTGCTTGCCACCTGGGGCCAGCAGCGCGAGCCCGGGGCGCAAAACGTCGCCATCCTCGGCCTCCTTGACGCGAATGCGACAGAGCTTGTCGAGACGATCAGCGAAGGCTTTGGTGAATGCCGCCGGCATATGCTGGATGAGTACGATTGGCGCCGGGAAATTTGCCGGCAGCTGGGTAAGCACGCGCTGCAACGCCACAGGGCCACCCGTGGACGTACCTATGGCTACCAATTTGTAGGCCTTACGCTTGGGAGCAGGCGAACGTGCCGCAGGCGCAGCCGGGGCTGCCGATGGCGCACTGCTGGTCCGAGATGCAGTCGTAGACAGCGTGGAGGTGGTGCCACGCGGCGAGACGGGCGCAGCGCTGGCTGCAGAGGTGCAGAAGGTGCTGTACCGGCGGTTACTGCGCGATACGGTATGCACCTTTTCGCACAGTAGCTGCTTGACCTTATCCGGATTGCGCGAGATGTCTTCGAAGTTTTTCGGTAGATAGTCCACCGCACCGGCATCCAACGCATCGAGGGTCACACGAGCCCCCTCGTGAGTCAGCGAGGAGAACATCAATACCGGCGTGGGACAGCGCTGCATGATCTGCCGCACCGCGGTGATGCCATCCATCATTGGCATCTCGTAGTCCATGGTGATGACGTCAGGTTTCAGCGCCAACACCTGATCAATGGCCTCGCGCCCATTAGTAGCGGTACCGACGACCTGGATATTGGAATCAGAGGAAAGAATTTCCGAAACGCGTCGGCGAAAGAAACCGGAATCGTCGACGACCAGGACCTTGACTGCCATACATCACTCCTAGCGGCAGCGCGCCCATCTATGGGCTGCGCTACCTGACTGAATCAAATCCTGCGTGCGTACCGCTTGAGCATGCTGGGGACATCGAGAATCAGAGCGATACGGCCATCACCGGTGATGGTCGCGCCGGACATTCCAGGCGTGCCTTGCAGCATCTTGCCTAGCGGCTTGATAACCACCTCCTCCTGCCCAACCAGCTGGTCGACGACAAAACCGATGCTCTGGTTGCCGACACTGAGGATCACCACGTGCCCCTCTCGCTGCTCATCTTGAGCCGCATCCTGAATCAGCCATCGCTTGAGATAGAACAGTGGCAGCGCCTTGTCGCGGACGATCACCACTTCCTGCCCATCAACGACGTTGGTACGCGAAAGATCGAGATGGAAGATTTCGTTGACGTTAACCAGCGGAAACGCGAACGCCTGGTTGCCGAGCATGACCATCAGGGTCGGCATGATCGCCAGCGTCAGCGGAACCTTGATCACAACCTTCGAGCCCTGGCCCTTGGTCGAGAACACGTTGACCGTACCGTTGAGCTGGGAAATCTTGGTCTTGACCACGTCCATGCCGACACCACGGCCGGACACGTCGGAAATCTCGGTCTTGGTGGAGAAGCCCGGCGCGAAGATCAGGTTGTAGCATTCCAGATCACTCAGCCGGTCTGCAGCATCCTTCTCCAGCATGCCCTTTTCGACCGCCTTGGCACGCAGGACATTAGCATCCATACCTTTGCCGTCATCGCTGATGATCAATAGGATATGGTCGCCTTCCTGCTCGGCGGACAGGACTACCCGACCAGTGCGTGGCTTGCCAGCCGCCTCGCGCTCTTCCGGCATCTCGATTCCGTGGTCAACCGCGTTGCGAACCAAGTGCACCAGCGGGTCGGCCAGAGCCTCGACGAGGTTCTTGTCCAGATCGGTTTCTTCACCGACCAGTTCGAGATTGATCTCTTTCTTCAGGCTGCGTGCCAGATCGCGCACCAACCGTGGGAAGCGGCCGAAGACTTTCTTGATCGGCTGCATGCGGGTTTTCATCACCGCGCTCTGCAGATCGGCGGTCACCACGTCGAGGTTGGAAACGGCCTTGGCCATTGCCTCGTCGCCACTGTTGGAGCCCAAGCGCACCAGGCGATTTCGCACCAGCACCAGCTCGCCAACCATGTTCATGATTTCGTCGAGGCGCGCAGTATCCACACGTACCGTCGTCTCAGCCTCTGCCGGCGGCTTTTCGGCCGGCGCTGGCGCGGCTGGCTTGCTCACCGCCGCTGCAGCTGGTTTGGCTGGAACTACCGGCTTGGCTGGTGCCGCTTTGACCGGTGCCGCCTTGACGGGCTCGACGGTAGCTGGCGTGTCGGAGACGGCACTAGCAGCCTCGAACTTGCCCTTGCCGTGTAGCTGGTCAAGCAGCGCTTCGAACTCGTCGTCGGTAATTTCATCGCTGCCGCCTGCATTTGCCGCAGCCGGCTGCGGGACCACCTCGGCTGCGGCCTCGGAGGCTTCTGTGGAGGCCGGTTCGAACTTGCCTTTGCCATGCAACTGGTCAAGCAGCGCTTCGAACTCGTCGTCAGTAATTTCGTCACCAACCGGCGCTACGGCAACTTCCGGCTCAGGAGCCGGCGCCGCGCCTGCAGCGATAGCGAACTGACCCTTGCCATGCAACTGGTCAAGCAGCGATTCGAATTCGTCGTCAGTAATCTCATCGGATCCGGCACTCGCCTCAGCCTTGTCTGCGGGCGAATCGATGGCTTCGAGGAACTGTTCAAAATCGGCTTCGGCGGAATCTGCTTCGGCCTCGGCTTCGGCGGGCTGCGGCTCAGCAGGAGCAGCGGCTTCGTCGGCCGAAGCTGGCTCCGCCAGTCGCGCCAGCGCTGCCAGCAGCTCTGGGGTGGCCGGGGTCACCGTAGTTCGCTCGCGAACCTGGCTGAACATCTCGTTCACTGCATCGAGCGCCTGGAGCACGACGTCCATCAACTCGGAGTCGACGCGACGCTCACCCTTGCGAAGAATGTCGAAGACGTTTTCGGCGATATGGCAGCACTCAACCAGCTCATGGAGCTGAAGGAATCCTGCGCCGCCCTTGACCGTATGGAACCCGCGAAAAATCGCATTGAGCAACGCTGTGTCATCGGGGCTGCTCTCCAGCTCCACGAGTTGCTCGGACAATAGTTCGAGAATCTCGCCGGCCTCTACCAGGAAGTCCTGGAGGATTTCTTCATCGGCGTCGAAGCTCATATTCACATCCCCTAAAAGCCCAGGCTCGAAAGCAGATCGTCGACATCGTCCTGCCCGGATACGACATCCTCACGTATATCGGCATGCATCTGCGGACCTTCACCTTTGGAAGGTTCTTTTTCTTGTTTTTTCTTTTCTTGCTCGGCGCGCATCGCTTCGCGGTCATGCTGGATGCCGGCCACGCGATCTACCTGACCCGCCATCAACACGAGATTGAGCAGGTTGCTTTCAAGTTCGGTGATAAGCCGAGTCACGCGCTTGATCACCTGCCCGGTCAGGTCCTGAAAGTCCTGAGCCAGCATGATTTCACTGAGGTTCTGCGACAGCTGACTGCCATCGTTCATGCTGCGCTGGAGATACAGATCGATACGTTTGACCAGATCTCGAAACTGCTCAGCGCTCATTTCGCGACGCATGAAACGCTGCCAGTCGGCCGTCAGGCTCTGCGCTTCATAGCTCACGTAATTCACCAGCGGCGCAGACTCTTCCACCAGATCCATGGTGCGGTTGGCCGCTTTCTCGGTCATCTCCACCACATAGGACAGGCGATCGGTCGCGTCGGTAATGGGTGACGGATCGCCGCCGGTGGCGCAGGTGTCCATCTCGAGCTTGACGATGGCGTTGTGCAACTCACGGGTGAGTTTGCCAACTTCCAGGTAGAGGCCGTGATTGCGCGCCTGATTCAGCTCATTGAACATCTGCGTCGCTTCATCGAAGCGACCTTGCTGCAGGCTTTCAATCAGTTTGGGTGCATGAGCCTTCAGAGTCGCTTCGAACTCTGCCAGGGTTTGGTCTGCTTGCGTCATAGTGCCCTCGCGGCGTTGCTACTTCAGCCGTTGACGCGCTCGAAGATCTTTTCGATCTTCTCCTTGAGCACCTGGGCAGTGAAAGGCTTGACCACATAGCCATTAACCCCGGCCTGTGCCGCTTCGATGATCTGGTCACGCTTCGCTTCGGCAGTCACCATCAGCACCGGCAGGTGCTTGAGGCGCTCATCCGCACGCACGGTGCGCAGCAGATCGATACCGCTCATACCCGGCATGTTCCAGTCGGTAACGAGGAAGTCGAAGCTGCCGCTCTTGAGCATTGGCAGCGCAGTGGTACCGTCATCCGCCTCGGCGGTATTGGTGAACCCCAAGTCACGCAGGAGGTTCTTGATGATTCGTCTCATCGTCGAGAAGTCATCGACGATGAGGATTTTCATGTTCTTGTCCAAGTCGACCTCCGTAAGTCCCAAAATGCCTCAGCAACCGAGCACGTCATACCGCAAACAATCGTCAATGGGCGCGCCATTCGCCGAGACGTGCACGCAAGCGCGCAGCACATTGGCTATGCAACTGGCTCACACGCGACTCGCTGACTCCCAGCACCTGGCCAATTTCCTTCAAGTTCAATTCTTCGTCGTAGTACAGCGACAACACCAACTTTTCGCGCTCGGGCAGGTTGGCAATGGCATCGGCCAACGCCTGCTGAAAGCGTTCATCCTCAAGATCACGAAAGGGCTCCGGATGGGTGCTGGCAGCGTCGTCCTCAAACTCGCCGTGCTCGCCCTCCTGCAGCAGATCGTCAAAGCTGAACAGGCGACTGCCCAACGTGTCCCCGAGAATGCCGTAATACTCGTCAAGGCTTAGCTTAAGTTCGGCCGCAACTTCGTGATCTTTAGCGTCACGCCCAGTTTTCGCCTCGATGGCCCGAATTGCTTCGCTGACCATGCGCGAATTGCGGTGCACCGAGCGTGGTGCCCAATCCCCCTTTCGCACTTCGTCCAGCATGGTGCCGCGAATGCGGATTCCGGCGTAAGTTTCGAAACTGGCACCCTTGCCGGCGTCGTATTTCTTAGCTGCCTCCAGCAGTCCGATCATTCCAGCCTGAATGAGATCATCCACCTGCACACTGGCAGGCAGACGCGCCAGCAAGTGGTAGGCGATTCGCTTGACCAATGGGGCGTACTGGTCAATTAGGCGGTACTGAGCATCCTTTGCCTGAGCCTTGCTGTAATACATAGCGGTTCCGGCACCTGTCATTCGTGGCTCTGTGAAGCGGGCGTGATGAGACGCTCTACGAAGAATTCGAGGTGGCCACGCGGCGTCGCCGGCAGCGGCCAGGTGTCGACCTTCTGGGCGATGGCCTTGAAGGCCAGCGCACATTTCGAACGTGGGTAAGCCTCATAAACAGCCCGCTGCTTCTGTACTGCCTTGCGCACGGCCTCGTCGTACGGCACTGCACCCACATACTGCAGCGCCACATCGAGAAACCGCTCGGTAACCTTAGTCAGTTTGGCAAACAGGTTGCGGCCCTCCTGCGGCGCGTGTGCCATGTTGGCCAGCACGCGGAAACGGCTGATGCCGTAGTCGCGGTTCAGCAGCTTGATAAGAGCATAGGCGTCAGTGATGGAAGTGGGCTCATCGGTAACGACCAGCAACACCTCCTGCGCCGCGCGTACGAAGCTGACGACCGAATCGCCGATGCCTGCCGCGGTATCGATGATCAGCACGTCGAGTTCATCACCGAGATCACTGAACGCCTGAATCAGGCCGGCGTGCTGCAGCGACGACAGCTGCACCATGCTCTGCGTGCCGGAAGCAGCCGGCACGACACGGATGCCACCGGGCCCCTGGATCAGCACGTCGCGCAGATCGCACTCACCGGCAATCACATCGGCAAGGGTGCGCTTGGTGGTAAGACCGAGCAGCACGTCAACGTTGGCCAACCCCAAGTCAGCGTCAAGCAACACCACACGCCGACCGAGTTCGGCCAGCGCCAGTGACAGATTGACCGACACGTTGGTCTTGCCGACGCCACCTTTGCCGCCGGTCACCGCAATCACCTGTACGGGATGCATACCCATGTTCACACGCCTATATCTTGCTGGGGCCATACGGCCGGCGATGCGCCCGCATGGCGCGCATCTGATTCATTCAGGAACCGCTGTCGCATCATCATCCGGCCCGCCGTGACGGACCGTTGTACAACCCGGCGAACATATCGGCCATGGTTTCCTCGCTCGGTTCCTCGCCGGATTGCAAACTCACGGCGCGACTTACCAATTGATGACTGCGCGGCAGGTGCAGATCGTCCGGGATCCGAGGTCCATCCGCGAGGTAGGCTATCGGCAAATGCTGGCTGATGGTGAGCCCAAGCACATCGCCGAGGCTGCCTGCCTCGTCCAGTTTGGTCAGGATACAGCCAGCCAGGCCGCAGCGACGATAGTTGTGCCACGCCGCCTTCAATACCTGGCTCTGGCTGGTTGCGGCCAGCACTAGATAGTTTTTCGATTTCACGCCGCGGTCGGACAGTGCATCGAGCTGCATGCGCAGGGTTGGATCGCTAGCCGGAAGACCGGCTGTATCGATGAGGATCACGCGCTTGCGTGCCAAGGGCGCCAGTGTCTTGACCAGCGACTGGCTCGGATCGATCTGCAGTACGGGCACATCAAGGATGCGTCCGAGGGTCTTGAGCTGCTCCTGCGCGCCGATCCGATAATTGTCCATGCTTACCAGTGCGATGTTCTGCGCACCATATTTCAACACATAGCGCGCAGCGAGCTTGGCCAGGGTCGTGGTCTTGCCAACGCCTGCCGGGCCAACCAGCGCAATCACACCGCCCTCTTCCAGCGGCTCGTTCTTCGTGACCTTGATCGCCTGCGCCAGGTGCGCCAGGACCATACGCCAAGCCTGGCGGGGCTCGCTGATGCCTGCGACCTTCTCCAAAAGGCTACGCGACAGTTCGGCGGGCAGCCCCATGCGCTGCAGACGGCGCCAAAGGCTGGCCTGCTGCGGACGGCGGCTCTGCTCCTGCCCCCAGGCAATCGAACCGAGCTGCACTTCGATCAGCTCGCGCAGGCCGTGCAACTCGGACTGCATCGCTTCGATTGCGCGAGCGTCTGCAGTAGCGGCCGCAGCGACAGGCTGGGCTTGCGGCTTGATTGCCGCCGCAGCCGGCTTCTCGTCAACCAGTTGACGATCCTGCATGTTCGCGCGAGGCGCCGAGCTCAGATCGGCATGGGCGCTGGCAAGGCGCGCCTGCGTTTTGCGCAACTCGGCTTCCAGCGCCGGATTGGGCTTGGTCGCTGCAGGAGCGGACTGCATCGGGTAGTCGAGCACTGCGGTCAGCTCGACGCCACCGGCCACCCGGCGATTGCCGATGATCACGGCATCGGCGCCCAGCTCGTCACGCACCATTTTCATGGCGATGCGCATATCGGCAGCGAAGAAACGTTTGACCTGCATGGCCTTCTACCCTCGGTTAATTCTGACCCACCGTCGAGACGATGGTGACTTGCTTGTTGTCCGGTATTTCCTGGTAGGCCAGAACATGAATGTTCGGCACCGCCAGCCGCGCGAATCTCGACAGCATCGCCCGAACCGGGCCGGCTACCAGCAGTACCGCCGGTTTGCCGAGCATTTCTTGACGCTGTGCTGCATCTACCAAAGACCTTTGCAACTTTTCGGCCATTCCTGGCTCCAGCAAGATTCCGTCTTCGGAGCCCTGTCCGGCCTTCTGCAAGCTATTGAGCAAGATCTGTTCCAGCCGAGGTTCGAGCGTGATCACAGGCAGCTCCGGCTCTAGTCCCACAACGTTCTGCACGATTGCGCGGGACAGCGCGACGCGCACGGCTGCGACCATTGCGGCGGGATCTTGACTCTTGGCGGCCGCATTCGCGATAGCCTCGGCGATGGTACGGATGTCCCGTACGGGCACCTGCTCCTGCAGCAACGCCTGAAGCACCTTGAGCAGCGTCGACAGCGAGACCATACCCGGCACCAGCTCCTCGGCCAGCTTGGGCGAGCTCTTGGCCAGCAACTGCAGCAGTTGCTGCACCTCCTCATGCCCAAGCAACTCGTGGGCATGCTTGTGCAGGACCTGATTGAGGTGGGTGGCGACTACCGTACTGGCGTCCACCACCGTGTAACCGAGCGACTGCGCCTGATCGCGCTGGCTTGCCTCGATCCAGACAGCTTCCAGGCCAAACGCCGGATCCCTGGCGGCGATGCCGTTGAGGGGTCCGAATACCTGACCCGGATTGATCGCCAACTCGCGATCCGGGTAGACCTCAGCCTCGGCCAGGCTCACTCCCATCAGCGTCAATCGATAGGCGTTGGGCAGCAGATCGAGATTGTCGCGAATGTGTACCGAAGGCATGAGAAAACCCAGGTCCTGGGACAGCTTCTTGCGTACACCCTTGATTCGGGCCAGCAGTTGACCGCCCTGGTTACGATCCACCAGCGGAATCAGGCGATAGCCGACTTCAAGCCCCACCATGTCGACGGGCGTCACATCGTCCCAACCCAACTCCTTGGTTTCCGCTGCCCGCTGCGCAGGAAGCAGTTCCTGTTGCTTCTGCACTTCCTGCTCGGCCTTCTTCACGACCTGCTTCTGCCGATGCCAGATCCAGTAAGCGCCTGCAGCGGCTACAGCGCCAAGGCCAAGGAAGGACGTATGCGGCATGCCGGGTACAAGGCCCATGGCGATCATGATGCCAGCCGCTACGGCCAACGCCTTGGGTGATGCGAACATCTGCCGGTTGACCTGCTGTCCCATATCCTCGGAGCTGGTTACACGAGTCACCATGATCGCTGCAGCGGTCGAAAGCAGCAGCGATGGGATTTGCGCGACGAGGCCGTCACCAATGGTCAGCAGGGCATACACCTGACCGGCTTCACTGAAGCTCATGCCGTGTTGCGCCATGCCGATGCCGACGCCACCGATGAGGTTGATGAAAAGGATCAGCAAGCCGGCAATGGCGTCACCGCGAACGAACTTGCTCGCACCATCCATCGAGCCGTAGAAGTCTGCCTCGGAGGCGACTTCTACGCGCCGCAGCTTGGCTTCGGACTGGTCGATCAGGCCGGCGTTGAGGTCGGCATCGATTGCCATCTGCTTGCCGGGCATCGCGTCCAGGGTGAAACGTGCGCTGACTTCCGAGATACGCCCCGCGCCCTTGGTCACCACGACGAAGTTGATGATCATCAAAATCGCGAAGACGACGATACCGACAACATAGTTGCCGCCGATTACGACATTACCGAACGCCTCGATCACATGACCTGCAGCAGAGCCGCCTTCATGGCCATTGATCAACACGACCCTCGTCGAGGCCACGTTCAGCGCCAGGCGCATAAGGGTTGCAACGAGCAGGATCGTCGGGAAAACCGCGAAATCCAATGGCCGCAGCGCGTAGACACTGACCAACAGCACGACGATCGACAGCGCAATGTTGAAGGTGAACAGCAGATCCAGAAGGAACGGCGGCACCGACAGCATCATCATGCCCATCATCACGAGCAACAGCACCGGCACACCCAGGTTGCCGCGCCCTGCGCCCGTCAGGCCATTGCGAATATTGATGAGTTGCGTGCGATCCACATAGACCCCGGGATTTACAGAACGAATTCTTGACGCGAAATGCGCCCTGACCGAGGTATAGCAAGAAGGGGTCCAACTTTTTATCTGTGCCAGTTCCGGTCGGCCCGGTTACCACCGCCTTGCCACGTTGCAGCAAGGCCAACCAGCGAACGCAGCCGAATACGGACAGTCACAAGTGCTAACGGCAGCACTCCGCTGTCGTTTGTGCGAAAGGAGCTTTCAGATGAAACAGTGGATCATCGCCGCGCTTGCAGGCTGCACCGCCCTCGCCGCCCAGGCTGAAACCTTGAGCGTCGAAGTAAACACCGTTACCGCTCAGGGCATCGGCGATTCGGTAGGCAGTGTGAAGATCGAAAGCAACGAGTACGGGCTGGTATTCCGCCCTGAGCTGACCGGTTTGCAGCCAGGCATTCACGGATTCCACATTCATGCCAAGGGCAGCTGCGAACCAGCAGATGTGGACGGTAAAGCGACCGCTGCAGGCGCAGCAGGCGGCCACTGGGACCCGAAAAATACCGGTAAACACGGCGAACCCTGGGGCGACGGCCACCTAGGCGACCTGCCCGCGCTATACGTGGACAGCGAAGGTAAAGCCAGCCAGCCAGTGCTGGCGCCGCGCCTGAAGAGCCTCGGCGACATCAAAGGCCAGGCGCTGATGGTTCACCAGGGCGGCGACAATCATTCGGATCATCCGCAGCCTCTGGGTGGCGGCGGTGCGCGCGTAGCCTGCGGCGTCATCAAGTAACAGCATCGGGATGCGAGGCGGCGAGCGTGAGACCGCCTCGTACCCAACCTACTCGTCCCTGCGCAAATCCGGCGGGATAGGCAGATTGGTCAACGGGTCAGGCCTTCTTCCCTTGCCGCCGCGGTACTGGCGCAGCTGATAGACGTAAGCCAGCACCTGCGCAACCGCCAGGTACAAACCTGCGGGGATCTCCTGATCGATTTCGGTCGAGTAGTACACTGACCGCGCCAATGCAGGTGATTCCAATACCGTTACCTTGTGCTCTTGTGCGATCTCGCGAATCTTCAGCGCTACGAAGTCACCGCCCTTGGCGACCAGCATCGGCGCACCGCCCTTGGCAGCGTCGTACTTGAGCGCGACAGCAAAGTGGGTGGGGTTGGTGATAACCACATCCGCCTCCGGTACCGCCTGCATCATGCGCCGCTGCGCAGCATCGCGCTGCAGCTGGCGAATGCGCGATTTGACCTCCGGCTTGCCTTCGGAGTCCTTGTATTCGTCCCTGACCTCCTGCTTGGTCATCATCAGCTTCTGCTTGTTATCCCAGAGCTGGAAAGGCACATCCACCGCAGCGATCAGGATCAGCCCGCACGCCATCCACAAGGCACACCAGCCGACGATTTCGGCGCTGTGCATGATGGCCAAATCCAGTGGCTGCTTGGCAATCGACAGCAGATCGTCCTGGTAAGCCGATAGCACCAGTAGCGCAACACTGAGCACTACCAGAAATTTGCCCAGCGCTTTAAGCAGTTCGACCAGAGCTTTAGTGGAGAACATGCGCTTGAGTCCGGCCGCCGGGTTCATTCGGCTGAGTTTCGGCGCCATGGCTTTGCCCGAGAACAGCCAACCACCCAACGAAACAGGACCTACGATCGAGGCGATCAGCAGTGCAATGAGCAGCGGCATAATTGCCTCCAAGGCCATCAGGCCATTGCTCATGAGCAAGCGCACCATCGACCCTTCATCGAGCAGGGTTTCTCGACTCAGCTCGAAGGTCCCTTGCATCATTGCCATCAGGGTTTGCGCCAAACTACCGCCGGAGGCCAGCAGGCCGCCGATGCCGCCCAGGGTGACCGCTACGGTGCTGAGTTCACGCGAGCGCGCCAGTTGCCCTTTTTCACGGGATTCGCGCAGTCGTTTGTCTGTGGGTTCCTCGCTTTTATCGGCACCACTTTCGCTCTCAGCCACCGCCGACCTCCTGCCTGGTCAAGGACATCAACGCGCCCCAGCCAGGTCGCGCAGCATCATCAACGCTTCGCTGACGAATATCTGATACTGCGCGAAGATATCGGCCATACCGACCCAGACGATGACCAGGCCCAGCACCAGTGTCAGCGGAAAGCCGATTGAGAAGATATTCAGCTGTGGGGCTGCTCGGGTCATCAAGCCGAATGCCAGGTTGACCACCAACAGTGCGGTAATGGCAGGTAACACCAGCAGCAAACCCGCTCCGAGCACCCATCCAAGTTTGCCAGCCACCTCCCAAAAATGATTGGTCGAAAGCCCACCGCCCACCGGCAAGGTTATGAAGCTCTCGGCGAGGATCTCCAACACCACCAGATGGCCGTTCACCGATAAAAACAACAGAACGACCAGCATATTGAAGAACTGGCCGATTACCGGCACCGAAACGCCATTGGCCGGATCGACCATCGACGCAAAACCGAGGCCCATCTGCATTGCCAGCAACTGCCCCGAGACGATGAACACGTGAAAGAACAGTTGCAGGACAAAACCGAGCATCACCCCGATTACCAATTGTTCGGCGATCAACAGCAGTGATGCCAGACTCAGCGATTCGACCACCGGCATTGGCGGCAGCGTCGGCACCAATACCACCGCGATAGCCAGCGCCAGATAAAGACGAACCCGCATCGGCACCAGCTGAGTGCCGATAATCGGCATGCTCATCAGCAAAGCGGCGATGCGAAACAGCGGGAGCAGGAACTGCCCAACCCACCCGCCAATCTGCGCATTGCTCAGCTCAAGCACGCCAGCTACCCGATCAGCAGCGGAATGTTTTGCACCAGATTCTGCATGTACTCCATCAGCTCACGCACCAGCCATGGCCCGGCCCAGATCAGCGTCATCAGCATCATCAGCAGACGCGGCAGGAAGCTCAGGGTCTGCTCGTTGATCTGTGTCGCCGCCTGGAACATTGCCACCACCAGGCCAACCAGCAGGCTCGGCACAACCAGCACGCCAACGATCATCGCGGTCATCCACAACGCCTCGCGAAACAGGTCCACGGCTACTTCAGGAGTCATTTGCGCCCCTCCCTACAGGGTGCCGAAACTGCCGGCCAGAGTGCCGATGATCAGCCCCCAGCCGTCCACCAGCACGAACAGCATGATCTTGAACGGCAACGAGATGATCAGCGGCGAGAGCATCATCATGCCCATCGCCATCAGCACGCTGGCCACGACCATGTCGATGATCAGAAACGGAATGAAGATCATGAAACCAATCTGGAAAGCGGTCTTCAGCTCCGAGGTGACGAAGGCCGGTACGAGAATGGTCATCGGTGCTGCCTCCGGCGAGGCAATGTCGGTACGTCGTGAAAGGCGCACGAAAAGCTCCAGATCGCTTTCGCGCGTCTGCGCCAGCATGAAGTTCTTCAGTGGCACCTCAGCCCGTGAGATGGCCTCCTGCGCGGGGATCTGCTCGCTCAGATAGGGCTGTAACGCATCCTGGTTAATTCGCTCGAACACCGGCGCCATGATGAACAGCGTGAGAAACAGCGTCAGGCCGACGAGGATCTGATTCGAAGGCGTTTGCTGCAGCCCCAGGGCCTGGCGGAGAATGGAAAAGACGATGATGATCCGGGTGAAGCTGGTCATCAGCATGACGAATGCCGGGATGAAGCTCAGCGCCGTCATGATCAGCAGGATCTGCAGGCTGACCGAATACTCCTGCTGCCCCTCGGCATCCGTCGTCAGGGTGATCGCCGGTATTGATAGCGGGTTGTTTCCCTGGGCCAGGATGCCGGAAGGCTCTTGTGCCATGGCAAGGGGGCCGATCAGCATCAGTGCGGCCACCAACAGAATGCGCAACATCAAGGTCTGTCCTTGTGGTCCTTGCCAAGCAGCTCCATCAGACGCTGGGCGAATTCGGGGTTGGCTGGCTCGGCATCCGGCAAGTGCACCGGCTCCTGCATGACGTGCAGTGGCGTAATGCGCCCGCCACTCAGGCCGATGAGGATCTGCTCACCGCCGACTTGTACCAGCACCAGGCGCTCACGAGGGCCAAGCGCCTGGCTGGAAATCAGCTTGATGACCTGAGTGCCACGCGGATTCATCTGCTGTACCCGTCGCAGTAGCCAGGCCAGCAGGAAGATGAACCCGATTACCAGCAAAAGGCCGAATAGCAGCTTGCTCAGCTGCGCACCCATGCCAGCACTGCTCATGCTCGCCGCCGGCTCCGCAGCCATTACGGGAAGAGCCAGCAGCGCGACCAGAAACGCAATGGCCCGCATGTCAGCGCAACTTCTTGATGCGTTCGGTGGGGCTGATGACATCAGTCAACCGAATGCCGAACTTCTCGTTTACCACCACCACTTCGCCATGGGCGATCAGCGTGCCATTGACCAGCACGTCCAGCGGTTCTCCGGCCAGGCGGTCAAGCTCCACCACCGAGCCCTGATTGAGTTGCAGCAAGTTGCGGATGCTGATCTCGGTGCTGCCGACCTCCATGGAAATAGAGACCGGGATATCGAGAATCACGTCCAGATTCGGCCCATCCAGCCCCAGTTGCACGCCAGTCGACTTGGGTGCGCTGGCAAAATCTTCCAGCGGAGCGCGGGGTGGCGCCGGTGGCGCTGCCGCGGGACCCTGGCTCAGCAGAGCATCGATGTCGTCCTGGCTGGCATCGCCCGCCTCGGCCAGTGCTGCCGCCCACTCATCGGCAAGCGCCTGTTCCTCGGGAGATGTGTTGTCTTGTTCGTCTGCCATCGCTAATCCTCGATCGGCTCGAATTGAGTAAAGGGTTGGTTCAACGTGGGCGAATCAAAGGGTCCAGCACCTGCAATGCCAAGTTGCCCTTATGAGCCCCCAGCTTGACCTTGAACGCTGGCATGCCATTGGCGCGCAGGATCATGTCTTCGGGCATTTCTACCGGAATCACATCGCCGGGCTGCATGTTCAGGATGTCGCGAAGCTTCAGTTGCCGTCGTACGACCGTCGCACCCAGCGGTACGCTGACGTCGAGAATGTCTTCACGTAGCGCCTTGACCCACCGCTCGTCCTGATCGCTGACATCAGACTGGAAGCCGGCATCGAGCATCTCGCGGATCGGTTCGATCATCGAATAGGGCATGGTTACGTGCAGATCACCACCACCGCTCTCCAGCTCGATATGGAAGGTGGAAACAACCACCACCTCGCTGGGGCTGACGATGTTGGCCAAGGCCGGGTTCACCTCCGAGTTGACGTACTCGAAGTTGACGTCCAGCACCGCGTGCCAGGCTTCCTTGAGATCGACGAACGCCTGCTCCAGCACCATGCGGACGACACGCAGCTCGGTAGGAGTGAACTCCCGACCTTCGATCTTGGCGTGGCGCCCGTCACCGCCGAAGAAATTGTCCACCAGCTTGAACACCAGCTTGGCGTCCAGGATGAACAAGGCCGTGCCGCGTAGCGGCTTCATTTTCACAAGGTTCAGGCTGGTGGGTACGTACAGCGAATGCACGTACTCGCCGAACTTCATCACCTGAACGCCACCCACCGATACATCGGCCGAGCGACGCAGCAGGTTGAACATGCTGATGCGGGTGTAACGGGCGAAACGCTCGTTGATCATTTCCAGGGTGGGCATGCGCCCGCGAACGATGCGGTCCTGACTGGTCAGGTCATAGCTCTTGATGGATCCCGGCTCGGAATCGCTTTCGGTATCCACCAGACCGTCGTCGACCCCGTGCAGGAGCGCATCGATCTCGTCTTGCGAGAGCAGGTCTTGAACAGCCATCTGCGGCAGCCTTCTATTGCAATACGAAGTTGGTGAAAAGCACTTGCTCGACGGCAAGCTTGCCAATTTCCTTCTGCGCCAGTTCCTGCACGCTGGCAGTCGCCTGCTGACGCAGCATTTCCTTGCCCACGGGCGTTTTCAACGCCTCGAAGTCCTGACTGGAGAACAGCATGACCAGTCGGTTGCGCAACAACGGCATATGTACTTTCAGTGCATCCAGCGCAGCCTGATCACGTGACATCAAGGCGATGCTGACCTGCATGTAACGCTGGCGTCCCTTGTTGCTGAAATTGACCACGAAAGCGGGCATCAGGACTTCATAGATCGCCGGCTGCTTGCCCGAAGCGGTGCTCGCGGCCTCTTCGGCCTTGTCGTCACCGAGGTCGCCGCCCTTGTTCATGAAGTAAAGCGTACCGCCGATGGAAAGCCCTACGGCCACCAACATGGCGACCACGATCACCAGGATGAGTTTCAGCTTTCCCTTGCCTGCCGGTTCCGCTTCCGGTCCGGTTGGCGGCACTGTTGGTGGAGCCTGTTTCTTAGCCATGCCAAATATCCGTCATCAACCGCATTTCGGTCGGGTTCTACGAGTTAGGAGCAACTGCTGTGCCAACGTTCCAGGCAGCCGACATTCACAGCGCTAGGCCTTTGGCCCGAGTGCCGACAAGGTATCAGGAAATGAACGCTGCAACGTCGAAGCGACGAGACCAATGCAGGCTGCTGCGACCGGCGGCGGAAAACCGGCGCGCCCTAGTCAGGGCTGACGCCGGCCATCAGGAAAAGATAGGTGATGGCTCAGGCGTAGTAATCCACCAAGCCGCGATCACCTGAAGTGCGGTTGCCGGAAATCTCCGTAATGCCCTGCAACTCCTCGGCACCAGCATCCTCCTCAGCGGAGGAGCCACGCGCCGATCCGCCTTCAGCACCGCCTTGCCAACCACGCGCCAACGACTGATCGGATACGTTGACATCCATCAGGTTCATGCCCTGCTGGGCGAACATTTCGCGCAGTCGCTGCATCTGCCCTTCCAGCGCGTCACGCACACCGGCGTGCGGGCTGAGGAAGGTCACCTGAGCCTGGTCCTTGCTCAGATCAATACGCACCTCCATGCGACCCAGCTCGGCGGGATCGAGTTGAATCTCGGCCGACTTCAGGTTCTGGCTGGACAACCACATCACCCGATCCACAACAGCCTCGCTCCAACCCGTTTGCTGCATCTGCACCGGCTGTCCGGGCACCAGCGCCGGCCGCTGCGCCTGCTGGACCTGCTGAGTGATCGCCTGACTCAAGAGATTGGGTCGGGTGGCAGCCAACTCAGTGGCGCTTGCCGAGCGACTCTCCTTGGGCGCCTCCACGCTGTCCAGCAACTCCTTGGTCGCCAGTTCCAGATCGAACTCGCCATCGTCTGGCTCATTCGCGGCCAGCAAGACGCTTGCAAAACCGTCATCTACCTCTGCCTTTGCTTGCGCATCAGCTAGCGGATTCCCCAGCGACTGAGCATTCTTTTGCGTGCCGAGCGACGTGTCGGCGACGGGCCGCATGCTTGCTAGCGATGTTTCTTCTGCCGACAAACTCTCATCTCCAGCGGCAAGGCCTTGCGCAACCGATAAACCGGCCAGCAGCGACTCCCCCTGAACCTCGCCGCCTGACTCGCTTTCAGTCTGCGGCACCAGCTGTCCACCGAGCCCCAGCAGCAACAGTGGGTCAAGTTCAGCTTCAGGCACCTCCTCCGCCTGCGTTTCGGGAGGCAAGGAATTGCCGCTGTCGGCAACCGTCGGCTTTTCGTCACCGGCTACGCCAGCCGATTCCTTCCGAGCCTTATCGTCGACGGGCTTATCCCGACCGGTCTCATTACGCACTGGGCGGTCGGCCGGTTTCGTCTGGCGCTCTTTGGCGTAAACGTCGGAAAAGCTGGCGCTATCCCGGGCCTCGCGCGGGGCTTCGGGTGCCTTGGTCGAGGCTTTGGCTCGCGCCTCTACAGAAGGAGATTTGAGCAGCAGGTCGGGGGAAACAGCCATTGGGTCATTCCGCTACGGATGGATCGTGGCGATAGCAGAGCAAGTTCTGGGCCAGCCTGTGCAGACGTATGAAAAGAGCGCGCAAAAGCGCGTGTTTCGGCAATTAGCGCGCAAGACGTCAAAATGGCAGAAGCGCAGCGACCGCCCGAGTCGCACGGAAAACGCGTGAGCGTCAGAGATTTGTCCGTTTAACCGTAGCGCTGTCGTTCAGCGCGGAACAAGATGCCCACAATGGCGAATTCACGTTCGATGGACTCGATCAGCGCAGGCGCTACTGCCAACTGATCTTCCCTGGCGACACTCTCCAGCTCCTGGCAGAGCTGAGCCAGAAGGGTTGCACCCATGTTGCTGCAGCTACCCTTGAAGCTGTGTGCAGCCCGGCGCAGGGTTTCGGCCTGATCAGCCTGGCAGGCTTGCCGGAGTAGACGAACGCGCTCCTCGGAATCGGCGAGAAAGGTATCCAGCAGTGCCGGATATTCACTCTCCATCACGTCCTGCAGCGTAGCCAGCACGGCGCCGTCGAGATGAGTGTTGGACACCGGTACACTCCTGTTTCAAAGCGCTGAATTATGCCTCAGCCTGCCAGACGAACTCCACGCTCAGACCCCGCCCATCCGGTTGCCAATCGAGCCCGTCGCTCAACTGGCGAACCAAGTGCAAACCTCGGCCACTGAACTGGTCACTACCCAGCTGTGCCTGTAAAGCGCTCGCCACATCGAAACCAGATCCGCTGTCGCTGATGGCAATGCGCAGCTTGCCGCCCTGCGCTCCCGCCTTGATACCCAGCTCAAGATGAATATGGCCGTCAGCAAGCGACTGCAAGCGCTGCTGTCGCAAGTCGTAATATCGCTTGAAACCGTCGGCATCGCACTTGAGTGCCGAGTCGAGCCCGAGCACGCCATGTTCCAGGGCATTGGAGTAAAGCTCGCCCAGTACGGTATAGATCGCGCCCACTCTTGGCCGTAGCTGGTTGATCTGCAGCAGCACTTGCAGCAGCTGCGGCAGTGGGTTGCCGTTACGCAGGCTATCGGCACGCAGGTCGAAGTGGGCTGACCAATCCATGGGGCGAACGCGGTGCGCCGTTGCGGAACTGGTCAGCGGCATAAACCCCGCATCCTCTGTCACTACGACTTCGACAAGGCTCAGGTCATCCTGTTGCTGCCCATGAAAGTCCAGCAAGGCCTGCTCAATCTCGTCGAACAGGCAGGCTGGTTCACGGTTGGCAGTGAGCGCAGCCAACAACCGTTGCTCGCCGAACAGCTCGTCCTCGGCATTGCGGCTTTCCACCACGCCGTCGGACAGCAACAACAGGCGATCGCCCGGCGCCAGTGGGTAGTACTGAAACTTGTCGTCAAACGCTGCAGCGGACACTACGCCCAGCGGCAGGTGTTGCGAAACCAACGCAGTACGTCGCCCATCGGCAGAAATGAGATAACCATCTGGAAGCCCGCCACTCCAGACGCGCAGGGTTCCCTGCTTGGCATTGATATCCAACAGCGTTGCACAACAGAACATTTCCACCGGGAGGATCTGTTTGAGCTTGGCATTCATTTCGCGAAGGATGTCGGAGCTGGAGTAGCCCTTGGCCGCCATTCCGTAGAAAGTCTCGGCCAGCGGCATGGCGCCGATGGCCGCCGGAAGGCCATGGCCGGTGAAATCACCGAGCAGCACGAACATCTGCCCTGCCGGCGCCTGCGCGGCGAGGAGCAGGTCGCCATTGAACAGTGCTCGAGGCGATTGCCGATAGCGGATGTTGGGCGCGCTCAGGCAACCGGCATGGGCGACCTTGTCGAATATTGCCTTCGCCGCCCGATGTTCATCGAGCAACTGCCGATTGCGTCTGGCGATCAGGTCGCGCTGCTCGAGCACTGTCGCCTGCAGCCGACGCAGACGGTGCATAGCCTGAATCTTGGCTTCGAGGATGATCGGGTTGTAGGGCTTGGCGATGAAGTCGTCACCGCCGGCTTCGAGGCAGCTGACCAGCGCTTCGTTCTCGGTCAACGAGGTGAGAAAGATGATAGGCACCAGCTCATCACCGGCCAGCTGCTTGATCCGGCGCGCCGCCTCGAAACCATCCATGACCGGCATCAGCGCGTCCATTAGAACCAGCTGAGGCCGTTCCCGCTGGAACAGCTCAACTGCCTCCTGGCCGTCTGCTGCTGTAAGCACACGATGTCCTTGCCGGGCGACGATGGTGGAAAGCAGCATCCGATCAACCGGGCTGTCCTCGGCGATCAGGATCGACAGCCTGGTAGACATCTCAGGCAATCACGAACAGCTGTTCGAAGTTTGAAACCGAGAGAATCTTGCGCACATCGGCATTGCAGTTGAGCAAACGAATGTCTGCCTCATCGCCACCGGCGTGGTCGCGCAGCAAAAGCAGCATGCCGAGTGCCGAGCTGTCCATATAGGTAGTGCCCTGCAGATTGACCACGTAACGTCGCGGGTTTACGTCCTGCCGCTGATAGGCATCACGGAAAGCCTGATGCGCATTAAAGTCGAAGCGTCCGTTGATGGTAATGGTCAACTCCTGCCCATCCACCGAAGGCTGCGAGGTAATGGTCATGTGGCACTCCCTGATCCGGTACGTCTTGAAAACTGCCGGCGGTGGCAGTTGTCGCTGATGCGAGGTGGACAGCCGTATCCGGCTGAAAATTCAGAGCCTGTAACCAGGCCCGGCGGGACCGAACGTCAGTTCGACACCCATCTGATAATCGCTGCGTAGAAAGCGGTGAAGATTTATCACTCAAGCTGCGGCGCGGCAAGCACGAATCCGGCATGTTTGCGGCGACTCGCAACAATGGTCGGCATGAGTTCCTCAAAGCTCTCTCGCTCGACCGGAAAGTCGTTGGGCAAACTCGTCTAGCAGCTTCTGCTCGCGCTTATCTGCCGCTACTCGCGCTTCACGCTGATAACCTTCGATCAGCTTGCTCAGCCCTTCCACGCGCGCATGCTTTTGATGCCACTGCTGTCGCAGCTTGAGCAGGTTGTCACGATGCCAATTGACGCTACGCTGCTGCTGGCCGATGGCCGATTCGAGCTGGGAAAGAAAGCGTTGATAATTCATCAACCATTGGCCGGAAACGCCCTGGCTGCCCTGCTGCATCCATTGCTGCTGGTAATCCCCGAAATACTGTTCAAGCTCGGATAGCTTGGCTTCGGCCTGCGACAATTGCGCCTGGGCCTGGCCCAGCAACCGCGCAGCGTCGCGCTCGGCGCGCTCGGCCATTTCAACGACCGGTGCAAGCCGCGCAGCGCGACTGACCGCCACCGGTTAGCCGCCTTGCCGAGGACTGAACACCGCAGCGAGCTGCGCAGCACTGCGATTGAGATCTTCGCTCTCATCGAGTCCCTGGCGCAGATAGCTGACCATCTCCGCTTGCCGTGCGATGGCCATGTCGGTTTCCGGATCGCCACCTGGTACATAGGCACCGACGCTGATCAGATCACGACTCTGCTGATAGCGCGACCAGAGCTGCTTGAAACGCTGCGAAGCGCGAACATGCTCGGCACTCACAACCTGCGGCATGACTCGGCTGATGGATGCCTCGATGTCGATGGCGGGATAGTGACCCTCTTCAGCCAAGCGCCGCGACAGCACGATGTGCCCGTCGAGCACGCCACGGGCGGCATCGGCAATCGGGTCCTGCTGGTCGTCACCTTCGGACAGCACGGTGTAGAACGCGGTAATGGAGCCACCGCCCTGCTCGGCATTACCCGCCCGCTCGACCAGACTGGGCAGTTTGGCGAACACCGATGGCGGATAGCCCTTGGTTGCCGGCGGCTCGCCAATGGCCAGGGCGATCTCGCGCTGGGCTTGGGCGTAGCGGGTCAAGGAGTCCATCAGCAACAGCACGTTCTTGCCCTGATCGCGGAAGTACTCGGCAATACGAGTGCAGTACTGCGCGGCACGCAGACGCATCAGCGGCGCCTCGTCAGCGGGCGAGGCCACTACTACCGAGCGCTTGATGCTCTCCTCACCAAGGATGTTCTCGATGAATTCCTTGACCTCTCGCCCCCGTTCGCCGATCAGGCCGACGACGATGATGTCGGCCTCGGTGAAGCGGGTCATCATGCCCAGCAGCACCGACTTGCCGACACCGGTGCCGGCAAATAGGCCTAGGCGCTGGCCGCGACCGACGGTCAGCAAGCCATTGATACTGCGGATGCCGACATCCAGCGGCTCGCTGATCGGGTGGCGCTTGAGCGGGTTAATCACCGGGCCGTCCATCGGCACCCAATCCTCCGCTCTCATGCCGCCCTTGCCGTCCAGTGCCCGACCGGCGCCATCGAGTACACGCCCAAGCATGGACATGCCCATGGGCAGCCGCCCTGTGTTGACCAGAGGTACGACACGCGCGCCAGGTGCAATGCCGGCGAGGCTGCCAACGGGCATCAGATACAGCTTGCCACTGGAAAACCCCATCACCTCGGCCTCGACCTCGGTGGGGTGATAGCTGTCGTCGTTGATCACCAGGCAGCGACTGCCAACGGCTGCGCGCAGCCCTTCGGCCTCCAGGGTCAGACCGACCATGCGCAGCAGGCGCCCCTCCAGCATGGGCTGACTGGGCAATTTGATCGCCTCGCCATAGGCTTCGAAACGCCTGGCGAAGCTGACTCGTTCAAGGCGCATCAGTCACATCCAGATCGATGGCCAAATCTGCGGCAGGAGGACGCGTGGCATTTTCTCGCTGCTGTTCGAAGAGCTGCTTGATGGCCTGGGTGAGGCGCGTTTCGATGCTGGCATCGATGCGGCTGTGCTCGGTTTCGATATGGCAGCCGCCGGGCAGCAAGTTGCTGTCCTCGAGAATTCGCCAAGTCTCCTCATGGCGCTCACGCAGCGCCTTGATCAGCTCGAAATCCTGCGGATTGACATGGATGCGCACGTTGGTCGCGCCCATGGGCAATAGCTTCAATGCCTCGCGCAGCACCTGGCGAATCTGGCTGGAGTCGATCAACAGATCACGCTGGATAACCTCACGCGCCATGTGGCTGATCAGCGTCGCCATGGCGTGTTCGAGATTACGATCCTGATCGGCGATGGGATCGAGCAATTGGCTCATCAGGCGCTCGAGGCCTTCCACTCGCAGGGCCAGAGCTGCGTCGGCCTCTTGCCTTGCCTTGAGCTGCCCGGCATGAAAGCCGTCCTTCTCACCGGTAGCGAAACCTTCGTTGTAGGCCTGCTGACGGATTGCTTCGAGTTCATCGAGCGTCAGCGGTTTGACTTCCTCGACCGGGACGTCCTCGCTACGCGCCAACTCCTCGACTGGTGCCTCCACGACCTTATCGGCGGGCAGCACCTGCTCCTCTCCTTGCGGATCAAAACTGGGCAAAGACCAGCGATCGAACAGGCTGACATCTTTCGCACGAATGACGTCGCTGGGGTTGTCCTTGGCCATGTTTGGGGTTCGTACCTGCTTAGATCATCTCTTCGCCGCCCTTGGAGCCCAGAACGATCTCTCCGGCCTCGGCCATGCGGCGAGCAATGGTAAGAATTTCCTTCTGCGCGTTCTCGACATCACTGACGCGCACAGGGCCTTTGGCCTCCAGGTCGTCGCGCAACAGCTCGCCGGCACGCTTGGACATGTTCTTGAAGACTTTCTCCTTGATGCCGTCGTCGGCGCCCTTGAGCGCCATCACCAGCACATCGGAGGATACCTCACGCAGCAGCACCTGAATGCCACGATCGTCGACTTCGGCGAGGTTGTCGAAGACGAACATCAAGTCTTCGATCTGGCTGGAGAGGTCCTCGTCGACATCGCGGATCGCATCCATCAGCTGACCTTCGATGGAGCTGTCCAGGTAGTTCATGATGTCCGCCGCACGCTTCACGCCACCCAGGCTGGCGCGGCTGGTGTTGGTGCTGCCAGAGAACTGCTTCTCCAGGATAAGGTTGAGTTCCTTCAGCGCAGCGGGCTGCACCGTGTTGAGGGACGAGACACGCAGGACGATATCCAGCCGCACCTTGTGGTCGAAGTGCGACAGCACCTCGCCGGCCTGATCCGGGTCGAGATAGGCCACCACGATGGCCTGAATCTGCGGGTGCTCGTAGCGGATGACGTCCGCAACAGCACGCGGCTCCATCCACTTCAGGCTGTCCAGACCGCTGGTGTTGCCACCGAGCAGGATGCGGTCGATCAAGCCACCAGCCTTGTCTTCGCCCAGCGCCTGGGTAAGCATCTTGCGGATATAACCATCGGAACCGACGCCCAGACTGGTCTGGTCGCCAACGATTTCGACGAACTCGCTCATGACCTGCTCGATCTGCGCCTTCTGCACATTGCGCATCTGCGCCATGGCAGTGCCGACGCGCTGTACTTCCTTCGGCCCCAGATGGCGCAGCACCTGTGCAGCGTCGGTTTCCCCCAGCGAGAGCAATAGAATGGCGGCCTTGTCGACCTTGCTGAGCTTGGCTTGAACTCGATTGTCACTCATCGTCGTTGATCCACTCTTTCACCACCTGGGCTACCCGTCCCGGGTCATCGGCCACGAGGTTCTTGATCGCGTTCAGCTGGGCTTCATATCCCTCGCTGGGGCTCGGCAGCAGAATATTCTGCGGACCGCTCAGGCTGACCCGATCACTGGCCAGGCCTGCCTCCAATCCATCATCCTCGCCCAGCTCGCCCGAGCCACTAGCGACCTGCAGCTCCTTGCCGCTGGATGGGTTGGTGAGATTCTTGAGTACTGGGCGCAGGACGCCAAACACCAGCACCAGGATGAACAACACACCTAGCACTTGCTTGACGACATCCCAGAACCACGGCTGCGAATAGAACGGGATCTCCTCGAAGGTCTCGCTAAAACTATCGGCAACAAACGCCGTGTTGATCACGCTGACACTGTCTCCGCGGCTGGCATCAAAGCCCACCGAATCCTGTACCAGACGGGTGAAACGGGCCAGATCATCGGCATTCCACGGCGCGCGCACCATCTCGCCAGCGGCATTGAGCGTCACCTGATCGTCCACCACCACCGCTACCGACAACCGACGCAGGCGACCCTGTTGTTGTTTGGTATAGCTGATGGAGCGGTCGAGTTCGTAGTTACGAGTGGCCTGCTCGCGCTTGTCGGCCGGGAACGGGGCAAGCATCGGCTGGCCGGTCACCGGGTCCATGACCTGCTGACCATTGGCGTCCAGCAGCGGTTGACCAGGGGCCACGGCACCAGCAGCAGCGGCTGCCTGATTGGCCTGCTCAGGCGCAGCGGCCGGCCCAGGTGGCTGATTGCTCAGTGCGCCAGGTACGCCCTGCGGCGACACGCTGCTCTGGCGCTGCTCATTGACGCTCTGCTCGCTGCGCAGCGCCGGCTGATCAGGGTTGAAGGTTTCCGAGGTGGACTCCACCGCGCTGAAATCCACATCCGCCGAGACTTCGGCCTTGTAGCGGCCACTACCCAGCACCGGCTGAAGGATGTTGTGCACGCGCTGGGTATAGAGGCTTTCCATGCGGCGGCTGTAATCGAACTGCTTGCCGGCCATGCTCAGCTCGGTGAGCTCCTGCTGGTCGGACAGCAGGTTGCCCTTCTGGTCCACCACGGTGATCTGCGATTTGCCCAGCTCCGGGACACTGGTCGCAACCAGGTTGATGATCGCCATCACCTGGCTCGGCTCCAGGGCACGACCCGGGTAAAGCTCTACCAGAACCGAAGCGCTAGGCTTGCGTTCGTCACGCACGAATACCGAACTTTTCGGGATCGCCAGGTGTACCCGGGCGCCTTTGACGTTGTTCAGGCTGGAGATGGTGCGGCCAAGTTCGCCTTCGAGGCCACGACGGTAGCGGGTCGCCTCCATGAACTGGCTTGTGCCGAGCCCCTGCTCTTTGTCGAGAATTTCAAAACCGATATTGCTATCGGCCGGGCCGATACCAGCGCTGGCGAGTTTCAGGCGTGCGCGCGCCAGGTCATTGGCCTTGACCAGCAGAGCGCCGGAGTTGGGTTCAACGGTGTAGGCGATATCTGCGGAGGCAAGGGCCTCCATTACCTGGTTGGCATCCATCCCCGCCAGACTGCCGAGCAGCGGGCGGTAATCCGGCTGCTGCGACCAGAGCACCACAGCGAAACCGATTGCCACACTGGCTGCCAGACCGACCAGCAGACCGACCTGCCGCAGCATGGACATATCCGACAGGTTTTCCAGAAAGGACAGGCCCAGCAAGGGCTTCTTGACACCCTCGGAGGTAGCCGGCACCGGAACGTTGCTCAACGCTTCAGCCATGATTCAATCCGCCTCAAACCGGCATCTGCATGATGTCTTGATAAGCCTGAACCAGTTTGTTGCGAACCTGGGTCATGGCTTGAAAGGAAACGCTGGCCTTCTGCGAGGCGATCATTACTTCGGTCAGGTCGACGCCGCCCTGCCCCATTTCGAAGGCAGACGATAGTTGGCTCGAAACCTGCTGAGTTTCGTGCACTTTGTTCACCGCCTGGCCAAGCATGTCGGAGAAGCTCGGTGCACCGACCTCTTGGGTCTTGGTCTCCGGCTTGACGCGCGCCATTGCATCGGTCTGCATGGCCCGCATTTCCAGCATCAAGCGATTGAATTGAACACCCTGACTCATCTAATCCTCCAACAGCCGCGGTTTTTTTGACGCATCGCGGCAGGCAAATACTAGATAGCAACAAGGGTGCCAGAACCAGATTCAATGACCGGGCTTGGCGATGACCTGCACCTGCACCTCGCTCGACTGTTACGTTTAATGCGTACGCTGCTGTACCGCGACGCCTTGCTCTGCGAGGCAATAGGCTTGTACGGGGCCCGCCGCCTGCGGCCTCAACAACTCAAATAAGTAGAAGCAAGAATGAATGAGATTGGCCGTACCGCACTGCGCCCCCTGAGCGATAGCTCGCCCTCGACCATCGTGGCTGGCTTCATTGCCATGCTCACCGGCTATACCAGCTCGCTGGTACTGATGTTTCAGGCCGGCCAGGCAGCCGGGCTGAGCGCGGCGCAGATTTCCTCCTGGATATGGGCGCTGTCGATCGGCATGGCGATCTGCAGCATCGGCCTGTCGCTGCGCTATCGCACTCCAGTGGTGGTTGCCTGGTCGACCCCGGGCGCCGCCCTGCTGATCACCAGCCTGCCCGGCGTGCCGTACGGCGAGGCGATCGGTGCGTTCATCTTCGCTTCAGCGCTGATTGCCCTGTGTGGTCTGACCGGCAGCTTCGATCGACTGATGCGGCGGGTGCCGGCGTCCCTGGCCGCTGCGCTGCTGGCCGGCGTGCTGTTCAATATCGGTATCGAGATCTTCCGCGCCGTAGAAGTCCAGCCGGTGCTGGTGCTCGGTATGTTCTTCAGCTATCTGCTGGCCAAGCGACTGCAACCTCGCTACGCGGTGTTGGCCGCATTGCTGGTCGGATGCCTGATCGCCGGTGTTTCCGGCTTGCTGGATTTCCAGCGTTTCAGCCTGCAGGTGGCGGTGCCGGTCTGGACAACACCTGCAATCTCCTTCGCAGCGATTTTCAGCATCGGGATTCCGCTATTCGTCATCGCCATGGCCTCGCAGAACATGCCGGGCCTCGCGGTACTGCGCGCGGAGGGCTATCAGGTACCGGCTTCGCCATTGATTTCCACCACAGGCATCGCTTCGGTGCTGCTGGCGCCGTTTGGCTCCCACGGCATCCACTTGGCAGCGATAACCATGGCGATCTGCGCGGGCCCCGAAGCTCACCCCGATCCGCAAAAACGCTACACCGCTGCGGCTTGGTGCGGAGTGTTCTACGGCATTGCCGGGATCTTCGGTGCGACCCTGGCTGCACTGTTTGCTGCCTTTCCAGCAGCGCTGGTGTTGTCCGTTGCGGCACTGGCGCTGCTCGGCTCGATCGGCTCAGGATTGACCCAAGCCATGCAGCAGCCCAACGAGCGCGAGGCAGCGTTGATCACATTCATGGTCACGGCATCGGGTTTGACACTGTTCGGAATCGGCGCGGCGCTGTGGGGATTGATCGCCGGGGTGGTAACGCTGGTGATTCTGAGCCGCCGCAGCTAGACCGCTTCAGAAGCGTTGCCCGGCCAGGAGGAACCGGGCCAGACGCTCTAGATCGCCGTCGCACCACCATCCACCGCCAACGCTTGGCCGGTAGTGAACGCGGCGCCATCGCAGCACAGGTACAACACCGCGGTTGCGATCTCCTCGACCTTCCCAATCCGGCCCACCGGATGCATCGCCGCCGCGAACTCTGCCTTGCGCGGGTCCGCTTCGTAGGCGCGGCGAAACATGTCGGTGTCGATCACCGCCGGGCACACGGCATTCACGCGGATCTTCTTCTTCGCGTACTCGATCGCCGCCGACTTGGTCAGACCGATCACCGCATGCTTGGACGCCGCATAAATGCTCATCTTCGGCGCGGCGCCCAGGCCGGCGACCGAGGCGGTGTTGACGATGGCGCCACCACCTTGCGCCAACATGACTGGCAGCTGGTGCTTCATGCATAACCACACGCCCTTGACGTTGACGCCCATGATCGCGTCGAACTCCGCCTCGCTACCTTCGGCCAACCGGCCCTGCTCGATCTCGATGCCGGCATTGTTGAATGCGTAATCGAGCCGGCCATATTGGGCCAGCGTCTGCTCGATGAGCGCCTTGACGTCTTCGTCACGCGTCACGTCGCAGCGCACGGCGATCGCCTCGCCTCCAGCGGCACGAATGCTTTCTGCACCGTCACGGATACCCGCTTCGTCAATATCGGCCAGCACTACCTTGAGACGTTGCTCGGCGAACGCCTGCGCCGTGGCGCGACCGATACCTGCCGCTGCGCCTGTGACTAGGGCAACCTGCCCGGAAAATGCCATGCTCATTGTTGTTCTTCCCGAAGAGATCTAATGGCCTTGCGCCCGTGAAATGACCGCATATGGCTTCCCGGTCAAACTTATACCGCTATCTGTTCGCGCATTTCACCGCTGCCACGGTCATATCACCGAAGTGGATGCCCGTGCATTCCAGCGCCCTCGCATTCCTTGCGATACAGAGCCAGGCGGGCTAAACCAAACCTTTCGCAAATACGAGGCTTTTTTCATGACCCTGCTCAACCAGCAATTCCTGCTAGCCCAGCGGCCGATCGGCGCGCCGACCCGGGAAACTTTCGACTATGTCGAGAAGCCGGTGAGCGAGCCTGGCCCCAATCAGATCCTGGTCAAGGTCGAGTACCTGTCCATCGACCCGGCCATGCGTGGCTGGATGAACGATGCCAAGTCCTATATCCCACCGGTTGGCATCGGTGAAGTAATGCGCGCGCTAGGCGTCGGTAAAGTGATCGCCTCGCAGCACCCAGGCTTCAAGGAAGGCGACTATGTGAACGGTGCGCTGGGCGTGCAGGCGTACTATCTCGGCGAGCCGAAAGGCTTCTACAAGGTCGACCCACAGCAGGCGCCGTTGCCGCGCTACCTGTCGGCGCTGGGCATGACCGGCATGACCGCCTACTTCGCCCTGCTCGCAGTGGGCCAGCCCAAGGCCGGCGAAACGGTGGTGATTTCCGGCGCAGCAGGCGCGGTTGGCAGCATTGCCGGGCAGATCGCCAAGATCAAAGGCTGTCGCGTCGTGGGTATCGCCGGGGGCGCAGACAAGTGCCGCTTCCTGACCGAGAAGCTCGGCTTCGATGGCGCCATCGACTACAAGAATGAAGACCTGGCCGCAGGCTTGAAGCGCGAATGCCCGAAAGGTGTGGATGTGTTCTTCGACAACGTCGGCGGGGAGATTCTCGATACGGTGCTGCAGCGCATCAGCGTCGGCGCGCGAGTGGTCATCTGCGGCGCCATCAGCCAGTACAACAATAAAGAAGCGGTGAAAGGCCCATCGAACTATCTGTCGCTGCTGGTCAATCGCGCGCGAATGGAAGGCATGGTGGTGACCGACTATGTCTCGCGCTATCCCGAGGCGATGCGCGACATGGCCGAGTGGCTCGCAAGCGGCCAGCTCAAGAGCAAGGAAGACATCATCGAGGGGCTGCAGACCTTCCCCGACACACTGATGAAGCTGTTCACTGGCGGCAACTTCGGCAAGCTGGTGCTCAAGGTCAGCTGAGCACCCGCCCGCTTCGTCAAAAAAGGCTGAGCCGTTAGGCCCAGCCTTTTTCGTCATGCCAGCTCGGCGACCACGGCTGCCAGCGCTTGCGCCGGATCGGCTGCCTGAGCAATAGGCCGGCCGATCACCAGATAATCGGAGCCCGCAGCCATGGCCTGGGCGGGCGTGAGAATGCGGCGCTGATCGTCCTGCGCGCTACCAGCCGGACGAATGCCTGGGGTAACCAGTTGCAGCGCCGGGAACTGCGCCTTGAGCGGCACGGCCTCCTGCGCCGAACAGACCAGCCCATCGAGGCCCGCCTGCGACGCCAGCCCGGCCAGCCGCAGCACCTGATCCTGCGGCGCGATATCCAGACCGATGCCGGCGAGATCGTCCTGCTCCATGCTGGTCAGCACGGTTACACCGATCAGCAACGGTGCAGGCCCGGACATGCTGGAAAGCGTTTCACGGCAGGCCGCCATCATCCGCAGACCACCGGAACAGTGCACATTGACCATCCACACACCCAGCTCGGCAGCGGCCTTCACAGCCATTGCGGTAGTGTTGGGAATGTCATGAAACTTGAGGTCGAGAAATACCTCGAAGCCCATCCCCTGTAACGCCTCAACCACAGCCGGACCACAGCGCGTGAACAATTCCTTGCCTACCTTGACCCGGCAAAGCGTGGGATCGAGTTGCTGCGCCAATGCCAGCGCGGCATCGCGGGATGGGAAGTCGAGCGCTACGATGATCGGAGTCTGGCAGGTCATGACACGTCCTCGGAAAATTCGGCGCGCATTGTCGCAGAAAATGTCGCTTGCGACGAAAGCCAGGCAGGCTGGTCAAAACAGAACGTCGTCATGAGCCAATAGGTAACCAGTCAGACACACCCACGTACAGTGCAGCTGTCGGCGCAGGTTCACTAAATGTCCGCTTGGAGGAAGAGCATGCCTTGGTATTTCTGGCTAATTCTGATCGTCGCACTAGGCTCGATTGTCAGCAGCCTACTATTGTTACGCTCCACTGCCCGCAAGATTCCGTTGACCGAGGAACAAAAACAGCGCATCGCCCAACGCAACGCTGAGGCCGACGCCGAAGAGGCCAGGGAACGGGACAGACGCTGAACCTCTGCGCGGATGCTTGCTCTTGGGATGATTTCGCTACTCGGCAGTGGCACCATGCCGCACCGCCGCGATCATTGCCGCTCTGGTTAGGATTCTCCTCATGCACACCCTCCCTACTGAAGATGGCCCGGCCAAGCCGGAGGCCAGACTCATCTTTGCTCGTCGCATCCTCCCGGGAATGGTCGCGCTGCTGGTAATCGCTCTGGTGGCTGCTGCATTAGCGGTTATCCACATCGCTCGGCGAATAGATCAGAACGCTTTGCAACAAAGCCATTTTCTCACCAGCAAAGCGCTGCAGGTGCAGCACGACTGGATGGAACGCTCCATCGCCGATTACGCCTTTTGGGGGGATGCCTACGCTCATCTCAACAAGCAGGTCGATGTTGCTTGGGCCTTCAATCAAGCCAATCTGGGCCCGTCGCTCTACAAGGATTTCGGCTACGACGCCGTGCTGGTGATAACGCCCGCAGGTGACACCAGCTACTCGGTTGTTCGCGGAAAGCTGCAAGAAGTCGAGGGTACTCAGTACCTGCAACACGGACTACCGGAGCTGCTGGCGCGAGCGCGCGCAGCGGCTGAAGAAGAGGCAGGCGTTTCCGCGTTACTCTGGGTCGAGGGCTCGCCAGCGCTGGTCGCCGCGGCCGTGCTAACCACCGGTGGCTCTGACATAGAAGAAGACGAGGGGCCGGCCTCCACGCTCCTGTTCGTCGATCTGCTGGATGCCGAGCGGCTGCGGGAGATCGGCGAGCAATACGCAATCGAGCAACTACGCCTGGCCCCCGAGACTGTCGAAATCGAGGGCCCTAGTATCCATCTGTCGATGGAGGATGGTTCGCCCGTCCAATTCACCTGGACTGCAGCACAACCGGGCCGCCTGCTGTTGTGGGTTACGCTGCCTGTGCTGGCAGCCGTGGCGCTTGGCTTGGCTCTGCTCGCCTGGCTGCTAATCCGCCACGCCCTGCGCCTGATGAATCTACTGGACACGAGCTATGCACGGCTTGCTGCCAGTCGCGGGGCGCTGGCAGCAAGTGAAGAGCGTTTTCGCGATGTTGCAGAAGCCTCGTCCGACTGGATCTGGGAAACAGACGCGCACGCTCGACTGACCTTTCTTTCCAATCGCTTCCGGCAAATAACTGGGCATGAACCCGGGCAATGGCTAGGCCGGCCTCTGTTGGAGTTACTGATTACCGACAGCGCCGCGCTGGAAAACTGGCTCGAAGCACCGCAGACCATGCCCTTGCGCAGCAGCTACCGCGCGGCTGATGGATGTGAGCGCTATTGCCGCCTGGCCGCACGTGCCATCCATCACGACGGCAAGTTGCTTGGCTTCCGTGGAACCGCCAGTGACACTACCGAAGAAACCAAGGCCCAGGCCCGCGTTCAATACCTATCCCAACATGACGCACTGACAGGGTTGCCCAACCGCAGCCGCCTGCGCGACTACCTCGAACAGAACCTGACATCGCCGCGTAGCGGCTCGATCCTGACCCTGCTCTACATCGACCTCGACCGCTTCAAGCCGGTGAACGACACCCTTGGTCATGCGGCCGGCGATGAGGTCCTGATCGGAGTTGCGTCGCGCCTGCGTGAGCACACCCGTGACGGCGACCTCGTGGCGCGACTGGGGGGTGACGAATTCGTCGTCGCGCTTCATCGGATCAGTGAAGCCACAGATATCGACCACTTGTGCAAACGCATCATTGAGGCGATCAGTGCCCCCTTTGTCTACGAGGATCAGCAAATCAACATCGGAGCTAGCATCGGTGTTGCGCTGGCCCCAGAGGATGCCTCTCAGGCCAACGAACTGCTGCGCTGCGCAGACATAGCGCTGTACCAGGCCAAGGAGGCCGGACGCGGGACCTGGCGTGCATATGGCCGAGAAATGGACCAGCGTCTACATGAGCGCCTGCGACGCGAAGACGAACTGCGCATCGCAATTGCCGAACGGCAGCTGGAGGTCCACTACCAGCCGCGCTACCTAAGCCAGGGCATGCAGATCGTAGGCGCTGAAGCCCTTCTGCGCTGGCACCACCCCGAGCGAGGCATGTTGCTACCGGAGCATTTCATTCCGCTGGCCGAAGAGACAGGAATGATCATCCCGCTCGGACGCTGGGTGCTGCATCAAGCCTGCAAACAAGCGGCAATGTGGCCGAGCCATTTGGTGGTATCGGTGAATCTGTCGCCGCTGCAATTGCATGACGACCGGCTACTCGACGAAATAGCGCGGGCGCTCAGCGAGAATGGTTTGCAGGGAGAACGCCTGGAACTGGAAATCACCGAAAGCGCGCTGCTGCGCGAGACCCAGAGCACGCTGGACCTGCTCAACCGCATCAAGGCACTCGGCGTGCGCCTGGCAGTGGATGACTTCGGCACGGGCTACTCGTCGCTGACCAACCTACGCCACTATCCTTTCGACGTGATCAAGATTGATAACAGCTTTGTTGCCGGCATCGGGCAGTCATCGGAAGATCACTCGGTTGTGCGCGCGCTAATCGAGTTAGGTCGCGGCCTGCGGATGCGTGTTACGGCCGAGGGCGTGGAAACGGAAGAGCAGCTGCGCCTGCTGACCGATGATGGCTGTACGGAAGTGCAGGGTTTCCACATGAGCCACCCCTTGCCAGCCCAAGAGCTGCATGGATTGCTTCACGCTATGGTGATCCAACGCTGAGGATGCAAGCCCCTTTGGGGCTTAGCGCTTGAACTCGAAGCGAATTTCAGCGCCGTCGATTAGCCCTTCGTCATTATCTTCACTGGGAATCAAGCGGCCGTCGACCTGCATCGATTGCGATGGTCTGGCTGAATCGAAAAGCGGCGGTAACAGCCGAACGGGCTCGCCGCCAGTCGCTGGCATCAGTTCTTCAGCCAGCTCCTCCGGCAGCCGCAGGTCAAGTACCGGCGCGGGAAGCTCAACCTCCGCCGCCTTCTCGGCAGGCCGCTTGACCGGGGCCGGTTGGACCGCAGGCCTGGGTTCAGGCTCAGGTATATTGATCTGCAGTTCGGGCGGCTCGGCATCCGAACTTTCTTCGATTGGCGCAAGCTCGATCTCGAGATCCGGGGGCTCCTCAGACGGCTCGGCGATAACCGGCGGCAGCGCCTGTTCCTCGATCGGCACCGGCGAGCGCTCGGACTCCGAGGTCGACTCGTCCTCTCCGCACCCGCCGAGCAAGGCCAGTGACAGCAACAACAGCAGCGGCCTTCGCATCTAGATCGCTCCTAACGGCTTCCGGATCAGAGCAACCCTACTGGGCGACTCCACAAAGCTCCGACGCCAACTGCCCGAGCGTGCGCAGCGCCCGGTCGGTTTCGTGATTCCAAGGCAACCCACAATTAAGTCGGATGCAGTGGTTGAACTGTTCGGTGTTACTGAATATGAGCCCCGGGGCAATACTGATCCCCTGCTCCAGAGCCCGCACATGCAGATCCTGAGTGTTGACCCGTACCGGCAGACTGACCCAGAGAATGAAATTGCCTTTAGGCCTCGTCATCTGAGTGCCTTCGGGAAAGTAACGTTGTACCGCCAGCTGAAAAGCGCTCAGATTCTTACGGTACTCCTGCCTAACGGCCCGTAGATGTCGGTCGTAGCCACCATTTTCGAGATAAGCCGCTACCCCCATCTGGGTCACGCTACACGCCGAATGCGTGCTGAAAGTTTGCAAACGCTCGATCTCCGGCTGGTGCCGCCCGGCGATGATCCAGCCGATGCGCACCCCAGGCGACAGGGTCTTGGAGAAACTGGAACAGTAGATAACGCGCCCATCCTGATCATTGGACTTGAGCGCCTTGTACTGGTCCTGATCGAACACCAGCTCACCGTATATATCGTCCTCGATGATTTGGATATCGAACCGCGCCGCCAGGTTCAACAACTGCTTCTGCCGGTAGTCGGGCATGCTCACACCCAAGGGGTTGCTCAGGCGCGCCGTCAGCACCAGCGCCTTGATCGGCCATTGCCCTGCCGCCAGCTGCAGCGCTTCCAGGCTCATGCCTGTATCGGGATCGCTCGGTATCTCGATGACCTTAAGCCCGAGCAGATCGGCAAGCTGCAGCAGGCCGTAGTAAGTTGGCGACTCGGCAGCAATCAGATCGCCTGGCTTGGTCGACACGCGCAGGGCCATTTGCAGCGCATCGACACAACCATGCGTGATGACGATCTCAGCGGAATCAACCACCACCCCAGCATCGCGCATGCGGATTGCCACCTGACGCCGCAGTGGCTCATAGCCCGGGCTGAACATATAGCTGAACGCCCGCGGGCTCTGGAAGCGCGTGACTTTCGAAAGCTGTTGGTGGAGCGCCCGTACCGGCAGGTAATCGACATGGGGGACAGCAGCGCCCAACGGAATAAGCCCTTCACGGCGGGATTCACTGAGCACCTGATTGATGATACTGCTGCGCGTGACCAGCGCCGGCCGCTCGACTTGAGCGATGTCCGGTGTAGGCGCGGTGAGCACCGGCGTCTGATGCACATAAAAACCGGACTGCGGGCGGGCGCGAATCATCCCCTGATCTTCGAGGTTGGCATACGCTTGCAATACGGTGGCATGGCTGACGCTTAGCTGCCGGCTCATCTTGCGCACCGAGGGAACGCGCTCGCCAGGTCGATATACACCCCGCCGAATGTCCTCGGCGAGCTGCTGGGCAATGCGCTGATAGAGCAACAGATTGGTCATCTCGCCGGTCTCCTGCCAACTGAACCGTAACAGTAGCGCACCAGCGGAGAGGCAAACCAATACAGTTATGCTTCGTGTGGCCGAAACAGTCTAGTCAGAGCCACTCTCAGCGATCAGGACCGAGATTGCCGTCCGCATCGGAAAACAGGATCTCGACTCGTCGGTTCTGAGCGCGGCCGCGAGCCGAGGCGTTTTCAGCGACAGCGAAGCGCTCGCCGTAACCGCGTACCTCCACCCGCTCAGCACCAATCCCCAGATTCACCAGCAGATCGGCAACTGTTTGCGCGCGCGAGCGGGACAGCGCGAGATTTGCCTGCGGATCGCCGCGGCTATCGCTGTAGCCCTCGATACGCACCTTGCGTTGCGGGTTGAGCTGGAGAAAATGCACGAGCTTGAGCAAGGTGCGATTGGCGGAACTGCTGAGGTTAGCGCTGCCAGCGTGAAACAGAACATCCCCCAGGGTCATTACCAACCCACGATCGGTTTCACTCGCGGCAAGGCTCATCATCTGGTCTTCCAGCCAGCGGCCCTGCTGCTCGGCGGTCATGAGTCTTGCGTCCTGCAGCATGCGCCGGGTCCGATCACGCTCCATTTCCAGACGCGCCACCTGTTCCTGATGCTGCAACAATTCACCCTGTTGCGCGGCGATCTCGCTGTAACGTCGACTCAGGTAAGCGTAATGGCGCGCATCGGTGGCACCACCCCAGTACTCGTTGAAACGCTCTGCACGCTGCAACGTTTCAATGGCCCGCTGCAAGTCCTTAGGTGCGCTACGCTGCACTGCACTATCAGCCTGGATGCGCTGCAGCGCCGCAGATGCTTCAGCAAGTTCACGCTCGGTTTCTGGTGTCGAGCAGCCAGCCAACCACAGCCCGATCATCGCTATCGTGAATCGGCCTCTCACCGCTGCTCTCCCAACTGTTGCCGCAAACGCTGAATACGTCGATTGAGATCGTCGATCTGCGCCTGGCGCTTGTCCTTCAGAACCCTGGCCTCGGCCAGACGTGCATCGAGCTCGGCCTGTTCGGCAAGCATGCGGGCCTGGCGATTGTCACCGGCTTCCAACGCAGCACGAGCCGCACTTAGCTTTTTCTCGGCCAGCACCAACTCCTCGTAAGCCTCAGAAGCATCCATGGAACGCGCCTGCACCACGGCCTGCTCGCTCAGGCGCAGCTGTTCGACGGGCGCCGGATCACTGGCGCAACCGCTAATAATGAGCAGCACCAGCACAGGTGCGAGAAGAAATTGCATAGACACGGAAAACCCTACTTTTTCGGAGCGTTAGCCCGCTCTGCCTGCTGGTTCTTCCAGACCGTCAGATTGTGCGCCACCAGTTGCTCCGGCACGCCGGCGGCGCGCAATTCTGTCATTTTTCGCGCTAACTGTCCGCGCAGCCAAGGGTCGTTGCATGCCGAATCATGAGAGATGGCCAGGTGCATATCCCTCGCCACCACAGGCGGATCGAGACGCTGGACCTTGTCCAACAACCCTAGAGCATCTACTTCAGCGACCGTACGGTAGCGCTCGCTCAGAAGATAGTCACCGCCACCTGCCACAAGTTTCTGCAGGCCCTGTGCGAGCCCAGCGGCCTGCTGCAACTGAAGATTGGCCTTTGCAAACGCATCGAATTCGCTACCGAAACGGCTGGCCGAAACGACCATACCGCGGTGACCGCGCAGATCTTCGCGGCTGGAATAGAAAAATCCTGGCTCGTTGCGCACCCACGCTACGGTCTGCAGCTGCAAGATGGCCGGATGCACGAAATCCAGCTCTTCGAGCCGCTGAACCGTCAGAGTCGCATCAGCCAGTACGTCGACGCGCCCACTGCGTACTTCCTCGAACGCCTTGGTTCGATCCCCCGTATAAAGCAGATCCAGCTTCAGATCGAGCGAATCGGCTATCTGCGCGAGCAGGTCGGCATTGGCACCCACAAGACGCTTGGGGTTCTGCGGATCACGCCAGAGAAAGGGAGGGTTATCCGACGCACCGGTAGCGACTAGACGATCGCACTTTCCCGCCGCCATCGCGGTGAATGGCGTTGCCAACACCAGCGCAACCAACGCTGACTTCAACGGAAAAGCAAAACGCATGAAGATCCCCTTTGTCGCGCCAAGATGAAGTGATGCCGATTCTGGCCCACCGATCTTACACCGACGACCCCAACCGTCGCCCATGAAAAAACCCGCTACATGAGCGGGTTCCTTCAACAGCAGTCAACCTCAAACGAGCTTTTCGAGCTCCGGAACGATCTCGAACAGATCGCCCACCAGGCCGTAGTCGGCAACCTGGAAGATTGGGGCTTCCTCATCCTTGTTGATCGCGACGATCACCTTGGAGTCTTTCATACCCGCCAGGTGCTGGATGGCACCGGAGATACCGACGGCGATGTACAGCTGCGGCGCGACGATCTTGCCGGTCTGGCCGACCTGCATGTCGTTCGGCACGAAGCCGGCGTCGACTGCGGCCCGGGAAGCCCCCACCGCCGCACCAAGCTTGTCGGCCAGCGAGTACAGGTGCTTGAAGTTGTCACCGTTCTGCATGCCACGGCCGCCGGAAACGACGATCTTGGCAGCGGTCAGCTCAGGGCGATCGGACTTGGCCAGCTCTTCGCCGACGAAGGCGGACTTGCCGGCATCGCCAGTCCCGGAGATCTGCTCGACGGCAGCCGAACCGCCGGTGCCATTGACAGCATCAAAGCCGGTGGCGCGTACGGTAATGACCTTGATCGCGGCGCTGGACTGCACGGTAGCGATGGCATTACCGGCGTAGATCGGGCGCTTGAAGGTGTCGGCACTTTCAACGGCAACGATCTCGGAGATCTGGTCGACGTCCAGTTGAGCGGCAACGCGCGGCAGGAAGTTCTTGCCGTTGGTGGTAGCAGCGGCCAGCACGTGGCTGTAGTTCTTGGCCAGGTCGGCGATCAGCGGTGCAACGTTTTCCGGAAGCTGATTGGCATAGGCCGCATCGTCAGCGACCAGGACCTTTGCCACGCCCTCGATCTGCGCAGCGGCTTCGCCGATGGCGCCGCAACCGCTACCGGCTACCAGCACGTGGATATCGCCACCGATGGCTTTCGCCGCGGCAACGGTGTTCAGAGTAGCGGCCGCAAGGACGGCATTATTGTGTTCAGCGATAACTAGGATAGTCATTTAGATTACCTTCGCCTCGTTCTTCAGTTTCTCGACCAGTTCAGCCACGGACTTGACCTTGATACCAGCGCTGCGAGCAGCCGGCGCTTCGACTTTCAGGGTTTTTACGGTAGAAGTGGTGGTAACGCCCAGTGCATCGGGAGTCAGCACTTCCAGAGGCTTCTTCTTGGCCTTCATGATGTTCGGCAGCGACGCATAGCGCGGCTCGTTCAGACGCAGGTCTGTGGTGACGATCGCCGGCAGGTTCAGCGCAACAGTCTGCAGGCCGCCATCGATTTCGCGGGTCACGTTGACCTTGTCGCCAGCCACTTCCACCTTGGAGGCGAAGGTGCCCTGGGCGTAACCAGTCAATGCGCCGAGCATCTGCCCGGTCTGGTTGTTATCGCTGTCGATTGCCTGCTTGCCGAGGATGACCAGCTGCGGCTGCTCCTTGTCGACCACGGCCTTGAGCAGCTTGGCGACAGCCAGGGAGTTCAGCTCATCAGTGGACTCGACCAGCACGGCGCGATCGGCGCCCAGCGCCAGCGCGGTGCGCAGCTGCTCCTGGGCAGCGGTCGGGCCGATGGAGACGACAACGATTTCGCTCGCCACGCCTTTTTCTTTCAGGCGAACAGCTTCTTCCACGGCAATTTCGCAGAAGGGATTCATCGACATCTTGACGTTGGCGAGGTCAACGCCGGAGTTGTCCGCTTTGACGCGAACCTTGACGTTGTAATCGACCACTCGTTTGACAGCTACAAGAACCTTCATGGATTCCTCGTTACTCTCCGGTGAATAGAATTCCGCCGAGGCGAACCGAGCCTTGCTCGTGGCTTGGGTTTTGATAGCCGCTGCCCTGTTCGGCGAGTGCAAACCGTCCGTATCTTGACCGCAGGCCGAGGACGGGGTCAACAACGCATATGACCCGTCATAACGGCGCGGTTCGGCCGATTCTAACAGGCTTCCAGAAAATTCAAACAAACGTTTGTATTGGACCGATCCGAGCGTCTATATATAATGCGCCGGCCCGGCTCGGTCAGGGACCGATCACAGCCCTCCATCACTTATATAACAACCAAGCCCTGAGTAGGAGAAAGCCCAATGGAACGCGAATACATGGAATTCGACGTTGTCATCGTCGGCGCCGGCCCTGCAGGCCTATCCGCAGCCTGCCGATTGAAGCAGAGAGCCGCCGACGCTGGTCAGGAAATCAGTGTATGCGTCGTTGAGAAAGGCTCCGAAGTAGGTGCCCACATTCTATCTGGCGCAGTCTTCGAGCCGCGCGCGCTCAACGAGCTGTTCCCTGACTGGAAAGAGCTCGGCGCCCCGCTCAACACGCCGGTAAAGCGTGACGACATCTACCTGCTCAAGAGCGCCGAAGCGGCCAGCAAGTTGCCCAATGCACTGGTCCCCAAAACCATGCATAACGAAGGCAACTACATCATTTCACTTGGCAACCTGTGCCGCTGGCTGGCTCAGCAGGCCGAGAACCTGGGCGTCGAGATCTATCCGGGATTTGCCGCCCAAGAAGCACTGATCGACGAGAACGGCATCGTCCGCGGAATCCTGACCGGCGACCTTGGCGTTGATCGCGAAGGCAATCCGAAAGAAGGGATGTACACGCCGGGCATGGAATTGCGCGCCAAGTACACCCTGTTTGCCGAGGGCTGCCGCGGTCACATCGGCAAGCAGCTGATCAACCGCTTCCAGCTCAACGCCAATGTCGATCCGCAGCACTACGCTATCGGCATCAAGGAACTGTGGGACATCGACCCGGCCAAGCATGAGCAGGGCCTGGTGGTGCACACCGCCGGCTGGCCGCTGAACGACGAAAACACCGGAGGCTCCTTCCTCTATCACCTGGAAAACAACCAGGTGGTCGTCGGCCTGATCGTCGACCTGTCTTACAGCAATCCGTATCTGTCGCCGTTCGACGAGTTCCAGCGCTACAAGCACCATCCAGTCGTCAAGCAGTACCTGGAAGGCGGCAAGCGCGTTTCCTACGGTGCGCGCGCGATTGCCAAGGGCGGCATCAACTGCCTACCGAAGATGGTATTCAACGGCGGTGCGCTGATCGGCTGCGACGCCGGCACGCTGAACTTCGCCAAGATCAAAGGCAGCCACACTGCAATGAAGTCCGGCATGCTGGCTGCCGAAGCGGCGGCCGATGCGCTGCTGGCCGGGCGTGAAGGCGGCGAGGAACTGAGCGCTTACGAAGAAGGCTTCAAGTCCAGCTGGTTGTACGACGAGCTTTACAAGAGCCGCAACTTCGGCGCAGCCATTCACAAGTGGGGCACCATCAAAGGCGGCGCCTTCAACTTCATCGACCAGAACATCTTCGGCGGCAAGATTCCGTTCACGCTGCACGATACCAAACCGGACTATGCCTGCCTCAAGACAGCCGCCGAGTCGAAGAAGATCGAGTACCCCAAGCCGGACGGCAAGCTGAGCTTCGACAAGCTCTCCTCGGTATTCCTGTCCAACACCAACCACGAGGAAGAGCAACCGGTTCACCTGAAGCTGGCTGATCCGAGCATTCCGATCGAGAAAAACCTACCGATGTACGACGAACCGGCGCAGCGCTACTGCCCAGCTGGCGTCTACGAAGTCGTGAACAACGACGATGGCAGCAAGCGCTTCCAGATCAATGCGCAGAACTGCGTGCACTGCAAGACCTGTGACATCAAGGATCCTGCGCAGAACATCACCTGGGTGGCGCCGGAAGGTACCGGCGGGCCGAACTACCCCAACATGTAAGACCAGCAAAAAGGCTCCCGAGGGAGCCTTTTTTCGATCATAGGTAACGAAACAGCCGACGCGCTACTCAGCGGCTCCAATCGGGAAGAACTTTCCACCACTCCAGACGCCAAGCCAACTCTGGCCATCCACCTCGCCGGGCACCGCCAGCTCCACCAGCTGATAGAACACATTGCGATGGATCAGCGCCTCGAGATTCGCGCGCACATGAACATATGGCGCCGGCTCCTGAGTCTGTGGATCGGTGATGACGCGTAGTGGATGCTCCTCTCCGGCTTCGACCTCATCCTCGACGTTGGTGATAAAGCGCAAGAGCTGCCCCTCACCCTGCCCGCTTACCTCCATGCGTACCGCGACAAAGGGGGCGTCTTCCACCTGAATGCCGACCTTCTCGACCGGCGTTACCAGAAAGTAATCCTCGCCGTCGCGACGAATCACCGTGGAAAACAAACGCACCATCGCCGGCCGCCCGATCGGTGAGCCCTGATAGTGCCAGGTTCCGTCACGCGCGATGCGCATGTCCAGATCGCCACAGAATGGAGGATTCCACAGATGCACCGGCGGCAATCCTTTCTTCTTCTCGCCAGCTGAAAGCTGCGCCAGCAAATCTCCAGCCTTGCCTGTATCGGTCATTCGGTCCTCCTCAGATGGCAGCGGTACTCGCCTGCCCCGATACTGCCACATAGATCAGCGCGGCAGGCCCAACAACCGACGAGCATAATCTTGCAGCGGCGGGCGCAAGAGCTGCTCCGGCTTGGCGTCGTAAATGTTGAGCACCCCGCCGCGACTACGAATGCGAGCCGTATCAACCAGATAACGCGTGCCAGTTTCCACCAGCATTAGCTGCACCACGCCGCTATCCACACCCAGCCGGTCAAGCGCACGCTGATCGTTCAGCTCGTCGAAACTACCGATTCGGTCATCCGCCGCAGCGAAACGCAGATACAACAGGTAATGGGCGCCGAGCGCCGAAGCCTCTCCCATGGCCTCTTCCAGACCAAGCGGATCGCGAGCACGACGAACCATCGGGAAGTACTCGACGAAGCCGTTGAAAGCCTCTTCAGCCACAACGTTGGGCCGTGGGTACGCTTCACCAGGTGGCACGAAATGCCCCTGTGCGATGTAGATGAAAGAGTCCGGCTGCAGGCGCCAGGAGTTGGTGCGACGGGTTTCGCTGTGATCGAGAATGCCGGCATCGCGAAGGTGATAGCGAGTACCCTCGGCCATGTCGCTGACCTTCATGCAGCCGGCCAGCGCGAGTAGTGCCAGCAGGCATGGCATTGCTAACAGAAAACGCATGGGACTCACCTCCAGTGCCGGCGACGAAAAACCGGCGATTCGACAGCCAATGCAGCATCCACGCCAAATCAGGGCGCATCCACATCGCCGGCATCGATTTGGCTGGTCAAAGTCCTCGCTGCCATTCCTCGCGCAAGGGGGCGTTGCGCGGATCCTCGATGGCTTCTCGCAGACGACGCAAAAGGCCCTGTTTATCAGCACCCAACACGCCCTTGAGCACCAGATAGTTGGACGCGTGATCGCTACGAAAAACCGTGTCGGTCAAGTCAAGATCCTCCAGTAGCCATTCCAGCTCGCGAAACAGATCGGCTGGCACCAGCGGCTCAAAATCCGCATACCCTTGGCGAAAGCGCGCTTCGCCTTGCGGGAAGCTGACCACCAGCGTGGACAGGAACTCGGGCTGCGCCGCATTCATCAAGCGCGCGGAGTTGCGTGCATGCTGGCGGCTCAAGCGCCGGCCACCCAGCCCGTTGAGAATCATCACTGAACGGGTGATGCCCGCCTGCCCCAGCTTATCCAGTGCACTGAGAGTTGATTCGTAGGTCTCGCCCTTATTGACGAGCGCCAGCACCTCATCATCACCAGACTCTGCGCCGACATAGGCCATGCCGAGCCCGGCATCCGCCAGTTCCTGCAGCTCCGCGACGGACTTCTTGCGCAAATTGCGAGGCAGGCAGTAGCTCGAGACCCGTTGCACCTCCGGTAGGCACTGGCGAATCTGCTCAAGGATCGTCAACAGCCTTCGGGTCGGCAGCACCAAAGCATCGCCATCGGCAAGAAACACGCGCTGGACAATCATCTGCTCGCCGCAACGACGGATTTCTTCGAGCACCTCGGCCTCGTCGCGGGCTCGAAACTTCTTCTGCGGGGCTGTATACATTTCGCAAAAGGTACAGCTGTTCCATGAGCAGCCATTGGTGACCGGCAGGATCAGCGAATGAGCTTCGCTGGGCGGCCGGAACACCGGCTCTGTGTAACGGATTGGAAACTCGCTCGCGTTCATTGCTGCCATGCCTGTTCGTTCGTCATGCTGCCCGAGGCATCAGTCGCGTTTGCGCTTGTTGCCCATACGCACGCCAATGTCCATCAGGAATTGGAAGAAGCCGTCCTGGTCCTCCAGCACGTTGCTCCAGAAAGGCGAGTGGTACAGCGCCACGGCGCCGTGGACCAGGGCCCAGGCGGCGCAATAGTGGAAGTAAGGAGGTACATCCTCCAGCTTGCCTTCGGCGATACGGCCTTTGATCAATTGGGTCAGATGCTCGAAGTTGGAAGCACGGATGCTATGCAGCTGCTCGACCATCTCGGGCACCTGATTACCCTTGACCACTTTCTCTTCGAGGCGGTCGAACAAGCGATAACGTTGCGGATCGCCCATGCGGAACTCGAAGTACGCACGTGAAAGCGCTTCTTTGTCGCGGTCCAGATCAGGTGAGTGCAGAAGCTTGTTCAGGTCGCGCTCGTAGTCGAGCATCAGCCGCAGATAGACTTCGGCTTTGGACTTGAAGTGCTTGTAGATGGTGCCTTTGCCGATGCCGACCGCATCGGCAATCATCTCGACGGTAACGCTGTCCTCTCCTTGATCGAGAAAGAGCTGCAACGCGGTATCGAGGATTTCCTGTTCGCGGCGGCGAAATTCGCGGACCTTACGAGGTTCATTCTGCATAGGAAGGCTGCTTGAGGTGAAATCGAGGCAGCCATTATGCCTAACCGGTCATGAAATGCACGGAACATCCAGCAATGATTCAAATCAATGACGAATTTCCACAAATAGTCGGTTTACGATATCTGAACCACGCCGCCGTCGCCCCTTGGCCACGACGGGCCGCTAGTGCGGTCAGCGCCTTCGCGGAACAGAACGCGACTCTTGGCGCACGTGACTATCCACAGTGGCTCAAGGTGGAGAACAGTTTGCGCCAACGCCTGACGCAACTACTAAATGCGCAATCCAGCGCCGACGTGGCACTGGTAAAGAACACCTCCGAAGCCCTTTCATTTGTCGCGTTCGGACTGGACTGGAAAAGTGGAGACCAGATCGTCATCAGCAATGAGGAGTTCCCGTCCAATCGCGTCGTTTGGGAGGCGTTGCGGCCACTCGGCGTCGAGGTCATTCAGGTCAATCTCAAGGGAGCGGACCCCGAGGCCGACCTTCTCGCAGCCTGTGGCCCTCGAGTACGGCTGATGGCGATCAGCGCTGTACAGTACGCCAGCGGCATGCGGTTGGATCTTCAGCGCCTGGGCGAAGGCTGTGAGCAACGCGGCGTGCTTCTGTGCATCGACGCAATCCAGCAATTGGGCGCCCTGCCCTTCGATGTTCAGCAGAATCGCTGCGCTTTCGCCATGGCGGACGGCCACAAATGGATGCTCGGCCCGGAAGGGCTCGGTGTTTTCTATTGCCGCAGTGACCTGCGCGAGCAACTGAAACTGCACGAGTATGGCTGGCACATGCTCGAACACGCTGGCGACTATGACCGCACGGACTGGGAGCCCGCGCGAAGCGCCAGACGCTTCGAATGCGGTAGCCCGAACTTGTTGGGTGCGATGGCACTAGAAGCCAGTCTGTCGCTGCTTCAAGAGGTGGGAATGGAACAAGTCGCCAAGGCGCTGGACGAGAGAATCCAATGGCTGACTCGCGGACTGAGCCGCATGAACGGAATCGAAGTCCTGTCGCCGGTCCAAGCGGAACGCCGCTCCGGCATCATAACATTCCGCCTCGAGGGCAGGACGAATGCCGAGTTGTTCGAGCATCTCAAGGCCGGACAGGTCGTCTGCGCGTTACGCGGCGGAGGTATCCGCTTCTCGCCGCATTTTTACACGCCAGAACAGGTGATCGAAGAAACGCTTGCCCTGTTACGTGACATAGCTACGCACTGACGGCGATCAACCAGCGAGACATGTATTCCAAATGCGTTTAAAAATCGCGCAAATCGGTCTGCAGAGCGGAGTTACAGCGCTAATACTTGAGTAACTGGCCGGGCAATCCCCCCACTGCCCAGCCAGATGAGGTCGCTAGGATTGCGATTTCATACTCCTAATGGTCTTGGCCCGGCTTCTCACGAAACCGGGTTTTTTTTGCCTGATCGCTAGTAAAGCGCTAGGCCTTCGCAAGCACATGTGCCCGAAGCTGGTAGCACAGCCAGAGAAAGCCAACCCATACGGGAATCGCGAATACCGACATACGAATACCCGGCAGCCACAGCATGATGACCAATATCCCTGCAACGAAGGCCAGGCACAGGTAGTTGCTCAGCGGAAACCAGAATGCCTTGAAGCTTGGCTCGATACCTTGGCGCCGCATTGCACGTCGGAACTTGAGATGCGCAAGGCTGATCATCGCCCAGTTGATCACCAGGGCAGCCACAGCAAGAGACATAAGCACTTCGAGAGCCCCCTGCGGGAACAGGTAGTTCACCGCCACGCAGAGGAGCGTCACCAACGCCGACACACCAACAGCGAGGACTGGCACCCCGCGGGCATTGATCTTCATCAAGCCGCGCGGCGCGTCGCCCTGCTCTGCCAGGCCGTATAGCATACGACTGTTGCAATACACGCCGCTGTTATAGACCGATAGCGCCGCAGTGAGCACTACGAAGTTCAGCAGGTGTGCCGCCGTATCACTGCCGATCAGCGAAAAGATCTGTACGAAGGGGCTGCCGCTATAAGGGTCGCCCGCCGCACCCAACGTCAGCAGCAACGCATCCCAGGGGTAAAGCGCCAATAGCACCGTCAACGCGCCTATATAGAAGATCAGGATGCGATAGACGACCTGATTGATCGCTTTGGGAATGACGGTTTTAGGATCTGCTGCTTCCGCCGCGGTGATGCCAACCAACTCCAGGCCGCCGAAGGAAAACATGATGATAGCCAACGCCAGCAACATTCCGCTGAAGCCATTAGGGAAGAAACCACCGTGCGTCCAAAGATTGCTGATGCTCGCCTGCTCGCCGCCCTTACCACTGGCCAGCAGGAACAGCCCGAGCAGAATCATGCCAACGATCGCGGCGACCTTGACGATTGCGAACCAGAACTCGGCTTCACCAAAGGCTTTGACGTTACCGAGGTTGATCAGATTGATCAGTACGAAGAATGCAGTGGCCGTGGCCCAAGTTGGAATCTCGGGCCACCAGAACTGCACGTACTTGCCCACCGCCGTCAGCTCGGCCATGCCAACCAGGACGTACAGCACCAAGTAGTTCCACCCTGAGAGAAAGCCCGCATAGCCACCACCGTACTTGTGCGCGAAATGGCTGAAGGAACCAGCAACCGGCTCCTCGACGATCATCTCACCGAGCTGGCGCATGATCAGAAAAGCGATGAAGCCACCGATCGCGTAGCCAAGAATCATCGATGGCCCTGCGCTTCGCAGCACCCCTGCCGAGCCCAGAAATAATCCGGTGCCAATTGCCCCGCCCAAGGCGATCAACTGGATATGGCGATTCTTCAGACCGCGCTGAAGCGATCCGGTATGTAGCATCTCAGCGGTCATGCGCCACCTTGGGGTCAATAGAGCGGTACAGCGCCATGCGCAAAGCACCTGATGGGTAGGCAAATGGGCAACGTTCGGTACACGCTCAAAGAGGCAGTCTGCGGTTACGCAACGGCTACGTCAGCCGCGAACTCTTGCCAGCGGGAACAGCGTTCTGAAATTCGTAGTGGTCTGCTCGGCCAGCGTTTCAAATGACACGCCACGCAGCTCGGCGAGAAACTCCGCCACCTCCCGCACGTATTGCGGCAAGTTCGATTTTCCTCGGTACGGTACAGGCGCCAGGTAAGGTGCGTCTGTTTCGACGAGCAGACGGTCTGCTGGAACCTGCCGTGCGACGTCGCGCAGCGCATCGGCGTTGCGGAAGGTGACGATTCCGGAGAGCGAGATATAGAACCCGAGATCAAGCGCGGCCTTGGCCATTTCCCAATCTTCGGTGAAGCAATGCAGCACACCTGCCCGGGGTAGCGCCGCCTCACGCAGCAAGGCCAGGGTATCGGCACGCGCTTCACGGGTATGAACGATCACCGGTTTGTCCGTGAGCCGAGCAGCTTCGAGATGCAGGCGAAACGACTGCTGCTGCATTTGCGCGGCTTCAGGCTGATAGTGATAGTCCAGACCCGTTTCACCGATAGCGACGGCGTGCGGATGCTGCAACTCGCTAAGCAACCAGTCCAGCATCGGCTGATTCGTCGGTTCGAGATCCAGCGGGTGTACACCGATGGAACAATCGACATCAGCATATTGATCGGTCAACGCTTTGACCGCTGCGGCGTTATCCGCGCTGACTCCAATACAGAGGAAATGCCCTACCCCGCGTGATCTAGCAGCGTCGAGCGCTGCATCGAGTGAACCGCCATGGGCGGCCAGGTCGAGTCGGTCAAGATGACAGTGGGAATCTACCAGCATGGAAGGCACTACTTGCTATCGCGAAAAAGGGGCGATTGTAGAGCAAATAGCCGACGATCAGGAAAGCCCAGCGGATTAGAGCGCGGTTGGCCACAGGACTGAGATCAACGCTGATCCCTCAGGCGTTACATCGTGTGAGTCGGACGATCCGATTTGAGCGCACCGGCCAGATAGGTTTCGATCTTGTTGCGCGCCGTGCTGTCACCCTCATTGAACTGCACACCGATGCCTGCTGCACGGCTACCCTGGGCACCTTTTGGCGTAATCCAGACCACCTTCCCAGCAACTGGAATTTTCTCCGGCTCATCCATCAGATTCAGAAGCATGAACACCTCATCACCAAGCTTGTAGCTCTTGTTGGTCGGAATGAACAATCCACCATGCTTGATGAAGGGCATGAACGCAGCGTAGAGCACCGATTTGTCCTTGATGGTCAAGGACAGGATGCCGTTACGCGGACCGAGATTTGCTGGCAGGCTCATGCGGTGTTCCTAACGAAAATTCTAGTCGATTCTAGCCCGCACCGGGCAGCGTTGCCCACTGCACCAGTAGCGCTTCGAGAAGCAACACACGGTTGAGGTTGGCTTTGCCCAGCACTTTCTGTCGATGTTCAAGTAGCCAGTCCTGCAGCGCCATCACTTTGTGCTGCGGGGATTTCTGCGCGAGGTACTGCAACACCTTCTGCATATCGGCAGCACCGAGCTCCGCTTCATCACCGGCCATCTGATAACGCAGGATCAGATGCACCCACTCGCAGAACCAATCGAACAGCAGAATCAGCGGCAACGCATTCCAGCCCTCGGCTAGCTGAGTAGGCGACTGCTGTTGCTTAAGAAGCTTTTTCACCCCATCGACGACCAAGGCTCGCAGCTCTAGCACCTTCTGGTCATGCAGTTTCAGCGCGGCCAAAGGCGAGCCTGCTGCCAGCATCAGCAGCTGCTCACGAAGATCCGACGGCAGCTCCGGTAACTGTCCTGCAAGCCAGTCCAGACTTTGCTGGCGTCCCGGCAAAGGGCAGGCCTGCTGCACGCAGCGGCTTTTGATGGTCGGCAGCAGACGGCTGGGCTGATGGCTGATGAGCAGCAACACCGTATCGCCGGAGGGCTCCTCGAGGCTTTTCAACAATGCGTTGGCCGCATTCAGGTTCATCGCTTCAGCCGGCTCCAGCAATATCACCTTGCGTCCACCCAACTGCGCCGTCTGGGTGACGAAGCCAACCAGGTCGCGTACCTGATCGACCCGGATGGCCTTATCGACCTCTTCCGGCTCGAGAATGTAATGGTCTGGATGCGTATGTGCTGCCAGTAACTGACAAGCCTTGCACTCACCGCAGGCACTCGCACCGACGGGACGCTGACAAAGCAACAGCGCCATCAACTGCTCGGCCAGCAAGCGTTTACCTATGCCGCCGGGGCCATGCAGCAGGTAGGCATGAGCATGCTGTGTGCGCCCTGCCAGTTGCCGCCAGAGTTCAGCCTGCCACGGAAGAACGTCAGTCACCGAGACGCCCCATCAAGTCAGGAATCAATTTCTCGACATCCTGCTGCACAGCAGTAAGGGACTGGCCAGCGTCGATAATCCGGTAACGCGATGGTGCAGCTCCGGCACGTTCCAGATAGGTACGTCGCACCGACTCGAAAAAGCGGATGCCCTCCTGCTCGAAGCGATCAAGGCGCCCCCGCGCTGCTGCGCGAGCGAGCCCCACCTCGATCGGGAGATCGAAAATCAACGTCAGATCAGGACGCAGATCACCCTGCACGAATGTTTCCAATTGCTCTATTCGCTCGCCCGAAAGCCCGCGGCCGCCCCCCTGGTAGGCGTAGGTGGCATCAGTGAAGCGATCGCACAACACCACTGCACCTCGCTCCAAAGCGGGCCGTATGACCTGAGCCACGTGCTGCGCACGCGCAGCAAACACCAAAAGCAACTCGGTGTCGGCTGCCATTGGCTCGTCTGCCGGAGCCAGCAACAGCTCACGGATACGCTCTGCCAACGGCGTGCCTCCGGGCTCACGAGTCAGTACTACATCCACGCCACGAGCCCGCAAGCATTCGGCAAGATATTCGCGGTTGGTGCTTTTCCCAGCCCCTTCCGGGCCTTCAAGGGTGACGAAGAGTCCGTTCATTGGGCGCTTTCACTATTAGCTGGCGCCTGTCGTGGCGGCGGGCTGGAACGGTAGTCGGCGCGTCGCTTGAGTTGATACTCGCGCACCGCGCGGTTGTGCTGATCGAGTGTATCGCTGAAGACATGACTGCCATCGCCGCGGGCTACGAAGAAGAGACTTGTGCCATCGAGCGGATGCAATGCCGCGTGAATCGCCTCGCGCCCAACCATAGCGATCGGCGTCGGCGGCAATCCGGGGTTGGTGTACGTATTGTAGGGAGTCGGTGTGCGCAGATCATTTCGCGTTATACGGCCCCGGTAAGTCTCGCCCATGCCGTAGATCACAGTCGGGTCGGTCTGTAGGAGCATGCCTCGCGCTAAACGACGCACAAAGACCCCTGAAATCTCACCACGCTCGTGCGGTACGCCGGTTTCCTTCTCAATGATCGAGGCCATGATCAGCGCCTGGTAAGCATCTTTGTAAGGCAGACCCTCTGAGCGCTGCTGCCACTCCTCTTCAAGCACCTGCTCCAGCCTGGTATAGGCCCGCCGCAGCAGCTCGAGATCGGAAGTGCCGCGGGTAAAACGGTAGGTATCAGGAAAGAAACGACCTTCTGGATGCAGGCCAGCCGCGCCGATGCGCTCCATGATGTCCGCATCCGACAGACCATCCAGTGTTTGCTCAAGCTTGGACTGATTCTGCAGAGCACTACGCAGTTGCCTGAAATTCCACCCTTCCACAAGCGTCAGGCTGTACTGCACGACTTCGCCGCGCTTCCAGAGCCCGATCATGTCTCGTGCGGTCATGCCAGGCATCAGACGGTATTCACCACTGTGCAGGCTCTGTCCGGCCAAGTTCAAGCGCCAGTACAGCCGTAGCCAAAACGCATCTTCCAACACGCCTTCGGCCTCAAGCCTTAGAAATACGCCACTAGGCGTATCGCCCGGCCGCACATCAAGCAGATGGGCGTCGTCGCTCACGGACAATGTCTGCTCCAAAGCAGAATGCTGCTTCCAGGCAAACAGCCCGAGCGCAATCACTGCCAACAGCACCACGGCCAGCAGCAGAACAAGAAATTTACGGATCACGAATCACTCAATAGGTCGGCAACAACGGACTGCAGTTTACGGGTCAGCGGGCCGACGGGCCAGACGCGCTCGGCCAAACCTGTCACGGGCCAGAGACCATAGAGGCTGTTACAAAGGAAAACCTCATCGGCCCGCAGCAGCTCGGCATAGCTGATATCGCGTTCGACGACCGAAAGCCCCAGCTGCGATGCGCGCGCCATGATTTCCGCCCGCATGACACCTGCCACGCCGCAGCGTGTGAGCGACGCAGTATGTAGCCGGCCGTCTGCGACCAGAAACAGATTGCTGAAAACACCCTCGATCACCCGGCCGGACATGTCGCACATTAACCCTTCCGCAAAGCCAGGATCGTGCCATTCGGCACGCGCCAACACCTGCTCAAGACGGTTTAGATGTTTGACTCCGGCAAGCAAGGGCTGCTCGGCAAGACGAGTGGCACAGGGGAAAAGTCGCACACCGACTTCGGCGTGCTGTGGAGGATAAGAAGGAAGCGGCGAGCCTAACAGCAAGCGTTGTGGCTGACAGGGCTGTGGTGGTGCATACCCACGCAGCCCGGCACCACGAGTGATGATCAGCTTGGCAACCCCCTGCCCCAGCACCTGGCAGAACTGCGTCAGTTCATCGCGCAGCGCATCGAGCTCAATGGGGATAGCGAGGCGTTGGCAGCCACCACTCAGCCGCTGCAGGTGCCGGTCGAGCAACTGCGCCCGACCGCCTACGACGCGGATCGTCTCGAACAGCCCATCACCGTAAGCCAGTCCGCGATCATGAACGGGCAGGCCATCACAGCGCTGCCCGTTCAGCCAGCTCAATGTCACTCGGCAAACCGGCGGAACACCAGCGAACCGTTGGTGCCACCGAAGCCGAAGGAGTTGGACACCGCAACATCGATCGGCCGTGGCTTGGCCTGATGCGGTACGAAGTCGAGGTCGCAGCCTTCATCAGGCTCGTGCAGATTGATGGTCGGCGGCGCTACCTGATCACGAATTGCCAAGACGCTGAAGATCGCCTCCACGGCGCCGGCTGCGCCGAGCAGATGGCCAACCATGGACTTGGTGGAGCTCACCGACAGCTCGTAGGCGTGATCACCGAATACACTGCGAATCGCAGCAGCCTCGGCTTTATCACCAGCAGGGGTCGAGGTGCCGTGCGCATTGATGTACTGCACCTGATCGCCGTTCAGCTGTGCGTCCTTCAGCGCATTGCCGATACAGCGCGCTGCACCAGCGCCATCGTCTGGCGGTGAGGTCATGTGAAACGCATCAGCGCTCATACCGAAACCAATCAACTCGGCATAGATGTGTGCACCGCGGGCCTTGGCATGCTCCAACTCCTCGAGCACTAGGGCGCCAGCGCCATCGGACAGTACAAAGCCATCGCGCTCTTTGTCCCACGGACGGCTTGCCGCAGCCGGATCATCGTTACGCGTGGACAATGCCCGAGCTGCGGCAAAGCCGCCGATGCCGAGACCACTGGCAGCCATTTCAGAACCGCCGGCCACCATCACATCGGCCTCGCCATATGCGATGTTGCGGGCAGCCATCCCGATGCAATGTGTGCCGGTGGTGCAGGCTGTGGCGATCGCATAGTTGGGGCCCTGCAATCCAAGGTGGATCGACAGAAAGCCGGACACCATATTGATAATGGAGCCAGGCACAAAGAATGGCGAAATACGCCGCGGACCTTGCTCGATCAGCGCCTTGCAGCTGTTTTCGATATTGGTGAGCCCACCGATACCGGACCCCATCGCGACACCAATGCGCTCCCGATTGGCGTCCGTAACCTCCAGACCGGAATCACGCACGGCCTGAAAGCTAGCCGCTAGTCCGTACTGGATGAACAAGTCGAGTTTGCGAGCTTCTTTCGCCGGCAGGTATTGCTCGACATCGAAGTTCTTGATTGAACCGCCAAAACGAGTGGAGTAGGCAGACAGATCCATATGCTCGATCAGGCCGATGCCACTGCGGCCGGCGAGAATTCCCTGCCAGCTGCTCGGCACATCGTTACCCAGTGGCGATAGCATGCCCATCCCAGTGACTACGACGCGTCTACGCGACACAGCAATTACTCCTATACCTAAACGAACTTGGCTCAACTCCCGCCAAGACAGGAACGATCCCCGGTCCGGGTGCAAGATTGCGCCCGTGATCTGGATGAATCCCTCTCAAAGAAAAGCCGCACTACCTCGATCAAGGCAGTGCGGCTTTCCTGGTTCCGAAGCGGATTACAACTTACTGCGCGTGCGCGTTGATGTAATCGATAGCTTCCTGAACAGTGGTGATCTTCTCAGCCTGCTCGTCCGGGATTTCGGTCTCGAATTCCTCTTCCAGAGCCATCACCAGCTCAACGGTGTCAAGAGAGTCGGCACCCAGGTCTTCGACGAAGGAAGCGCTGTTGGTTACTTCCTCTTCTTTAACGCCAAGTTGCTCGGCAACGATTTTCTTGACGCGTTCTTCGATGGTGCTCATACCTTGTTTTCACTCCTATGGAAAAATCAGGCAGCTGGTCTGCGCGGTAGTGTATAGAAAGCGTTTTCCGCATTTCAAGCTGGAAGCAGGCAAGCATGACGCCGCCTTCAACCATCTGTCTATAACGCAGCTGCAGTTTATAGCTAATTTAAAGACAGCCCTTATGACTGTCATCCTGCGTTGGACGTCACACTCAGCTCATGTACATGCCGCCATTCACTGGCACAGTGGCACCAGTAACATAGGCAGCGCCGTCAGAAGCGAGAAACGCGACGACCTTGGCAATTTCTTCGGCCTGACCGAGACGTCCCAGGGGAATCTGCCCCAGGAGCGCATCGCGCTGGGCTTCCGGCAACTCGCGAGTCATATCGGTATCGATGAAACCAGGCGCCACGGAATTCACCGTGATACCACGCGACCCAACCTCACGAGCCAATGCACGACTGAAACCCTCCAGACCGGCTTTGGCTGCCGCGTAGTTTACCTGTCCGGCGTTGCCCATGGCACCAACCACCGAACCGATATTGATGATTCGTCCCCAGCGAGCTTTCGTCATGCCCCGCAGCACGGCCTTGGTGAGCCGATACAAGCTGCTCAAATTGGTATTGATGACGTCATGCCATTCGTCATCTTTCATGCGCAGCATAAGGTTATCGCGGGTAATACCGGCATTGTTGATCAGGATTGCTGGCTGCCCAAGATGCTGCTGGATGTGCTCCAGCGTGGTACTGACCGACTCATCATTGCCAACATCAAGCACCAGCCCGGCCCCTTCGATGCCATTGCTCTTCAGTGTTTCGGCAATGCGCTCGGCACCAGATGGCGTGGTTGCAGTGCCGATGACGATTGCACCCTGGCGACCCAACTCAAGGGCAATGGCCTGGCCAATGCCACGGCTCGCGCCAGTTACCAATGCCACCTTACCTTGCAGACTCATAGCGTTCTCCTTGTTCAAGCCAATGCGACACGAGTGGCCGCGAAGGCCTCGGGGGTATCCAGATTGTAGGTGCTGACGCCCTTCACACAGCGCTTGTTGAGGCCTGACAGAACCTTGCCGGGGCCGCACTCGACCAGCGACGTCACGCCCCGCTCACCCAGCGCCACCATCGACTCGACCCAGCGTACCGGGCTGTATAGCTGAGCCAGCAGGTCGCGCTTGAGCGAATCTAGATCTGCAACGACTGCTGCGCTGACGTTCTGCACCAGCGGAATCTGTGGTGCCTGCCATTCGATCGCCTCTACCGACGCAGCAAAGCGCTCTGCCGCAGGACGCATCAGCTCGCAATGGGACGGCACGCTTACCGGCAAGCTCATCGCACGCTTGGCGCCCCTGGCCTTGCAGGCTTCGATAGCGCGCTCCACAGCCGCGGCATTGCCGGCAATCACCACCTGACCGGGCGCATTGAAGTTGACGGCGCTGACCACCTCACCCTGCGCAGCTTCCGCACAGGCAGCCAATACATCGGCATCTTCCAACCCGAGAATGGCCGCCATGCCACCCTGCCCGGCCGGCACCGCCTGCTGCATTAATTGGCCACGCAACTGGACCAGCTTGACTGCATCGGCAAACGCAAGACTGCCAGCAGCCACGAGAGCGGAATATTCACCAAGACTGTGGCCTGCAACGAAAGCAGGCTGCGCGCCGTTTTCAGCCTGCCAAAGACGCCAGATCGCAATGGAAGCAGTGAGAATGGCCGGCTGCGTCTTGTCGGTCTGGTTCAAATGTTCTTCCGGGCCGTTCTGGGTCAGCGCCCAGAGGTCATAACCCAACGCTGAAGAAGCCTCGGCAAAGGTATCGAGAATCACACTCTGCTGAGCACCAAGCTCGGCCAGCATGCCAAGAGACTGAGACCCCTGACCGGGAAAGACGAAAGCAAGTGATGCGGACATGAAACGACTCTCTTGTGGTTCTGTTCGTCTGAAGGATACGCCAGTGACCGGCGTCGCGAATTTCAGTTGGATGGCTTGCCGTTCTCTGCAGTCACATCATCCACCCCATCGGGCAGGTGAGCGGCACCCAGAAGAATTCCCAATCTGCGCCCCAGAAGCTCGGGAAGGTCATGCTCGACGTCCTGCGCGGCGCGCTGTATGGCCGCCTTGAAGCCTTCGGCACCTGCGCTGCCGTGACTCTTTACAACAATACCCTGCAGCCCCAGAAAACTGGCACCGTTGTACTGCGCAGGATTCAGCTCAGCACGCAATCTACGCAGGAGAGGCAACGCCGCAACACCCAGAATCCGCGCACCAAGCGAACGCTTGAATAGCGCCTCGACCCGGACGCCCAACATCCCGGCCAGTCCTTCGCTGGACTTGAGCAGCACATTACCGACGAAGCCATCACACACGACCACATCGGCCTCACCGCGATAGAGCCCATCCCCCTCGATAAAGCCCTGGTAGTTGAGCCCAGCAGCCTGTTGCAACAGCAAAGCAGCTTGCTTCACCTGCTGGTTGCCCTTGATATCCTCAGTGCCAACATTCAGCAGCGCAACCTTGGGCTGATGTCGCCCAATGGACTCGGCCGCCACCGCCCCCATGACCGCGAACTGGAAAAGCTGCTCGGGCGGGCAGTCAACGTTTGCGCCAAGGTCCAGCAACAGACACGGATCACCCTGTGTAGGGAGCGCTGTCACCATAGCCGGCCGGTCGATACCTGGCAGAGTTTTTAGGACCTGGCGCGCCAGCGCCATCAGCGCGCCAGTATTACCAGCACTCACACAGGCTTTCGCACCGCCGTCGCGAACTTGCTCAAGTGCAACACGCATGGAGGATCGGGGCTTGCCACGCAGAGCCTGAGCAGGCCGCTCGTCCATCCCGATCATCTCAGGTGCATCGACAATTCTCAGGCGCGCGCGATCAACCCCTGGATGCTGGGCAACGATTTTTTCAATCAAGGAAGATTGGCCGACTAGGACCAGGTGCAGCGAGGGGCTTTCAGCCAGACAGGAAAGACTGGCCGGAACAATGCAGTGGGGACCGAAGTCCCCACCCATTGCATCGATCGCGATGACCGGAGCAGACAAGGATTACTCGTCAGCGCCCTTGTCGATCACTTTGCGACCACGGTAGAAACCATCCGGGGACACGTGGTGACGCAGGTGAACTTCACCGGTGCTCTTTTCCACGGACAGAGCGTTCGGCACGAGAGCGTCATGCGAACGACGCATGTCACGGGCGGAACGGGATTTTTTGTTCTGCTGAACAGCCATTTGGATCAACTCCTAAACGTTTGGGTCACGCTTTAACTGCGCCAGTACGCTGAACGGGTTGGACCGCGTTACCTCGTCCTCACTCGGTTCAGGCTCATCTGGCCCAACCGGCGGCTGGCAAATTTCAGGGTCATGGAGTGGAACAATCGGCAGAGCAAGCAACAGCTCGTCTTCGACCAGAGCCAGCAGATCCAAAGGATCCTCTCCCACTTCCAGCACGTCATACCCTTTGGGTAGGTGCTGGCTGCTCGCCCCTTCATTCACAACCGCATAATCGCACTCGCTGTGAATCGGCAGAACAACCGGCTCCAGACAACGCTGGCAAATCAGTTTGACCTCAACGTCGAGCTGACTGTGAACAACCACAGTACGTTGCTCGTCGCGCCCAAAAGAAAAACTAGCGCGCACCACACCCTGATCATCTTCAAGAGGATCTGCGAGCCGCTTCAGCTGCGACAATTGCAGCTCACCGGTTAAGGTGGCCGCTCGGTCAGCAAGCTTGCGCGGATCAACGTGCGGAGGTATCGGTCCTTTCAACATAAGCGCGGCATTCTAGGGATGCGCCCTCGCCCTGTCAAAGGAATTTCCGCATGGTTTTACGATGCAGGGCATACAATTTAGCACCTGTATATAAAGGAGGAATTATGCGCCCCCTGCTGCTTGCTTCCAGCTCACGTTATCGCCAGCAACTGCTCTCTCGCCTGCGACTGTCGTTCGACAGCTGCGCACCGGAAATCGACGAAACAAGCCTGCCCGGGGAAGCTGCCGAGCAGCTCGTACGCAGACTCGCCGAGACCAAGACCAGAGCGCTCGCCGACCAATACCCGAACCACCTGATTATCGGCTCCGATCAGGTTGCAGTGCTGGATCAAGAGATTCTCGGAAAGCCTCACACGTTCGAGCGGGCGAAGCAGCAACTGCAATTTGCCAGCGGCAACAGCGTCAGATTCCTAACCGGACTGGCTCTAATTGACAGCAGCAGCGGCCGCATTCAAGTGGACTGCGTACCCTTTACCGTGCACTTTCGAGAGCTGAACGAAACGCAAATCGAGCGCTACCTGAAAGCCGAGCAACCCTTCGACTGCGCGGGCAGCTTCAAGGCCGAAGCACTCGGCATCTGCCTTTTCCGCTCCACCGAGGGAGAGGACGTCACCAGCCTCGTAGGCCTGCCACTGATTCGCCTAGTGGACATGCTGCGCAACGAAGGCATCGAGCTACCCTGACCGTGACCGAGCAGGACCTACCCGCTAACGCAGCGCCGGCCCCTGCAGACCGACCAATATCGCCAGACGCTCGGCTACTCCAGCGCCGAGCTTCTTGGTGAAACGATCGAGCGGTGACTCCTTGACCGTGAAATCGACGAGCTCCGGCTCACCAATCACAACACGCGCGACATGAGCCGTACTACCCAGCCCATCGATCAATCCCAACTCCAGTGCCTGTTCACCCGACCATACCAATCCCGAGAAGAGCTCGGGATGTTGCGCGTCCTGAAGGCGATCGCCGCGACCGCGCTTTACGCTATCGATAAACTGCTTATGGGTCGTCGCAAGAACGCTGCGCCAGAACTGACTCTCCTCGGGCTTTTCCGGCTGGAACGGATCAAGGAACGCCTTGTGCTCACCGGAAGTATAAACACGCCGCTCAACACCAAGCTTCTCCATGGTATCGACAAAGCCGAAGGTGGCGGCGGTCACACCAATTGATCCGACCAGACTGGATTTGTCCGCATATATCTCGTCCGCGGCGCTGGCGATATAGTACGCACCCGACGCACCGAGATCAGTAATCACCGCGTACACCTTGATCGCGGGATACTCACCCCGCAGACGCCGGATTTCGTCGTAGATGTAACCCGACTGGACCGGACTTCCACCCGGACTGTTGATGCGCAAAACGATCCCCTTGGTGTTCGCATCCTCGAAGGCGGCTCGCAAAGCACCCACAATGTTATCGGCACTAGCGGACTCCTCATCGGCGATCATTCCGCGCACATTTATCACGGCCGTGTGGCTTTCCTGGGCACTCTTGCCCTTGCCAAACTGCAATGCTGGCGAAAACAAGGCCAGCGCGCCGAACAGATACACGAAGGTCAGCAGCTTGAAGAATATGCCCCAGCGCCTAGCGCGGCGCTGCTCCTGAACGCCAGCAAGCAGCGTTTTCTCCAGAAGCTTCCAGCTGTTTCGATCTTCCTTGGCTTCCCCTACCGGAGCCTTCCATTCATCCGACATAGTCATTCACCTCAGAACCAGCCACGGAGCGCAACCAGGTGCCAAGCTCCGAAAAATGATTGATCGCAGCGCGCGGCTCACACCGCTGCAGGACCTCCACAGGCTGCGCACCATAAGCGACAGCCACACTGTCCACTCCGGCACGATGAGCCATCTGCAGATCGAACACAGAATCGCCAACCATCAGCGCCTGCGCCGGGGGCACACCGCAATGAGCGAGTATCTGACGAATCATCAGCGGATCAGGCTTGCTCGCCGTCTCATCCGCGCAGCGCGTGATATCGAAGAACCTTTCCAACCCTTGCCCCGCCAGCACGCGATCAAGACCGCGCCGCCCCTTGCCAGTGGCGACAGCAAGCAGATACCCAGCCTCACGAAACCTCGACAGAGATTCCGCAACACCCGGGTACAGCGGAGAAGGCTGAGCTTCCAACGCCAAATAATGCTCACTGTAGCGATGGCGAAATTCCTGAATCAGCGCATCATCAGCGTGATCCGGGTAAAGCACGCCGATAGCTTCAGGCAGTGCCAAACCGATGATGCCTTTTACAGCGGCATCATCGAGCCGTGACAAACCGCAACCGTGTGCGGCTATATGTATCGACTCGACGATACGGCCGATCGAATCGGCTAGCGTGCCGTCCCAGTCGAATATCAGAACTTGGTAGCTACTCACCCAGACGCTCCAACGTCCGCGCCCACATCTCATCGACAGGCGCCTCCAGCGACAACTCCCCACCATCAGGCAGCGGCACCTTCAAGGCGTAGGCATGCAGAAACAAACGCTTGCCGCCCAGCTCACGAATCTCACGAGTGAACTCCTCATCACCGTACTTGCTATCTCCCGCGATGCTATGCCCGGCATGGCGCGCGTGAACACGAATCTGATGGGTACGCCCGGTAACCGGTTTCGCCTCCACCAATGTCGCGAACTCGCCGAATCGGCGAAGCACACGAAACAGCGTCAATGCCTCTTTACCATCCTCGGTTACTTCAACCATTCGCTCGCCAGAGCGCAGCGTATTCTTCAATAGCGGCGCATTGACCTGCTTCTTCGAAGTTTCCCAGCGGCCACGCACCAAGGCCATATAGCGCTTGTCGACGCCGTCGCCACGGAGCGCCTGATGCAGATGACGCAACATACTGCGCTTCTTGGCTATCATCAGCAGGCCAGAAGTATCCCGATCAAGGCGATGCACCAGTTCGAGCTCTTTGACGTCCGGACGCAGCTGTCGCATCGCTTCGATCACGCCGTAGCTAAGCCCACTACCGCCATGCACTGCTATGCCGGCAGGCTTATTCAGCACGATGAGCGCTTTGTCTTCATGGACGATGGCCTTCTCAAGCCGCTCCAGTAATCCTTGAGCAAGCGGTTCTGGCTCGTCACGCTCCGCCAGGCGCAGCGGCGGGACGCGCACCACATCTCCAGCCTGCAGCTTGTATTCGGGCTTGATCCGCCCCTTGTTTACCCGCACCTCGCCTTTACGCAAGATGCGGTAAATCAACGTCTTGGGAACGCCCTTGAGCTGATTACGAAGGAAGTTGTCGATGCGCTGGCCGGCAAGTTCCGGCGCGACCTCAAGCATTTGCACACCGGAGGTCTGGGAAGGGGTATTGGTCATCGCGGCATCATATCAATTTTCATGGAATTGAAGCACTTAAACATTGCTGTTATAGTCCCGAACGCCGCCAAAAGCGGCCAGGTCCAGGGATGCCAGCGTTATCGCCAACCCTGACCGGCAAAAATGTTCTAGGACGTGAGGCCGTCCGACGGAGCTTCCCTCGATAGTGGTGAAGTTGCGAAACAAGCCTTGAAGACATGATGCGTGCCCCCTTTGGGGAATCGCGATAATCGATAACCCGCTCTCTGGATTCTGCGAGCGGCACCCGATTTTCAAAGTATGCGTGTTGGGTGGAGATGCACAGCATCGGATTGCGTAGCAAAGGCTTTCACAGACGCTTCATTCCGTCCGCTACCGATGCCTGATTCCTCCTCCCGAACCATTGCTTCTGTTCCGACAGTAAGCAGGAGATGTCGTCGCGACGCCGGCCCATTTGGCCGCACATCGCTGGACACTGGAGTGCCTTACAACCATTCCTGACTCACCTGACACCGACCGCGAGAGTCGTGTGTGCCGAACGCCGTTTCCGGATGCCTCGGAAACCGACGGTACTACATGAAAAGAATGCTAATTAACGCGACTCAGCCTGAAGAGTTGCGTGTCGCACTGGTCGACGGCCAACGCTTGTTCGATCTCGACATCGAATCAGGTGCCCGCGAGCAGAAAAAAGCCAACATCTACAAGGGCAAGATCACCCGCGTAGAACCCAGCCTTGAAGCCGCTTTCGTCGACTTCGGCGCCGAGCGTCATGGCTTCCTCCCTCTCAAAGAAATCTCCCGTGAGTACTTCAGCAAGTCGCCTGAAGGCCGCGTAAACATCAAGGACGTCCTGCGCGAAGGCCAGGAAGTAATCGTTCAGGTTGAGAAGGAAGAACGCGGCAACAAGGGCGCAGCGCTGACCACCTTTATCAGTCTCGCCGGCCGCTACTTGGTGCTGATGCCAAACAACCCGCGCGCGGGCGGCATCTCTCGCCGCATCGAAGGCGAAGAACGCAATGAGCTGCGCGAAGCACTGAATGGCCTGGACGTGCCTGCCGACATGGGCCTCATTGTCCGAACCGCTGGCCTGGGCCGCTCAAGCGAAGAACTGCAATGCGACCTGGACTACCTGCTGCAGCTCTGGACCGCGGTCAAGGATGCTTCGCAGGATCGCGTCGCTCCGTTCCTGATCTATCAGGAATCCAACGTAATCATCCGCGCCATTCGCGACTATCTGCGTCAGGACATTGGCGAAGTGCTCATCGACAGCGTCGAAGCACAGGATGAGGCGCTGAGCTTCATTCAGCAGGTGATGCCGCAGTACGCCAGCAAGATCAAGCTATACGAAGATTCGGTACCACTGTTCAACCGCTTCCAGATCGAAAGCCAGATCGAGACCGCGTTCCAGCGCGAAGTTAAACTGCCCTCGGGCGGCTCCATCGTCATCGATCCAACCGAGGCGCTGGTTTCCATCGACATCAACTCGGCCCGCGCCACCAAAGGCGGCGACATCGAAGAAACCGCGCTACAGACCAATCTGGAAGCGGCCGAAGAAATCGCTCGTCAGCTACGCCTGCGCGACATCGGCGGTCTGATTGTCATCGACTTCATCGACATGACGCCGGCCAAAAACCAACGTGCCGTCGAAGAAAAAATGCGCGAAGCGCTGGAAGCCGATCGTGCACGCATCCAGGTCGGTCGCATTTCTCGCTTCGGCCTTCTGGAAATGTCTCGTCAGCGTTTGCGCCCGTCCCTCGGCGAAACCAGCGGCATCGTCTGCCCGCGCTGTAACGGCCAAGGCATCATCCGCGACGTCGAATCACTATCGCTGGCGATCCTTCGCCTGATCGAGGAAGAGGCCCTCAAGGACCGCACCGCCGAAGTTCGCGCCCGCGTGCCATTCCAGGTCGCCGCGTTCCTGCTCAACGAGAAGCGCAACGCGATCACCAAGATCGAGCTGCGCACCCGTGCTCGCATCTTCATTCTGCCGGACGATCATCTAGAGACGCCGCACTTCGAAGTTCAGCGCCTGCGCGACGACAGCCCTGAGATCATGGTTGGCCAAGCCAGCTACGAGATGAGCCAAACCGAAGCAGAAGAGGCTCAGCCTGTCAGCTCCACGCGCACCCTGGTTCGCCAGGAGGCGGCGGTCAAGACCGCACCGCAGCGCACTGCACCAGCCCCTGCCGCCGCGACACCGGCTGAAGCACCGGCAGCCGCTCCGGCACAGGAGCCGAGCCTGTTCAAAGGCCTGATCAAATCCCTGGTCGGCCTGTTCGCAGGCGAGACTAAAGAGCCGCAAGCCACCGTGGAAGTCGAGAAAAAGCCCTCATCGCCGCGCCCCCAGCGCAACGACGAGCGTCGCAGCGGACGTCAGCAGAACCGCCGCCGCGATTCGCGTGCAGGCCGCGACGAAGAGCGCAAGCCGCGTGAGGAGCGCCAACCTCGAGAGGAACGTCAACCCCGCGAAGAGCGCCAGCCACGCGAGGAGCGTCAGCCACGCCCGCAGCGCGAAGAGCGCAAGCCTCGTGAGCAGACTGAAACTGCAGAGGCGCAGCCACGTCGCGAGCGAGCACCCCGCGAGGAACGCAAGCCGCGCGAAGAGCGTAAACGCGAGCTGCGCGCTCCAATCGACGAAGCGCCTGTGGTCGCCGATGAACAGCAGGTAGAGCGCCAGCCCCGTGCGCCGCGTGAGGAGCGCAAGCCACGAGCCGACCAACAGACTCCTGTCACCGATGAGATGTTGCAGCAAGCCGAGGACGTGGCCGAGGCTGAAGAGTCCCAGGACGCCAACGACAGTACTGAAGGCAACGAAAGCGACCGTCCGCGTCGTCGCTCACGTGGGCAGCGTCGCCGAAGCAACCGCCGCGAGCGTCAGCGCGATGCCAACGGCAATGAGATCGAGGAAGTTGACGAAAGCAATGCCCCGGTAAAAACCGAGGAAATAGCTATCGCTGCAACGGCTGCTGCGTTGGCTGCGAACACCGCTGATACCGAAGCTAGTGCGCAGACAAAGCTCGCCGATGACGCTGTCATTCAGACCGGCACTGAAGGCGTCGCAACCATCGTCGAACACGCACCGGTTGCCCCGGACGCAAGCGAGCCCGCAGCTGCCGAGCAGCCGGCGATTGTCGAGGCCGTAGCTGAGAAAGACTTGGCGCAGCCGACGGAAGCGGCACAGGAAGAGGCACCGCAGGTCCAGGCCGAGGTAATCCCACAGCCAGCTCCCGAGCCGGTGGTCGAAAAAACCGAAGCTGCACCAGCCGTCGCCGCAGCACCGACCATTAGCGGCCGGGCACCCAACGATCCGCGCGAGGTCCGACGCCGTCAACGCGAAGCCGAACGCTTGGCCAAGGAAGCGGCGGAAGCCGAAGCCAAGGCTGCTGCTGAGCAACCCCTGGCCAGCCCTGAGATCGTTGCCAGCGCGCCAGAGGTCGAGGTGAAGCCTGAGCAGGCTGCCTCGCAAACCACTCTGCAAACGCAGTCAGAGCCAGTTGTTGAGCCCGTGGTTGCCCAACAGCAACCTACAGCTGAGCAGTCGACTTTAGCTGTCGAGCCTACTCAACAAACGCAGGAGCCTGCCGTTGAACACGGCGAGCAACCGGCAGAGGCGCCAGTCGTAAACGAGGAGGCCTCTCAGCCGGCACCTCAGGCACCGGAGAAACCCGCAGAAGGCGAAGAGCCAGAAAACCGTGAGAAGCCTCAAGGCTAAACACACGCCGCTGACAAAAAAGGGATGCTTCGGCATCCCTTTTTTTACCTTTTGTGTCCCGCCCTGAATAGGATTTACACCTTCGACCGCGAGATATGGAGGCGTCGACGGAGCAAGGCGTTACGCGAACCGAGCGCAAATACTTGCCGGCCATTAATGGCCACGGTCGATAGCCCCGAAACAGGCGCCCTACGTGTAAAGGTTCTATTCTGCGAATGGACTCGCCGCATTCGCAGAAATGGAATGCCTGTCCGTTTGTCTCGGCAACAGAAATCCCGTCAGCACCGCTACGCCATCGTGACTAGCGCATTGATGCCCGAGTCAGAGGCTAGCCTCAGAGAACGTTCGGCTCAATCTCAAGTACGACATCGAAACGCGCAAGTACGTCAGCCTGGATTCGCCGCGCCAACCCTAGCAGCTGCGCGCCTTTTGCCCGGCCATAATTGACCAGCACCAGCGCCTGCAGGCGATGTACGCCAGCATCACCGTCACGAAAGCCTTTCCAGCCAGCCTTCTCGATCAGCCAGCCTGCCGCCAGTTTTACCTGACCGTCGGCCTGCGGGTAGGCAACAAGATCAGAATGGCTCTCACGCAGCGCCTGAGCAACGGCGGCGGGAACCAGGGGGTTCTTGAAGAAGCTGCCAGCGTTACCTAGTTGTTGTGGGTCGGGAAGTTTTTCACTACGGATAGCACAAACTGCTCGACTCACGTCCTGCGCACTTGGCGTAGCGATCCCCTGCTCCGCCAGGCGCTGACGGATCGGGCCGTACTCAAGATGCAGCCCCGCCTGCCGACGTAGCTGGAAGCGCACGCGCAGAATCAGATAACGTCCCTGCTGCTGCTTGAACAAACTGTCGCGGTAATCAAAGGCACAGTCCTCCAAGGTGAACTCACGGATCACCCCGCTTTGGCTATCCATCGCCGTGAGCCCAGCGAACACATCCTTGATCTCGACGCCATAGGCGCCGATATTCTGAATTGGCGAGGCACCAACCGTCCCGGGTATCAGACTCAGGTTCTCTAGCCCTACCAAACCCTGCTCCAGTGTCCAGAGCACAAACGGGTGCCATGGCTCCCCTGCCTCTGCCTCCACCAGCACCCGCTCGACAGACTCATCAATGATGCGTATTCCACGACTGGCCATATGCAGGACCAGCGCCGAAACGTCGCGAGTCAGTAGCAGGTTGCTGCCGCCGCCAATTGGTAGCAGCGGAACGTCGAGTTGTCGCGCCTGAGCGAGCGCATCGCGTACATCCTCATCACTCTTTGCAGAGGCGAAGAAACGTGCACGCTGGTCGACTGCAAAGGTGTTGTATGACTTGAGCGACTGGTTCGATGCGAGGATCAGGCTCACTGTCGCCCCTTTATTTCCGCGAGCAGCCCGTCACAGGCTTTTTCGATGAGATCCAAGACCTCCTCGAACCCATCAGGTCCACCGTAGTAAGGATCAGGCACCACATCAGCTCCCAGGCCATAGCGGCGCAGCATCAGGTCGAGATCAGCTCGGCCATGAGCCGGTCGCATTGCACGCAGATAAGCCAGATTGTCGTGATCCATCGCCAGAATCAGATCGAAACGCTCGAAATCCTCAGGCTGCACCTGACGAGCGCGCAAGGCTGCGAGCTGATAGCCCCGCCGCCCCGCTGCCTCGCAAGTGCGCGAATCCGGCGCCTTGCCAACATGCCAGTCGCCAGTCCCGGCCGAGTCGATCTCGATCCTATGATCGAGCCCGGCTTGCTCGACGCGCTGGCGAAACACGCCTTCCGCTGTAGGCGAACGACAGATGTTACCCATGCAAACGAACAGCACTTTCATCTTAACCACCCAGTAGAGCGCGAACCCGCTCCAGGTCCTCCACCGTATCGACCCCAGCAGGGGGCGCTTCTACCGCGTCCGCGACGTGAATACGCTGACCGTGCCAGAGCGCACGCAGTTGCTCGAGGCACTCGGTATCTTCCAACCAGCAAGGGCCCCAAGAAACGAAATTAGCGAGGAAGCCGGCCCGATAAGCGTAGATCCCGATATGTCGACGATATGGCACCCTGGCAGGGAGCTGACTACGATCAGCAGCAAACGAATCGCGTGCCCAAGGCAGCGGCGCGCGACTGAAAGTCAGCGCCAGGCCATTGATATCTGAAAGAACCTTTACCACGTTGGGATTGAACAGGGCCTGCACGTCTGCCAGCGGCTCAGCGAGCGTCGCCATCGCAGCCTCGGGATGTGCGGCCAGATTCGCCGCAACCTGATCGATCACTGCCGGAGGAATCAGCGGCTCGTCACCCTGTACGTTGACCACGATGGCATCGTCTGACAGCCCAAGCTGCTCGGCCACCTCGGCGAGGCGGTCTGTGCCGGAGTTGTGGTCGGCCCGCGTCAGAACGACTTGCGCACCGAATGCCTTACAAGCCTCCACGATACGCGGGTCATCGGTGGCGACAACGACGCGCTGGGCCGCGCTTTTGCTCGCCTGCTCCCACACATGTTGAATCATCGGCTTGCCCGCGATATCCCGTAGCGGCTTACCAGGCAGGCGAGTCGACGCATAGCGGGCGGGGATCACCACAGTGTAGACGTTGCTCATTTGTCCAGGCGCTCGTCCACGTCCAGGGTACGGGCTTCGCTTTCAAGCATCACCGGAATGCCATCTCGCACAGGAAAGGCCAGTGCGTCAGCCTTGCAGATCAACTCCGATTTGTCGTCGGCAAGCTTCAGCGGCCCCTTGCATAGTGGGCACGCCAGAATATCGAGTAGTTTGGTATCCATGCGCAGTCCTTGGAAGCGGCCGACTGCGATGGCAGATCGAGCAGCTTAAGTGTGATCGGGCAGCAATCGCGTCAACTGGCCGTCGAACCAGGTAACGAAGGCCCCTGAAGGCACAGCCTGCACCTGCAGATACGACCAACCTGGCGGCGCGAATGGCCGGCATTTAACCGCATCCTTTTCTGTCATCACCAGCGGCAAGTCGGGGCTGAACTTCAGCTGCTCCGAACTGTAGGCGGCGTGATCGGCGAAGGCATGCGGAATCGGTCGCCAGTGTAGCGTTTCGAGCGTGGTGAAGAAACGTTGCGGGTTGCCGATGCCCGCCACGGCATGCAGCTGTTGCCCGGATGGAAAGTGATCAAGCGGCCAGCGCTCGCCAGAGCACAGCTCGACCAGCGCCACGGGTTTGAGGGCGAACGCATAACCGTTAGCGGAATCCGCCTCGGCGCCGTTGAGCAGTACCGCATCGACGCTTTCTAGGCGCTCGGCCGGCTCACGCAATGGGCCGGCCGGCAAGCAGCGGCCATTGCCCAGCCCACGGACTGCGTCGATCAATACCAGCTCGAGATCTCGCGCCAACCGATAGTGCTGCAGGCCATCGTCGGAAAGAATCAGGTCGAGGGGCTCCGTCTCCAGTAGTTGGCGAACCGCGCGCGACCGATCGGGATCGATCATCAACGGCACGCCGGTACGCTGAACGATCAATAGAGGTTCGTCGCCAGATTGCTCAGCCGGCTGCTCCGGAAGAACGCGCCAGGGCAACGTTGGTGGCTTTGCACCGTAGCCGCGACTAACAACCCCGACGCGCAGCCCGCGGTTGCGACAATGCTCGATCAGCCAGAGAATTAGGGGGGTCTTACCGGTTCCGCCGACAGTGATATTGCCGACCACGATGATCGGCACTGCAGCCCGATAGGCAGCGCTGCGGCCGTCGAGAAAACGCCCCCGTTTGGCCTTGACGACGCGCCGATACAGCAACTCCAGCGGCATCAGCAAGCGTAAAGCCGGATGCCCCTGATACCAGGCGTGCTGCAGGCGGTCGGCAAATGACATCAGGGCGACGCCTGCGCCTCGACGGTGGTGATCCGCAACTGAGCGAAGCCCAGCTTGCCAGCGGCATCCATCGCGGTAATTACCGCCTGATGCGGCGTCTTACCGTCGGCGCTGATGATCATCGGCAGCCGATTATCGCCACCGGACTCCTTGCTCAGCGCTGCCATCAGCGAGTTGAGATCGTTCTTCAACAGAACCTTGCCGTTGAGAGAGTAATTGCCGGACACGTCGATCAGCACTTCCAGCTGACGCGTCTCGGCAGACTCGGGCGGCATGCCGCTAGCCGCTTCCGGCAAATCGACCTTGAGCTGCGTTTCACGGGTGAACGTGGTGGTGACCACGAAGAACAACAACAGGATAAACACCACATCGATCAGTGGTGCCAGCCCTATCTCGACATTCTCCCGGGGTTTGCGACGGAATTTCACGCCTTTTCCTCACCGAGATCGACGTCACGGTCGCCCTGCACCACTTCCACCAGCTTGATCGCTTCCTGCTCCATGCCTACAACAAGCTCATCGACGCGGCGCTCCAGGAAACGATGGAAGAACAGCGCAGGGATGCCGACCATCAGGCCCGCAGCGGTGGTGATCAGCGCCTTGGCGATACCGCCGGCCAGCAGCGGCGCGTTGGCCATGCCCGAATCCATGAAGGCGCTGAATATCTGAATCATGCCCAGCACGGTCCCCAACAGGCCCAGCAAAGGCGCGATACCGGCAATGGTACCCAGCGCATTGAGGTAGCGCTCGAGGTCGTGGACCACCCTGGCCGCGGCTTCTTCGATGCACTCCTTCATGATCTCGCGACCACGCTTGGAGTTGCTCAGGCCGGCGGCAAGAATCTCACCCAAGGGGGAGTCCGCGCGCAGCTCTTTGAGCTTCTGGTTGCTGAGTTTCTTGTCCTTGATCCACTTCCATACCTGGCCCAGCAGATGCGGAGGTGTAACGCGGCTGGGACGCAGCGTCCACAGGCGTTCAGCGACGATGCCAGCAGCCGCGATGGAACACAGGATGATTGGCAGCATTATCCAGCCGCCTGCTTTGACCAGCTCCCACACGAGATGAATCCCCCTCGAAAAAGTGGCGCCACTCTAGCATAGGGTCGATGGGTCGCCGACGGCCGCCGTTCTCATTTTTCCCGCCAGAATCGACGTTCTGCGCGCTGCACCTGTGCAGGAGAGAAGCGGCCAAGATCGATCCGGACGGCACCATGCAGGGCGGTGTCATACGACTCGATACCAAGAGCCTCCAGACGGGCGATGACATTCGGGTGTGGATGCCCGAACGCATTGTGCAGGCTGCGGGAGATCAGCGCAGCTGTAGGCCCAACAGCGCGTAAAAACGGCTCCGACGAGGAGCTTCGGCTGCCGTGATGCGGCAGCAACAGCCACTGCGCCTGCACCGCCGGCCCGCTCAGCAGCAATGCCCGCTCCGCCGCCTGATCGATATCGCCGGTAAGCAGAACCCTTTCTCCGTTCGCCTCCACGAGCAGAACGCATGACCTCTGGTTGCTATCGCCTGCCGCCTGCCAATGCCACAACCTGAAGCGCACGTTATCCCACTGCCACTCGGCACCGTTTTCGCACATCTCCGCGTTGAGGCCGGCGGGATGTCGTTGCGGCTCGCCACTGACGACACTATGAACCGGCATCAAACGCTGAATAGCCTGCGCACCACCAGCGTGGTCGTTGTCGGCATGGCTGAGCAGCAGCATGTTCAGCCCATCTACCCCGAGTGCTCGCAGTGAAGGAAAGACCACGCGCTCACCCATGTCGAAGTCGCCTTGGCTCGGCCCGGCATCGTAGAGCAGCGCATGCTTTCGGGTTCGCACCAATACCGAAAGCCCCTGCCCCACGTCCAGCATCCATACCTGTGCCTGCCCGTCAGATACTGATGCCGACGGAGGAAATGCCAGCGGCAGCAGCACTATCAGCCCAAGCGCACGCAACGGCAGTCCGGAGGGCATCAACAGCAGAAGAACACCTAGCGCGATCAAGGCCCATGCCCAGAATGAAAGACCGCCAGCCAGCCATGCGGGCTGCCAACCCGAAATAATCGTCAACAGCTCAAACAGCAGCGCCAGGCACCAGCCGACCGCCAACAGCAACGTCTCACCAACTCCCCCTAACGGCAGCAACACAGTGCCCAGCAAGGCAAAGGGCACGGTCAAACTCACCCAGGGTACGGCAATGAGATTGGCCAACGGACCGCTGGCACTCACCGGCAGCCCCAGGGCCAATAGAAGTGGCAGCAAGCCGATGGCGGCCGCCCACTGCGCACGTACCAACGCTTTCCACCAGGCCCATTGACCCAGACGTCCAGAAAACACAAGCGCCAGCACCGCCACTGCACCAAAGGACAGCCAAAAGCCCGGCTGCAGCGTAACCAGCGGGTCGATCAGCAGGACGCCGTTGAGCGCCAACAACAGGGGCTGCCAGACTCCCAGATGGCGAAAGCGCAAGCGCCAGAGCAGGACCACAGCGACCATGAGACAGGCACGCCGTACCGGAACATCGAACCCGGCCAGCCAGCCGTATGCCAGCGCACCGGTAAGCGCGAGACCGCACGCCCAGGGTAGCCATGGCACCCGTCGCGGCCAAAGACCTGAGCGCGCCAACAGCGCGATCAGCCCATACAGCATCCCGGCCAGGATGCCGATGTGCTGCCCGGAAATGACCATCAGGTGCACCGTGCCGGTGTTCTGCAACACCTGCCAATCGCTTCGACTCAAACCGGAATCATCGCCTACCACCAGTGCAGCGATCGCACCCTGCCGCCCAGAGGCAGGAATGGCCATCAAGCGGGCTCTCAACCGGTCGCGCCAACCTTCGGTCGCCGCCGGCATCAAGAGGCGCTCGCCGGCCTTGACGGTGCCAGTTGCGCCTATTCGCCGCGCCAACAGCCAGGCTTCGTAATCGAACGACTGCGGATTGACCAGACCGCGTGGACGCTTCAGTCTCGCGGCAAGCCGCCAGCGCTCCCCAGCTTGCAGTGTCGGGCCGCCATACCAGGACAGTCGTACTTTGGACGGCAGCCCGTCATGCCGTGAGTCGATGTCCTCCAGCTCGAACCGGACCACGTTATCGGCGCTGACGGGCAAGCCGACCACTGTCCCTTCGATCCAGAACGTCCGGCCGTCCTTCGATACGGGCAGGCGATCGTCCATGGCGCTCTGGCTCTGAAAGCATGCCCAGGAGAAACCGAGAAGAAAAAGCCCCAGCGCCGCCCATCGCCTTCTTACAAGGAGCGCACAGCCTAGGGCAGCAAGCGCCAACCAGCCCCAGGCGGCAGGTAGTGCTGGCAAGAAACGTGGCAGGACGAGACCAGCGGCGAGCGCCAGCATCCATGTGCGCATACTTTCTGACTCCAGGAATCCGTTCCGGGACCGCAGTTCGCGGATGGTCAATTTGTCGCGGGCGTAGACGTAATGTCACAAAACTACTGTCAGCGTCGCCCCCCGATTCAAGGCATAATCGCCGGGCTGCAGCCTGCCAGAGAACCTTCATGCCGCGTCGTTTTTTCAAACGCTACATGCCGCACCCCGATCGCATCAAGACTAACAAGTCGCTGCGTTTTCTTGGCGCGCTGATTCACGATCCGAATCTCTGGCATCTCAATCGACATTCGGTAGCCCGCGCGATGGCGACTGGCTTGTTCTGGGCAATGATACCCATACCGATGCAGATGGCCGCAGCAGCTCTCTGCGCCCTACCCTCGCGGGCAAACCTGCCAATCGCAGTAGGCCTTGTCTGGCTGACCAATCCGCTCACCATGCCGCCTGTGTTCTATTGCAACTACAAGATTGGCACCTGGCTGCTGGATACTCCGGCGTCCAGCATGCCCGCAGAGCTGAGCCTGGCCTGGGTGCGGTACATGCTGCAGCACAACTGGCAACCGCTGTACCTGGGCTCACTGGTCAGCGGAGTGGTTCTTGCGATACTCGGTTACGTACTCACACAGGCCTACTGGCGCTGGTGGGTCGGGCGCAGCTGGCGCAAGCGCCAGAATGACCGCCGCTAAGCGTAAATCACTCGTAGCGCAGCGCCTCGGCGGGCTGAGTCTGCGCGGCACGCCAAGCCGGATAGAGCGTCGCCAGAAAGCTCAGGCTCAACGCAGCGACAGAAACCAGTACAACATCCTCCAGACGTAGCTCCGATGGCAGCGTGCTGATGAAGTAAACGTCAGAACTGAAGATATGCTGGCCTGATACTTTCTCCAGCCAAGTGACCAGCGCGCTCACGTTCAGCGCTCCAAGCACGCCCAGAACCACACCGATCACCGTACCGCTGAAGCCAATGATGCTGCCCTGGACCATGAAGATCGCCATCACCTGCCGGGGCGTAGCACCCAAGGTGCGCAGGATGGCGATGTCGGCACGTTTGTCGGCAACAACCATGATGAGGGTCGCGATGATATTGAACGCCGCCACAGCGACGATGAGCATCAACAGCAGACCTATCATGGTCTTTTCCATCTTCATCGCGCTGAACAGACTGCCCTGCGTGTACGACCAGTCCTCGACGCGAAAACCATCCCCCAGCGAGGCACTGACCTGCGCGGCCACTTCCGGTGCTCGATAAAGATCGCTCAATTTGAGCCGCACGCCCTGCACCTGCTCTGGTGCCCAGCGATGAATTTGCGCGGCATCAGCGCGGTGAATCATGCCCAGACTGCCATCCAGATCGGCGCCAACCTTGAACACTCCAACCACATTCAAGCGCTGCATGCGGGGCGTGACGCCACCAGGCGAAGAGCTGACCTCCGGCACGATCAACGTCAATTTGTCACCCAGCTTCAGCCCGAACCGCCTGGCGGTCATCAGCCCGATAATGACGCCAAACTCGCCGGGCTTAAGGTCGCCCAGACTTCCGCCGACCAAACGCGAACCGACGATGGACACATCTGCTTCGGCCTGCGGATCGATACCGCTGATCTGGATCGGCTGCATGCTGCCCTTGAACGACAGCATGCCCTCGAGCTGCGTCACCGGCGCCATGCCGACAACTTGCGGATGCGCGGCTAGACGCGCCGCGACGACCTGCCAATCATCGAGCGGCTGATCACCGATAACCGTCGCATGCGGCACCATGCCAAGAATCCGCGAACTCATCTCGCGCTGGAAACCGTTCATTACCGACAGCACCATGATCATCGCCAGCACTCCGAGCGCCAGGCCGATCAATGAAGTCAGGGAAATGAACGAGATGAAGTGATTGCGTCGCTTTGCACGGGTATAGCGACTGCCAATGAAAACACTCAGGGGCCTGAACATTATTCGACCACCAAACGCCCGTCTTCCAGCCGCAGGATCTGATCCATCTGCGCGGCGAGTTGACGATCATGGGTAACCACCAGGAAGGCAGTCTGCAATGATGTACTTAGCTCGAGCATCAGATCCTGAATGCCCTGGGCTGTGTGGTGATCGAGGTTGCCAGTGGGCTCATCGAGCAATACCAAGGCGGGCTCGTTCACCAATGCTCGGGCGATGGCAACGCGCTGCCGCTCGCCACCCGAGAGCTCTGCCGGCTTGTGCTCGAGGCGATGTCCGAGCCCAACCCGTTGGAGCAGCGCTGCAGCCCGCTGGCGCGCTTCCGGGATGGGAGCCCGGCCTATCAGCAGCGGCATGCAGACGTTTTCCAGTGCGGTGAACTCGGCAAGCAAATGATGGAACTGGTAAACGAAGCCAAGCGCCCGATTGCGCAATAGCCCACGATCCTTTTCGTTGAGGGCCGATAGCTCTTCACCGGCCAGCCAGACGCTGCCCTCGCTCGGGGTATCCAGGCCACCTAGCAGATTGAGCAACGTGCTCTTGCCCGAGCCGGAGCTACCGACAATGGCAACGCGCTGCCCCGGGAAAAGCTCCAGCTGCAACCCAGCCAGCACCTCGACCGATTCAGGACCCTGCTCGTACCGCTTGCCCAGATTGCGGCAGCTCAGTACCGCCTGCGTTTGCGAAGACTGCTCGTTCATAACCCGCTCACTCATAACGAAGCGCCTCTGCCGGCTGTGTGCGTGCGGCACGCCAAGCCGGATACAGGGTCGCGAGAAAACTCAGGACCAACGCCGCGACACAGACCTGGATGACATCCGCAGCCATCAGCCGTGAAGGCAAGTAGTCGATGAAATAGACATCGGCGCTCAGAAACTTATGTCCGATCAGGCGCTCCAGGCCGGCAATCCAGCTGCTCACGTTGACCGCTGCGAACATGCCAAGCAACGCGCCGACCAGCGTACCGACGACACCGATCACCGTACCCTGCACCATGAAGATCGCCATAATCTGCTTCGGCGTCGCGCCAAGGGTGCGCAGGATGGCGATATCCCCGCGCTTGTCGGTTACGACCATGACTAAGGTCGAAATAATGTTGAACGCCGCAACCGCAACGATCAGCAGCAGAAGTAGGCCGATCATCGCCTTCTCCATACGGATCGCCTGATAAAGGTTGCCGTGAGTACGCGTCCAGTCGCGAGAATAGAAATCGTCGCCGAGCTGGCCAGCGAGCTCCCAGGCAATGCGCGGTGCCTGGAACAAATCGTCGAACCGCAGACGCAACCCTTGCACCTGACCCGGCTGCCAGCGCTGCAAACGGGCAATGTCAGCGATGTTGGCCAAGGCAACGTAACCGTCGATCTCCCCCGCTCCCACGTGGAAGATACCGGTCACCGTAAAGCGCTTCATGCGCGGGAACATCCCCGCCGGAGTCACGGTTACCTCGGGCGCCACGAAGGTGATCTTGTCGCCGACACCGACACCTAGCTTGGCGGCAGCCTTGTCACCGATGATGATGCCGAAATTACCGGGGGTCAGATCGTCCAGCGAACCTTCACGGAAGAACTGATCGATGATCGACACCTGCCGCTCGGCCTGGGGATCCACCGCGTTGATCAGAATCTTGGTGACCTGTCCCTGATGAGTCAGGAGCCCCTGACTCTGGATGAACGGCGCTGTGGCAGTAACCTGGGCATGCTGCTCGAGACGCGAGCCCAGTGTCTGCCAGTCGCTGATCGGCGTCGGGCTCTCAATGGTCGCGTGCGGCACCATGCCAAGCACGCGGGTACGCATCTCGTGGTCAAAACCGTTCATCACCGATAGCACGACAATCATCACCAGGACGCCGAGGGCTAGCCCGATCATCGAGGTCAGGGAAATGAAGGAAACGAAGAGACTACGGCGTCTGGCGCGTGTGTAACGCGCTCCGATAAAAACGGACAGCGGTCTGAACATAAATCGACGGGTTCGCTGGCGGGAAGAAACTAACATGCAGCTGACGCAACCGCGGGGCCTGATACACTCTGGCCATTGCTGCTAACCGGGTATTGTCATGCCGACACAAGACACTGAAGAGCGCCGCGAATACTACCGTATCGAGGATCGTGTGGCACTGGAAATCATCCCGGGGAATCAGGACCAAGACTCATGCGCAGAGCCTCTGCCCCCGCTGTTCTGCCTGCTCGGGGAGCTACACCAGCTCGATTTCGAAGCCCAGCATTTGTTGCGCCAGATTGCTGAAAGCAACCGTACGCTAGCGAACTACCTGAAGGTCCAGAACAAGCGGATCGAACTTTTAGGCCAAGCATTGGCGCAGGATCTGCTGAAGGATCAGGGCGCGCCACAGCCCGTGGTGCTCTCCGAGGGCGGCATCAGTTTCGCAAGTGACAAACCGTTGAACAACGGCGAAGTACTGACATTGAAGCTGGTATTGCTACCGCAAGGGCTAGGACTGCTTTTGGCAGCCCGCGTCATCTACTGCACCCCCATGGAAGACGGGCAATTCGACATCGGCACCGAGTTCGAAGCGTTGACTGATGCACAGCGACAGCTGCTCGCACGGCATATCCTGCAGAAACAGGCGCTGGAGCGGCGTCTGGCCCTGGAAAGCCTGCAAGGAGATTGACCAATGCGCCACCTGGCGACCCTGTTCGTAGCACTGACATTCAGCCCTGGCCTGTTTGCCGAAGACATTCGCATACCCGTTGGTCAGCAAGGCCTGCCGGAAATGACAATGCCATCGCGTGGCGATACAAAAACCGAGGTACTGGATAGCTTCGGGCTCGCCGATGAAGAGCGCCCTACCGTGGGTCAGCCACCTATCACTCGCTGGGACTACCGAGAGTTCTCGGTATATTTCGAAGGCGACCGCGTCATCAACAGCGTACGTCACCACCAGCGCCCTCAGTTAACGCCGAAGGAAGACCTATACCCGTGACCCTCATCTACGGCCACCGCGGCGCAAAAGGCGAAGCGCCGGAAAATACCCTGGTGAGCTTCGTACAATGCCTGCAGCATGGCGTGCGTCGCTGCGAGCTGGATCTGCACCTGTCCCGCGATGGTGAGCTGATGGTCATCCACGACCCGACGCTCAAGCGCACTACAGGTCGACGCGGAAAGGTCACGCAACATGATGCCGACGATCTGTCCGGTTATGACGCGCGCCAGGGTGGCCCCGGATGGAAAGAGCCCTGCCCTATCCCGCGCCTGAGCGAGCTATTCGAAAAATGCGATTTCGAACATTGGCAGCTTGAAGTGAAAAGCGCCTCGCGGGTTCGGGCTGCGCGTACGGTAATGGCGATCAGGGAGCTCGCCGAGCGACATCAGATGCTCGATCGCATCACCGTAACATCCAGCTCAAGAGAGGTGCTTCGCGCCCTGAACCGACTGGCACCGGAGATCTCGCGGGGACTCGTTGCCGAATACAACTGGCTGGATCCGCTGAAAGTGGCCCGTCAGTATGGCTGTGAGTTACTCGCGCTGAAGTGGACTTTATGCTCGCCGGAACGGCTGGAAAAAGCGCGCAAACAAGGTTTGCATGTATCGGTATGGACGGTTAACGAGCCTGCGCTGATGCGCCGCCTTGCCGATTTCGGGGTCGACAGCCTGATCACGGATTATCCGGGCCTGGCAGTTACCACCCTTGCCCAAGCCCGATAAGATTTAAAGTCAACTGCAGTGCGGGTCCGACAGCACAAATCGCTGTCGGACCACCCTCACCTGATCAGAAGCTCTCCCGGTTTGGCCAGTGCCAATCGCGAGAATCGCCCTCCTCTCCAGCCGATTCAGGCCACCGACTGGAGCCGCTCAAAAAAGCCGGTTGAGCCCATCGAACGCAGCGACCCGATAAGCTTCCGCCATCGTCGGGTAGTTGAACGTGGTGTTGACGAAGTACTTGATGCTGTTTGCCTCGCCCTTCTGATTCATGATCGCCTGGCCGATATGCACGATCTCCGACGCCTGATAACCGAAGCAGTGAACGCCAAGCACCTCCAGCGTTTCTCGGTGAAAGAGGATCTTCAACATGCCAACGGGTTCGAAGGAAATCTGCGCCCGCGCCATGCTCTTGAAGAACGCCTTGCCTACTTCGTAAGGGATCTTGGCCTGGGTCAGCTCGCGTTCGTTCTTACCGATAGAGCTGATCTCGGGAATGGTGTAGATGCCTGTCGGCACGTCGTCGACGAAACGCCAAGAGTCGTTGTTGACGATACTGCCGGCCGCCGAACGACCCTGGTCGTAGGCCGCACTGGCCAGCGATGGCCAGCCAATCACGTCGCCAGCAGCATAGATGTTGCCGATTTCAGTGCGGTAGTGCTCGTCGACCTGAACCTGACCTCGGCCGTTTGCTTTGAGCCCGATGTTCTCCAGCCCAAGCTTGTCAGTGTTGCCGGTGCGCCCGTTGCTCCATAGGAAAGCATCGGCCTTGATCTTCTTGCCCGACTTGAGGTGCAGGATCACGCCGTTTTCCAGCCCTTCGACCCGCTCGTACTCTTCGTTGTGACGAATCAGCACGTTGTTGTTGCGCAGGTGATACCCCAACGCATCGGAAATCTCGTCATCCAGAAAACTGAGCAGTTGTTCGCGGTTGTCGATCAAGTCGACCAGCACGCCGAGCCCACTGAAAATCGATGCATATTCACAACCGATAACACCGGCTCCGTAGATGATCATCCGGCGCGGTGTGTGGCTCAGGGTGAGAATGGTGTCACTGTCGTAGATACGCGGATGACTGAAGTCGACGTCTGCAGGACGGTATGGACGTGAACCGGTGGCAATCACGAACTGGTTCGCAACGAGCTTTTCAACCATGCCATTGAGGCATACGACTTCCACGCTCTGCTCATCGGAAAAGCTGGCGGTGCCAAAGAAGGTGTCGATACGGTTGCGCGCGTAGTAGGAAGTGCGGGAGGTGACCTGCTTGCTGATAACCTTCTCGGCGCTTTTCAGCACGTCAGGGAAGGAGAACCAGCGCGGCTCGCCGATCTGGCGGAATAGCGGATTGGTGTTGTACTGCATGATCTGCCGCACCGAGTGACGCAGGGCCTTGGACGGAATGGTACCCAAGTGCGTGCAGTTACCCCCAACCAGCGGACGGTTGTCTACCACGGCGACCTTGCGCCCGGCCTTGACGGCGTTGATCGCCGCACCCTCCCCGGCCGGACCGGAACCCAGTACCACTACATCGTAGTTATAGACCGCCATATACACTCCTGAAAACGCAACGGCATACGCCGCTGCTGTCAACGAATTCGCCGATACTCAAGGCCACCATCCGACGTAACCCCTCAAGCGCCGCGCTCCACGTCTTTACCGTGGCACGCGACCGTCAGCCTTCTGGCTGAAGGCGTGACGCGGCGCATCAACGCTTGGTGGCATCGTAGGCAAGATCGGCATTACCCGCGTTCTTCGCCTCGTTCACTTCCTCGCACTTCTCACGGCTTCCGCCGCAGATTGAACATTCCTTTTCGATACCAAGATTAGCGATACCACCGCAGGACCCCGCGATAGGCTTGCGCCCCATGATTACGCCGATGGCCATTCCAAAGACGACGAGCAGCATCACCAAGAAAACCAGTAACCAAGTCATTGCTCTACTCCCGCACCGAACAGCTCATCGAAGGCCTTGGTGCTAGTTGTGACGAAACCCTGCCCTTCACGGACGACGAAGAACGCGGCAATCCCATTGCGTTCGGCAAGCGCTAGCCCCTTCTCGGGACCAAGCACCATCAACGCGGTGGACAACCCATCGGCACGCAAAGTCGATTTATCTATCACCGTAACCGCAGCTAGATGATGTTCGATCGGCTGGCCGCTCTGCGGATCGAGCGTATGCGAATAACGCCGACCATCGCGCTCGAAGTAATTGCGATAGTCGCCCGAGGTGGATACGCCCATGCCATCGAGCTCGACAATTTTCTGCGCTACGCGCTGATCATCTCGAGGCGCCTCGATCGCGATACGCCAAGGCGAGCCGTCCGGCTTACGCCCCTCAGCTTTCAGCTCCCCAGTGATTTCCACCAGATAACTCTGTACGCCAAGAGCCTTCAAACGATCGATTACTAAGTCCACAGCATACCCGGCAGCAATGCTGTTGAAGTCCAACTGCAGCGCAACCGCCTTGCAAAGCCGATCACCATCGATGCTCAAGTGTTGCTGACCGGTTAGCGCTCGAGCTGCGCTGATATCCTCTGCCGAGGGAACACGTTCGCCCCGACCCTGTGGCCCGAAGCCCCAAAGGTTGAGCAACGGCTCGAGTGTAAGGTCGAATGCGCCATCACTGTCGGCCGAGAGCTGGCTGCCAGCTGCGACCAATTCGCGCACCATATCCGGCATCGGTTCACAGCTGCCTGCTGGCAGCGCATTGAATCGCTCGACATCCGAATCGCTACGATAGGTGGACAGTTGCTTATCGAGCTCGCCGAGCAAGGCCTCGACCTCGCTGTGTAGCATTTCCTTCGAGGGGCCATCGCCGCTACGTACGTACTTGACCGTATAGGTACTGCCCATCGTGGGGCCAGCGAAAGCTTCCACATTGTCCTGAAACAGACAGCCCGTCAGGGCTGCCGCGAGAGCGACAGCGATGACGGGCTGGAGGTACACGACAGCGAAAACAGGCCGCAGTGACGCTCGGATCATGCTAGCCGCCGAAGTCGTCGAGCAGAATGTTTTCTGGCTCGACGCCTAGGTCGGTGAGCATCTTGATCACGGAAGCGTTCATCATCGGCGGGCCGCACATATAGAACTCGCAATCTTCCGGAGCCGGATGATCTTTCAGGTAGTTCTCGTACAGCACGTTGTGGATGAACCCGGTCGGGCCTTCCCAGTTATCTTCCGGCAGCGGATCGGACAGCGCCAAGTGCCACTTGAAGTTGGGATTCTCGGCCTGCAGCTGGTCGTACTCTTCCACGTAGAACGCTTCACGCATGGAGCGTGCGCCGTACCAGAAACTCATCTTACGCGTGGATTTCAGGCGCTTGAGCTGGTCGAAGATGTGCGAGCGCATCGGCGCCATACCGGCACCGCCACCGATGAAGACCATTTCAGCGTCGGTATCCTTGGCAAAGAACTCACCGAACGGTCCGTAAACGGTGATCTTGTCGCCCGGCTTGAGGCTGAACACGTAGGACGACATCTTGCCTGGCGGCAAATCATCCTTACCTGGCGGCGGCGAGGCGATACGGATATTGAACTTCACCAGACCGCGCTCTTCGGGGTAGTTGGCCATGGAGTAGGCACGAATGACGGTCTCATCGCACTTCGACACATACTTCCACTGATCGAACTTGTCCCAGTCACCGCGATACTCTTCCTGGATATCGAAGTCCTTGTAACGTACCTCATGCGGCGGACATTCCAGCTGCACGTAACCACCGGCACGGAAATCGACGTTCTCGCCTTCCGGCAGCTTGAGCGTCAGCTCCTTGATGAAGGTTGCAACGTTGGGATTGGAAACGACAGTGCATTCCCACTTCTTCACGCCGAACACTTCTTCCGGCACTTCGATCTTCATGTCCGCCTTGACCGGGGTCTGGCAGGACAGGCGCCAGCCCTCGCCCGCTTCGCGGCGGGTGAAGTGCGACTCCTCGGTAGGCAGCATCTCGCCGCCACCGCTCTCGACGATGCACTTGCACTGCGCGCAGGTGCCGCCGCCGCCACAGGCGGATGAGAGGAAGATGTTGTTGGAAGCGAGCGTCTGCAGCAGCTTGCCACCAGCGGGGACGGTAATGGTCCGCTCGCCGTTGATTTCGATGGACACGTCGCCGCTGGAAACCAGCTTGGCCCGTGCAGCCAGGATGATCACCACCAGCGCAAGCACGATGGCGGTGAACATACCGATGGCGAGGAAAATTTCGTAACTCATCAGTTCGTTCCGTCCTTACAGCTGTACGCCAGAGAAAGACATGAAGCCCAGCGACATCAGTCCGATGGTGATGAAGGTGATGCCCAACCCCTGCAGCCCATCCGGCACGTCGCTGTACTTCAGCTTTTCGCGAATACCGGCCAGCAAAGCGATAGCCAGCGCCCAGGACAAACCGGAGCCCATGCCATACACCACGCTTTCGCTCAGGTTGTAATCACGCTCGACCATGAACAGCGTGCCACCCATGATGGCGCAGTTCACCGTGATCAGCGGCAGGAACACACCCAGCGCGTTGTAGAGGCTCGGTACGTACTTGTCGAGGGTCATCTCGAGGATCTGCACGATCGCCGCGATCACACCGATGTAGCTCAGCAGACCGAGGAAGCTCAGATCCACCTCTGGCAGACCGGCCCAGGCCAGTGCCCCGCTTTTGAGCAGGTAGGTGTAGATCAGGTTGTTGGCCGGTACGGTGATGGTCTGCACCACGATGACCGCGATACCCAGACCAATCGCGGTTTCCACCTTCTTGGAGATCGCGATGAACGTACACATGCCCAGGAAGAACGCCAGTGCCATGTTCTCGATGAACACGGCGCGGACGAACAGGCTGATGTAGTGCTCCATTAGTAAGCCTCCTTGTTCGAGACCTGAGGCGCCATCTTGAAGGCAGGCTTCTCGACCTGCTCCTTCTTCCAGGCGCGGATGCCCCAGATGAACAGACCGATCAGGAAGAACGCCGAAGGCGGAAGCAGCATCATGCCGTTGGGCAGATACCAGCCGCCGTCATTGACGGTTGGCAGAATGGTGTAACCCATCAGCTTGCCGGCACCGGTCAGCTCACGTATGAAGCCGAGCGCGATCAGCATGGCGCTGTAACCGAGGCCGTTGCCGATACCGTCGAAGAACGACAACACCGGCGGGTTTTGCATGGCAAAGGCTTCAGCGCGGCCCATCACGATACAGTTGGTGATGATCAGCCCGACGAACACCGACAGCTGCTTGGACAGCGAGAATGCATAGGCCTTGAGTACCTGATCGACCAGAATTACCAGCGAGGCGATGATCACCATTTGCACGATCATGCGGATAGAGTTGGGGATCTGGCTGCGGATCATCGAAATGAACAGGTTGGAGAACGCGCAGACCAAGGTCAGCGCCACCGACATCACCAACGCTGTGTTCAGGTTGGATGTAACAGCCAGGGCCGAGCAGATCCCGAGAATCTGCAGGCCGATGGGGTTGTTATTGAAGATCGGGTTGAGCAGTACTTCTTTCACAGTGGGTTGCGACATGATCAAGCCTCCCCAGCGCGCAGATTAGCGATAAATGGACCGAAGCCGTTCTCGCCCAGCCAGAACTGCAACAGCGCATTGACGCCGTTGCTGGTCAGGGTAGCGCCGGCCAGGCCATCGACCTGGTGAGTGGCGCGCGGGCTTTGCGGATCGACGCCACCCTTGACGACCTGAACAGCCAGCTTGCCGTTGTCGTCGAAAAGCTCTTTGCCAGGCCACTGGCCACGCCATTTCGGGTTGTCCACTTCGCCGCCCAGACCAGGGGTTTCCCCATGCTGGTAGAAGCCGAAGCCGGCCACGGTATCCAGGTCGCCCTGTACTGCCATGAAGCCGTATAGAGTGGACCACAGGCCATACCCACGAACCGGCAGGATCAGCGTGTCGATATCGCCTTCACCCTGGCCTTCGACGATATAAATGGTGCTGTAGCGCTCACGTCGCTTGATCGAGGCAATGTCCTGATCAGCAGGTAGGCGCTTGGACAGCTCCGGGTCCTTCGCCGCTGCCAGCGGATCGAAGGTCTTCGCGTCGAATTCATCGCTGAACTTGCCGGTTTCCAGATCGACAAGACGGGCCACGATGCGGTCGTTGAACAGCTGCTTGACCTGATTGCCGGACATGCCAGCCTCACCCAGGCCTGCAATGGCCAGGATGCTGCGCTGCTTGTCCAGCAGGCGATTTTCCTGCTGAGTCGGGCGAAGCGCGACTGCGGCGCCAGCCACGAAGATGGAGCACACCAGGCAGACCAACAGGGCTACCGTCAGCGTGCGAACGGTGGATTCTTTCTGACTAGACATTACGTGCCAGCCTCCGCTTGATATTGGCCTGAATGACGAAATGGTCAATCAGCGGCGCACACAGGTTGGCGAACAGGATCGCCAGCATCATGCCTTCCGGGAAGGCAGGGTTGACCACACGGATCAGCACGACCATCACACCGATCAGGATGCCGAACACCCACTTGCCGGTATTGGTCATCGACGCCGAAACCGGATCAGTGGCCATGAAGATCATGCCGAAGGCAAAACCACCGACGACCATATGCCAGTACCAAGGCATACCGAACAGCGGATTGGTATCTGAACCGATCAGGTTGAACAGGAAGCTCAGAGCGATCATGCCGATCATCACGCCGGAGACGATGCGCCAGGAAGCGATCTTGCTGCCAACCAGAATGGCGCCACCGATGAAGATCGCCAGCGTGCTGGTTTCACCAATCGAGCCATGAATGGTGCCGACGAAGGCGTCCATCCAGGTGATGCCGTTATCGATGACGTTTTCGATGCCGCCGGCAAAGCCCAGGCTCAGTGCGGTCGCACCGGCGTAGCCATCAACAGCAGTCCAAACCGCGTCGCCAGACATCTGCGCCGGGTAAGCGAAGAACAGGAACGCCCGTGCGGTAAGCGCCGGGTTCAGGAAGTTCTTGCCCGTGCCGCCGAAGATCTCCTTGCCGATTACCACGCCGAAGCTGATACCCAGCGCTACCTGCCACAGCGGGATGCTCGGCGGCAGAATCAGGGCGAACAGTACGGAGGTAACGAAGAAGCCTTCGTTGACCTCATGCTTGCGGATGGAAGCGAACAGTACTTCCCAGAAGCCGCCGACAATGAAGGTCACTGCGTAGATAGGCAGGAAATAGGCTGCGCCCTGGATGAAGTTATCCCAGAGACTGTTCGGGTCGAAGCCGGCAAGTGCACCGATCAGACCAAAACGCCAGCCTTCCTGAGCGGCGAGCAGATCAGGGCTCTGCGCGAAGATCAGGTTGGCCTGGTAGCCAGTGTTCCACATGCCGAAGAACATCGCCGGAAAGGTACACATCCAGACGGTGATCATCATGCGCTTGAGGTCGATGCCGTCGCGCACGTGAGCGGTGGTCTTGGTGACGCTACCGGGACGATATAGGAAGGTGTCGGCCGCTTCGTAAAGTGCATACCACTTTTCGTACTTGCCGCCTTTTTCGAAATGATGCTCGATCTTGTCGAGGAATGCGCGAATGCCCATGCCCTTAACCCTCCTTCTCGATGCGGGTCAGATTGTCCCGCAGGATCGGGCCGTATTCGTATTTCCCGGCACAGACATAGCTGCACAGCGCCAGATCTTCCTCATCCAGCTCCAGGCACCCGAGCTTCTGCGCCACTTCTGTATCGCCCACGATCAACGCACGCAGCAACTGGGTCGGCAGAATGTCCAGCGGCATTACCTTCTCGTAGTTGCCAACCGGAACCATCGCGCGGGGACTGCCATTGGTGGAGGTGGAGAAGGCGAACTTTTTGCCCGCCATCAGCTTGGAGATATAGATATTGAGGATCGAGTGCTTCTCGACGCCTGGACGCATGTAATGAAGCATCTCGCGCTCTTTACCCTCACGCAAACAGGAAACCTGCTGGTGGTAGCGACCGAGGTAGGCGAACGCACCATGGGCGGTACGACCACCCAGCAGTGAGCCGGAAACGACGCGATTGGCGCCGGGCTGCAGTTCACCGGCAGTCAGCTCGTCCAGATTGGCGCCAAGGCGGGCACGAACCAGACGCGGCTGCTCGACCACAGGACCGGCCAGGGAAACGATGCGTTCAACCGAGAGACGACCGCTGGTGAACAGCTTGCCTACGGCGATCACGTCCTGATAACCGATGGTCCAGACACTCTTGCTGGCGCTCACCGGGTCGAGAAAATGGATATGGGTGCCAGCCAGACCCGCAGGGTGCGGACCGTCGAAGGTTTCGACCTGCACCTTGGCCAGGGCCTCGCCTGGTAGCGAAGCAGTCGGGGCCTTGCAAACGAACACCTTGGCCAGGTTGCCGAGCACTTTCAGGCCGGCTTCAAAAGCTTCGGGCTGCTCAGCAATGATGACCGCCGGATCGGCAGCCAACGGATGGGTATCGATCGCGGTCACGAAAATCGAGTTAGGCACCGCGTCGACTGCAGGAACCTTGCTGAACGGCCGCGTACGAAACGCGGTCCACAGCCCGGATTCCTGGAGGTTTTCACGAACCTGTTCGTTGCTCAAACCATCCAGCTGAGCGGGCGAATAGGTTGCGAAGGTAATTTCTTCGTCGCCATCGAGGTCGATGACCACCGACTGCAGCACGCGCTTTTCACCGCGATGCACCGCACTGACGACGCCCGCACCGGGCGCGGTGTAATGCACGCCAGGTGACTTCTTGTCGGAAAAAAGGATCTGCCCCAGCTTAACCCGATCACCGACCTGAACAGCCATGGTGGGCTTCATGGTCGGATAGTCGAAGCCAACCACGGCGACGCTGCGTACGGGCCTTCCGGCCTCGATACGCTGCGCCGGCGCACCGGCTATGGGCAAATCAAGCCCTCGTTTTATATTGATCATCGGTTTGCCTAACCACTGATTTTAGAAAGCTTTTTGTGCAGGCCCAGCGGCATGGCGCAAAGTAGGATTGCGCTGCGCGCGTCGATAGGTTAACGACGCGACACCATGTCGCGGACCCAGGTAAAAAATCCGCCCGATTATAGAGGTCGTAGCCCGTGACTGACCACCCAAGCATTGCGGATTTTTGACTCGAAACAAGAGAGACGAAATTAGCACCAGGGGATGATGTCTTCCTTTTTCATCTGCTCGGCGGATTCAGTCCTGCCCCGATTCAAGGCTAACCAAAACACCAAAACGAGAAACGGGAGCCTAGGCTCCCGTTTCTGCATTACGGCCCGCTGACGCTTAGCGCGGGAAGGCTGGCGGGTTAACCCCTGCCATATCTTCCATCACGCGCACCACCTGACAGCTGTAGCCGAACTCGTTGTCATACCAGACGTAAAGCACAACACGATTGTCGTTGCAGATGGTCGCTTCCGCGTCCACCACGCCGGCATGACGAGACCCTACGAAATCAGTGGATACAACTTCCTGCGAGTTGACGAAGTCGATCTGCTTCTGCAGATCCGAATGCATCGCCATCTGACGCAGGTACTCGTTGATTTCCTCACGGCCTGTCGCTTTCTCCAGATTCAGATTGAGAATGGCCATGGATACGTTCGGCGTCGGCACGCGAATCGCGTTACCGGTCAGCTTGCCTTTGAGCACTGGCAGCGCCTTGGCGGCAGCAGTAGCGGCACCCGTCTCGGTGATGACCATGTTCAGCGCCGCACTGCGACCACGACGACTGCCCTTGTGGAAGTTGTCGATCAGGTTCTGGTCGTTGGTGTACGAGTGAACGGTTTCAACGTGACCGTTTACGATGCCGTACTGATCGTTGACTGCCTTGAGTACAGGCACGATGGCGTTGGTGGTACAGGATGCGGCGGAGATGATCTTGTCATCTGCAGTGATGTCGCCATGGTTGATGCCATGCACGATATTCTTCAGCTCGCCCTTGCCCGGAGCGGTCAGAACAACACGAGCAACACCCGGGCACTTGAGGTGTTGCCCCAGGCCTTCGGCATCACGCCACTTACCGGTGTTATCGACCAGCAACGCGTTCTCGATGCCGTACTGGGTGTAGTCCACCGAGGCCGGATCGTTGGAGTAGATCACCTGGATCAGGTTGCCGTTGGCGGTAATGGTGTTGTTCTCTTCGTCGATGGTGATGGTGCCATCGAAAGGACCATGCACCGAATCACGACGCAGCAGGCTGGCGCGCTTGACCAGATCATTGTCGGCGCCCTTGCGCACGACGATTGCACGTAGGCGCAGGCCATCGCCGCCACCGGTTTTCTCGACCAGGATGCGCGCCAGCAGACGACCAATGCGGCCGAAACCGTACAGCACCACGTCGGTGCCCTTGTGGCCGGACGCGGCGAGACGCTTGTCAGCCACTTCGGCCAACTCTTCCCTTACGAACTGCTCCAGGTTGCGACCGTTGCCCGCTTCCTTATATTTGGCCACCAGCTTGCCCAGATCCACCGAAGCGGCACCTAGGTTCATTTCGCTCATGGTCTTGAGAATCTGGAAGGTGTCATGCACAGACAGTTCGGTTTCGTCGGCAATACGGTGACGCGCGAAACGATGTGCCTTTAGGATGGCGATCACCGAACGATTGATCAGGCCACGGCCGTAGATCGAAGTCACCACGTTGTTGTTGCGATAAAGCTGACCAATCAGCGGAATCATCGCTTCGGCGAGGGCTTCGCGGTCAATCCATTCACCAAGACACTGGTCGGGCTTCTGAGTCACGGGCAGTTCCTTCCAACATGTAGGGGCTGAGAAAAGGGGCTACATTATGACGGCGCACCCTAGCGCCGGCAATCTGCAGCGGACGAAACACTGACAGCCAAGCGCCTCGATAGTTACAATCCCGGCGGCCTATTTTTCCATCGGAGCCACGCCCACTCGTGTCCGTCTTGCGCCTTCCCCCTTTGCCTGCCGCCAGCGGCAAGCAACACTGGGGCAATCTTCCAGGAGCCGCGCTGAGCCTGGCGATTGCCGAAGCAGCCAGCAACGCCAAACGCTTCACGCTCCTCGTCACTGCCGACAGCCAGAGCGCCGAACGCCTTCAGGAAGAACTCGCCTTCTTTGCACCCGAGCTACCGGTGCTGCATTTCCCCGACTGGGAAACGCTGCCCTACGACCTGTTCTCGCCGCATCAGGACATCGTCTCTCAGCGCATCTCCGCCCTCTACCAGCTCCCGGAGCTGAGCCATGGCGTGCTGGTAGTGCCGATCACCACAGCCCTACACAGACTGGCGCCGAAGCGCTTTCTGCTCGGCTCGAGCCTGGTTCTGGATGTCGGTCAGAAGCTCGACGTGGAGCAGATGCGCCTACGCCTGGAGGCTGCGGGCTACCGCTGCGTGGATACGGTGTACGAGCACGGCGAGTTCGCCGTACGCGGCGCGCTGATCGACCTCTTCCCCATGGGCAGCCCCCTGCCCTATCGCATCGACCTGTTCGATGACGAAATCGAAACGCTGCGCACCTTCGATCCGGAGAACCAGCGTTCGATCGACAAGGTCGAGTCGATCCGCCTGCTGCCCGCGCGCGAGTTCCCACTCAAGAAGGAAGCGGTTACCGGCTTCCGTGCGCGCTTTCGCGAGCGCTTCGATGTCGACTTCCGCCGCTGCCCGATCTACCAGGATCTTTCCACCGGCATCACCCCCGCAGGTATCGAGTACTACCTGCCGCTGTTCTATGAAGAAACGGCGACGCTGTTCGATTATTTGCCAGAAGACACGCAAGTGTTCTCGCTGCCCGGCATTGAACAGGCCGCCGAACAATTCTGGAGCGACGTGCGCAACCGCTACGAGGAACGACGCGTCGATCCCGAACGGCCGCTGCTGCCTCCAGCTGAGCTGTTCATGCCGGTCGAGGACTGCTTTGCCCGGCTCAAGCTATGGCCGCGCGTGGTCGCCAGCCAGCAGGACGTCGAGCCCGGAATTGGCCGCGAGCGGTTCAACGCACAAACGCTGCCGGAGCTGGCCATCGAGTCCAAGGCCAGCGAGCCGTTGGGCAAGCTGCGTCAGTTCCTTGATAGCTACTCAGGGCGCGTGCTGTTCACAGCTGAGTCTGCCGGCCGCCGCGAGGTGCTGCTGGAGCTGCTCGCACGCCTGAAGCTGCGCCCGCAAGAGGTCGAAGGCTGGGGAGGATTCCTCGCCAGCAAGGAACGCCTGGCGATCACCATCGCCCCGCTCGACGAAGGCCTGCAACTGGACAATGTCGCGCTCATCGCCGAAAGCCCGTTATTCGGCCAGCGTGTCATGCAGCGCCGTCGACGGGAGAAAACCCGTGACGGCGGCGAGAACGTCATCAAGAACCTCACCGAGCTGCGAGAAGGCGCGCCGGTGGTGCACATCGACCACGGTGTCGGCCGCTATCAGGGCCTGGTCACCCTGGAGATCGAAGGCCAGGCGCAGGAATTCCTGCTGCTGCAGTACGCCGAGGACGCCAAGCTGTACGTGCCGGTCGCCAGCCTGCACCTGATCGCCCGCTATACCGGCAGCGATGACGCGCTGGCACCCTTGCATCGACTCGGCTCCGAAACCTGGCAGAAAGCCAAGCGCAAGGCTGCCGAGCAGGTGCGCGACGTCGCGGCCGAACTGCTGGATATCTATGCCCGACGCGCCGCGCGCGAGGGTTATGCCTTCAAAGACCCGCAGGTCGATTACGAGACCTTCGCCAGCGGCTTCCCGTTCGAAGAGACACCGGACCAACAGGCCGCCATCGACGCGGTACGGGAGGACCTGCTCTCGGCCAAGCCCATGGACCGCCTGGTCTGCGGCGACGTCGGCTTCGGCAAGACCGAAGTCGCCATGCGTGCCGCGTTCATCGCTGTACATGGCGGCCGGCAGGTGGGAGTGCTTGTCCCCACTACCCTGCTCGCCCAGCAGCACTACAACAGCTTCCGCGACCGTTTTGCCGACTGGCCGGTGCGAGTGGAAGTGATGAGCCGCTTCAAGTCTGCAAAGGAAGTACAGAGTGCCATCGCCGAGCTGGCCGAAGGCAAGATCGACATCCTCATCGGCACCCACAAGCTGCTGCAGGATGACGTCAAGTTCAGCAACCTGGGCCTGGTCATCATCGACGAAGAGCACCGTTTCGGCGTACGCCAGAAGGAGCAGCTCAAGGCGCTACGCAGCGAGGTGGATATCCTCACACTCACCGCCACGCCGATTCCGCGCACATTGAATATGTCCATCGCCGGCATGCGCGACCTGTCGATCATCGCCACGCCGCCGGCACGCCGACTTTCGGTCCGCACCTTCGTCATGGAGCAGCAGAACACCGTGATCAAGGAAGCGCTGCTGCGCGAGTTACTGCGTGGCGGCCAGGTCTATTACCTGCACAACGACGTCAAGACCATCGAGAAATGCGCCGCCGACCTGCAGGCGCTGGTACCGGAGGCGCGCATCGCCGTCGGCCACGGGCAGATGCGCGAACGCGATCTCGAGCAAGTCATGAGCGACTTCTACCACAAGCGCTTCAACGTGCTGGTGGCGTCGACCATTATCGAGACAGGCATCGACGTACCCAGCGCCAACACCATTATCATCGAGCGCGCCGACAAGTTCGGTCTGGCTCAGCTGCACCAGCTGCGTGGCCGCGTCGGACGCAGCCACCACCAGGCCTACGCGTACCTGCTCACCCCGACGCGCAAGGCCATGACCGACGATGCGCAGAAGCGCCTGGAAGCTATCGCCAACGCCCAGGACCTCGGTGCCGGCTTCGTCCTGGCTACCCACGACCTGGAAATCCGCGGCGCCGGCGAGTTGCTCGGCGACGGCCAGAGCGGGCAGATCCAGGCAGTCGGCTTCACGCTCTACATGGAAATGCTCGAGCGCGCGGTCAAGGCCATCCGCAAGGGCGAGCAGCCGAATCTGGAGCAACCACTCGGCGGTGGCCCGGAGATCAATCTGCGCCTGCCAGCACTGATACCCGAGGACTATCTGCCGGATGTGCATGCTCGCCTGATCCTCTACAAGCGCATCGCCAATGCCGCCGATGAGGACGGCCTGAAAGAGCTGCAGGTAGAAATGATCGACCGCTTCGGCCTACTGCCTGAACCGACCAAGAACCTGATACGCCTGACGCTGCTAAAGCTGCAGTCGGAAAAGCTTGGCATCACCAAGATCGACGCCGGACCGCAGGGCGGGCGCATCGAGTTCTCGGCCGACACTTCGGTCGATCCGATGGTGTTGATCAAGCTGATCCAAAGCCAGCCGAACCGCTACAAGTTCGAAGGCGCCACCCTGTTCAAATTCCAGGTTCCGATGGAGCGGCCGGAGGAGCGTTTCAATACCCTCGAAGCATTACTTGAACGGCTCGCGCCAAGCGAATAAGGATCTTAGATGCGGCTTCGCTGCATGGCTCTTTTGCCAGCGCACTGCGCGCCACCGGCATTTACCGGGGCGCTACAGGCCGCCCAGCACGCGTCCTACGACCGAGCGCATAGCGCTCGCGAGGTGGGGCGTAGCGCCCAGCGGCAGCTATCACAGGAGCACCTGGCAGCTAAATTCCGAGCGGCGCAGGGTTATCAGGTGCTGAACCTGCCTCGGCTGCAACCGAACATCAACAACGAAGAGGCATTTACCATCTACTCAGGCGAGCGCCAGTTCGAGCACTACTCCATTGAGCAGGCGTTGAAGCGGCGCCCTGCGCTGGGGAACGACGTTTTGGCCAAACAGGTTCAGCGACTACGGCCAGCGCCCGACACGGCGGGCTCGTCTGATGCCTGGCAGGCTGACCTATCTCGACCACGACAGCCTCTGGCTGTAGATCGAGCCGAAGCCACCATGAGCTTGTTGCCCCGACCTGCACCCGATACTCAAGCCGGCCGGCTGCCGTGTGCTCCCTATGCAGCGAGGATCTGAGCGATGGCTCCTCCGCTGGTTCCACGCAACGAGCGACTGATCGAAAACCTGCCACCCGTGCCGCTGCTCAGCCTGGGCAGCCATATGGCGATCAGCTACCAGCCCGGCAACCGGCGTATGGTCAGCGAGTATCAGCATCGGGCCGGTCTGTCGTTTATCTACGGCGAGGCGCGCGTTCACGGCAAGCGCGACAGCGAACGCATTCGCCATCCACAAGGCGACGAGCTCTATCTGATCACCCGCGATTCCCAGGCAGAACAGGCGCTACGCAAACAGCTGGAGCAACTGGGCTTCCGGCCCGCTTTGCGTCAGAGCCAGGCGCTGCCGAAGGACTCGGCCGAGATGTTCCAGCTATCCGGCGAAGAAGCCTGGCTGAGATTCGTTCAGGAGCAGCTGCCCGAGCTGCGTCGCCAGGGCTGGCAGATCGATATTCATCCCGGCTTCGCGTATGCGCTGACGAGCATCGACAGCTGGTACGCCCAGATCGACGAATCCGCAGCAGACGACTGGTTCGACCTCGATCTGGGTATCGTCGTCGAGGGCCAGCGCATCGGCATCCTGCCGGTTCTGTTGCGACTGGTTCGCCAGAACCCACAGTTTCTCAGCCCACGTGCTGTGGCCCAACGCAACGATGCAGATCAGCTGCGCGTGCAGCTTGACCGGTTGAGCCAGCACGACGGACAGCCACTGCAGATCGCGCTGCCCTTCGCGCGCCTCAAGCCAATTCTGGCGACGCTTGGTGAGCTCTATTTACAAGAGCCGATGGACGGGCCCTCCCTGCGTCTGAGCAAAGCAGATGGTGCTCGCCTGGCAGGGCTCGATAGCCTGGCACCGCAATGGAAAGGGGGTGAGCAGCTGCGCAACTTTGCCGCACGCTTACAAAACCCCAACGCTGCGGCAAGCCCGGCACCGGTTGGACTGAATGGCAAGCTTCGCCCTTATCAGCTGCACGGGCTGGCCTGGATGCAGACACTGCGTGAACTAGGCGCTGGCGGCATCCTCGGCGACGACATGGGGCTCGGCAAGACGCTGCAGAGCCTTGCCCATATCCTTGTCGAGAAACAGGCCGGACGTCTCGACCGCCCGGCGCTGGTGGTAATGCCGACCAGCCTGATTCCCAACTGGCAGGACGAGGCCAGCCGTTTCGCCCCACAGTTACGCGTGCTAACGCTCAAGGGCACCAGCCGGCAAAAGCACTTTGGCGAACTCGGCGAATATGACCTGCTGCTGACCAGCTATGCGCTGCTGACCCGAGATATCGCTGTGTTGCGTGAGCAACCGTTGCATGTGCTGATTCTCGATGAAGCCCAGCACATCAAGAACCCATCCGGCAAAGCGGCTCAGGCGGTGCGTGACCTCAATACCCGACAGCGGCTATGCCTGACCGGCACGCCGTTGGAAAATCACCTCGGGGAGCTATGGTCGCTATTCCACTTCCTCATGCCAGGCTGGCTCGGCGACGCCAAGCGCTTCACCCAGGACTACCGCACCCCCATCGAGAAGCACGGCGACGACGCTCGGCTTAGCCACCTGCGTGCCCGCATTCGCCCCTTCCTATTGCGTCGAACCAAGGAACAGGTGGCCACCGAACTGCCGGCCAAAAACGAGTTCGTCCATTGGGTCGAGCTGAACGATGCCCAGCGTGAGCTCTACGAGACACTGCGCCAGGCGATGGATCGCAAGGTACGCGAGGAAATCGAGCGCAAAGGGCTCGCGCGCAGCCAGATGGTCGTCCTCGAAGCCCTGCTCAAACTGCGCCAGGTCTGCTGTGACCTACGTCTGGTCAAAGGTGCGCCCGCTGGAGGCGGCGCCCGCCGGAGCACCTCGGGCAAGCTGGACAGTTTGCTGGACATGCTCGACGAGCTGATGAGCGAAGGGCGTCGGGTCCTGCTGTTTTCCCAATTCACCTCGATGCTGGCGCTTATCGAACAAGCGTTGCACAAGCGCGGCATTGCCTACGTCAAACTAACCGGCGCCACCGATGACAGACGCACGCCCGTCGAACGCTTCCAGGCCGGAGAGGTGCCGCTGTTTCTTATCAGCCTGAAGGCAGGCGGAACAGGACTCAATCTGACCGCTGCCGATACGGTGATTCACTATGACCCCTGGTGGAACCCTGCCGCGGAGAATCAGGCGACCGATCGGGCTTATCGTATCGGGCAGGACAAGCCCGTTTTCGTCTATCGTCTAATTACCCGCGGCACCGTCGAGGAGCGCATCCGCGAGCTGCAGTCGCGCAAGGCCGAACTGGCTGCTGGCGTGCTAGAAGGGGCCGGTGATGGTGGCTGGCAATTGGGCGAGCAGGATATCGACGCGCTGTTCGCTCCTTTGCCTTGACGGATACGGCAGTACGCAAACTTGTGACACCGGCAAGTGCAGCACTTGGCGCTTTGCCAGATCATCGCCACCTCGATTGAGTTTCCACCCAGCAGCCGTCTCCACGATCACTGGCAGCCGGCACACAAGGAGCAGCACCCATGAGCCTCTACGAGATCGCCTTTTCCGGCCAACTGCTCCCCGGCGCCCGGCTCGAGCAGGTAGAAGCCAACCTCACCAGACTCTTCCAGGCCGACGCCCAGCGCATCGCGCTGCTGTTTTCTGGAAGGCGCATCGTCATCAAGCAGAACCTCGACTACGACGCTGTGGAGAAATACCGCCAGGCGATGGAGCGCGCCGGCGCACAGGTCGAAGTCAAGCCGATGCCGGTCGATGTCGAAGAAATCGAACTCGCCCCCCCACCATCAGCACCGGCACCGGCACCGGCACCGGCACCGGCATCTTCTAGTACAGCAACCGCGCCGCGCGGCTTGAATGCTGCCCCAGCAGCGCTCAAGGTGATTCCCCGCGACGAGTACATGGCAGCCTTCGCCGATGTCCAAGCGCCGGACTTCGGCATCGCACCCGTCGGCGTTGACCTCCAGGATGCTCACCCCGAGCCTGAGGCCCCGCGTGTGGACCTCTCCCAGTTCAGCCTCGCCCCGGTGGGCAGCGACATGGGCGAAGTCCCGCGCGACACTGCCGCAGTGGTACCGGACACCTCGCATCTCAAACTGCAGGACTGACAGGCCGCGCTCGACGAGCTGAAGCCCACCCTACCCACGCCTCGGAAAGCCTAAGGTGGGCTTCAGCCCACCAATAGCGCGCTCCCTACAACCACCTCTGGCCAAACCCGCTCTGAGCACCAAACCCGCCTGCCGAAGCTCGACAGGCGAACTCGAAGCGCCTCGCTGGGCTCCAACCCTACAAGCCCCTCGAGCCGCCCGTATCAATGGACCTAGTCGTTGCCCGCCCCGAAGGCCTGTATTGCCCGCCTGGGGATTTCTACATCGATCCCTGGCGCCCGGTGGATCGAGCCGTAATCACCCACGCCCATGGCGACCACGCGCGTTGGGGCATGGGCCATTACCTGGCGTCCAGCGACAGCGAGGGCATCTTGCGTTCGCGAATCGCCGCCGACATGCCGCTACAGACGCTGGCCTATGGCGAATCCATCCGGCACCACGGCGTGAAGCTCAGCTTTCACCCTGCAGGTCACGTGCTCGGCTCGGCCCAGGTTCGGCTGGAATACAAGGGCGATATCTGGGTTGCCTCCGGTGATTACAAAGTCGAACCAGACGGCACCTGCGCACCTTTCGAGCCGGTGCGTTGCCACACCTTTATCACTGAATCGACCTTCGGGCTGCCGATCTACAAATGGCCGTCGCAAGCCGAAGTGTTTCGCGACATCAATGACTGGTGGCGCGCGAATGCCGCGGTTGGCCGTGCCAGCGTGCTGTTCTGCTACGCGTTCGGCAAGGCACAGCGAATTCTGCATGGTCTGGATGAAAGCATCGGCACCATCGTGGTCCACGGTGCCGTCGAGCCACTGAACAAGGTCTATCGCGAAGGCGGTGTCTATCTGCCACCCACCGTCTATGCCGGCGACCTGAAGAAAGGCGATCCACGCTTGAAAAGCGCCATCATTCTCGCCCCGCCTTCCGCCGGCGGCAGTACCTGGATGCGTCGTTTCGGTGATTACGCCGATGCATTCGCCAGCGGCTGGATGATGTTGCGCGGCACCCGCCGACGGCGGGGTGTCGACCGCGGCTTCGTGCTTTCCGATCATGCCGACTGGCCGGGCCTGCTCTGGGCCATCGAGCAGACCGGCGCCGAGCGAGTGATGGTCACCCACGGTTCCGTTCCAATCCTGGTGCGCTACCTGCGTGAAATGCGTGGGCTCGATGCCCAGGCCTTCGAGACCGAATACGGCGACGAAGATGACGCTGTGGCGCAGGGGGCCGAATGAGCCGCAGTCATGCCTTGCGCCTCCTGCCATCTAACACCGACGCAGAAATTTCACCTCGCTTCCATCGCAGCGAGTTTGCTCGCGAACAACCCGCCTCTTCCGATACAGGCGGGCCGAAATGAAAGCCTTCGCCACCCTTTACAGCCGCCTCGACGCCACCACCTCGAGCAACGCCAAGCTCGCCGCGATGCGCGACTATTTTCGTGACGCCGATCCGGCCGACGCCGCCTGGGCGGTCTACTTCCTCTCCGGTGGCCGACCGCGCCAGCTGGTCCCGACCCGCGTGCTGCGCGAAACCGCGATGCGGGCGTCGGGCTTGCCGGAATGGCTGTTCGAGGAAAGCTACCAGGCCGTCGGCGACATGGCCGAGACCATCTCGCTGCTGATGCCCGACGCCGAACACAGCTCCGAGGACGGGCTGGCCGTGTGGATGCAGGACAAGCTGCTGCCCTTGCGCGGCCTGCCACCGGAAGAACTGGCCGAACGCCTGCCGGAACTCTGGGCACAGCTGGATCGGCTGAGCCTGATGGTCTGCATCAAGCTGATCACCGGCGCGTTTCGCGTTGGCGTCTCGAAGCTGCTGGTCACCCGCGCGCTAGCCTCGCTGGTCGATCTCGATCCCAAGCGCGTTGCGCAACGGCTGGTGGGCTACACCGACCTGTCGCATCGCCCCAGCGCCGAGGGCTACCGCGCGCTGATCGCCGAGGAATCCGAGCACGAGCACGCCCAGCGCGGCGGCCAGCCCTACCCGTTTTTTCTCGCCCACTCGTTGCAGGCCCCGGTCGAGGAGTTCGACACCCTGCTCGGCGCGCCGGATAACTGGTTCATCGAATGGAAGTGGGACGGCATCCGCGCCCAGCTGGTCAAGCGCGACGGGCAGATCTGGATCTGGTCGCGCGGTGAAGAGCTGGTAAGCGAGCGCTTCCCGGAGCTCTGCGAACTGGCCAGCAGCCTGCCGGACGGCACGGTGATCGACGGCGAGATCCTGGTCTGGAAGCACGCGCCCGGCGAGTCGGCGACCGAACTCTTCGAGCAGCCAAACCCCGATGATACCGACGTGAGCGAGCGCTTCGGGGTACAACCCTTCGCCTTGCTGCAGCAGCGTATCGGCCGCAAGAACCTGACTGCGAAGGTCTTGCAGGACGCCCCGGTCGCAGTGCTTGCCTACGACCTGCTGGAATGGCAGGGCGATGACTGGCGGCAACGTGAACACCGTGAACGCCGGCAGCAGCTCGAAAACGTGGTCGGGCAATGCCCCAACCCGCGCCTGATGCTCTCGCCACTGGTGACTGGCAGCGACTGGGCCGATCTGGCGCGCCAACGCGAAGCCTCTCGGGCACGTGGCGTCGAAGGCATGATGATCAAGGCGCGGGCCGCACAGTACGGCGTCGGCCGGACCAAGGATGTCGGCGTCTGGTGGAAATGGAAGATCGATCCGTACTCGGTCGATGCCGTGCTGATCTACGCCCAGCGCGGCCACGGCCGCCGCGCCAGCCTCTATACCGACTACACCTTCGCCGTCTGGGACGGTGAACCGGGCGATCCCGAGCGCAAACTGGTGCCCTTCGCCAAGGCCTACTCCGGGCTGACCGACGAAGAAATGCGCAAGGTCGACGCCATCGTACGCAAGACCACGGTGGAGAAATTCGGCCCGGTGCGCAGCGTGACCCCCACGCTGGTGTTCGAACTCGGCTTCGAAGGCATCGCCGCCAGCAGCCGGCACAAGAGCGGCATCGCCGTGCGCTTCCCGCGCATGCTGCGCTGGCGCCTCGATAAGCCGGTGGACGAAGCCGACACCCTGGAGACGCTGAAGGAATTGCTGGGATGAAGTCGCAGTGCCTGGCGCCCACCGAGCCCAAACCGCCCTCCCCCCTGCCCTCGCCCAGAGGGAGAGAGGGTTACAGCGGTGCGGCGAGCTGGTGCATCAGGTGGCTGGGCGGTGTACTCCCTGTCCCTGCGTCATTTGGGCCGGAAGTGAGGAGACACGCTCGCGACTCCGTACTCAACCTGCCCTCACCCCGGCCTTATCCCAGAGGGAGAAAGAGCCACCGCGGTCCGGCTGGGAGCCGAGGCATCAACGCGGGACGCACCACGAGCGATGCAGCAGACGCGCACGAAACATCAGGCCCGCTGAGTAGTCGCCCCCCTCTCTCTGAGGGAGAGGGGTTGGGGGTGAGGGGAGGAAGACGGGCCACTGGGCGTCAGCAGGCTCACACCGCCCGTCGCGGCCGCACTCACGGGGCGCTTCTTGCCCCCGCCAACATCACGTCCCGGCCGCACTGCAAATGAGTAGTACGACCGATCGCCTGGGCGCACGCTGGTTCGCCCGTCGGGGGTGGCAGCCTTTTCCCTTTCAGCGCGAGGTCTGGCAAGCGATCGATCGAGGCGAGTCCGGCCTGCTCCACGCCACGACGGGGTCCGGCAAAACCTACGCCGTCTGGCTTGGCGCGCTCAACCGCTTCGCTTCCACCTCGCCCGCGAAACACGGCGCCGATGCATCGGACAAACCCGCCCCGCTGACCGTTCTCTGGATCACCCCGATGCGCGCCCTGGCCGCCGATACCGACCGCGCGCTGCAAGCCCCGCTGGACGATCTCGACATCAATTGGAGCATCGGCCTGCGCACCGGTGACACCAGCAGCACTGAGCGCGCGCGGCAGGGTCGGCGGTTGCCCAGCGCGCTGGTCACTACGCCGGAAAGCCTGACCCTGCTGCTGACCCGCGCCGATGCGCGCCAGGCCTTTGCTGGTTTGCGCATGCTGGTGGTGGACGAATGGCACGAGCTGCTGGGCAACAAGCGCGGCGTGCAACTGCAACTAGCATTGGCGCGCCTGCGCCAGTGGATGCCGGAGCTGATCGTCTGGGGCCTCTCGGCCACTCTGGGTAACCAACCCCATGCGCTGGAGGTACTGTTGCATCCCGGCAGCGGCAGGCTGGTGCAAGGCAAGGTCGAAAAGGATCTGCGCGTCGATACCCTGCTGCCGCCAAGCATCGAGCGCTTTCCTTGGGCCGGTCATCTCGGCCTGCGCATGCTGCCGCAGGTGGTCGAGCAGATCGACTCAGCCGCGACGACACTGGTGTTCACCAATACCCGTTCGCAGTCGGAAATCTGGTATCAGGCGCTTCTTGAGGCGCGTCCGGACTGGGCCGGGCTCATCGCCCTGCACCACGGCTCGCTGGCCCGCGAAGTCCGTGATTGGGTCGAACAAGGCCTCAAGCAGGGCGCGCTGAAGACCGTGGTCTGCACCTCCAGCCTGGATCTGGGCGTGGACTTCCTGCCGGTCGAGCGTGTTTTGCAGATCGGCTCGCCCAAGGGCGTGGCGCGGCTGATGCAGCGCGCCGGACGCTCCGGGCATGCGCCCGGTCGGACATCGCGCGTCACCCTGGTGCCGACGCATAGCGTGGAAGTCGTAGAAGCCGCTGCCGCCCAGGTCGCGATTGCGGAGCGCCGTATCGAAGCCCGCAGCGCACCGCATCGCCCACTCGACGTATTGGTGCAGCATCTGGTCAGCATGGCGCTGGGCGGCGGCTTCCGGCCGGAAGAACTGTTCGCCGAGGTACGCCAGGCCTGGTCGTACCGAGAATTGAGCGACGAGCACTGGCAATGGGCGCTGGCCTTCGTCCGCCACGGCGGGCATTCGCTGACCGCCTACCCGGACTATCAGCGGGTCGCGCCGGACGAAACCGGCCTATGGAAAGTGCCGAGCCGCCGCGTTGCACTGCGGCACCGCATGAGCATCGGCACCATCGTCAGCGACGCCAGCCTGACGGTGAAATTCTGGGCCAAGGGCGGCAGCGGGCGTTCGCTGGGCAGCATTGAGGAAGGTTTCATCGCGCGCCTGCGCCCAGGCGACAACTTCCTCTTCGGCGGCCGCCTGCTGGAGCTGGTACGGGTCGAGAACATGACCGCCTACGTCAGCCGGGCCACCGGTAAGAAGGCCGCCGTACCACGCTGGAACGGTGGCCGCATGCCGCTCTCCAGCGAACTGGCCGATGCGGTGGTCGAGCAATTGGGCGCGGCCTCGCGCGGCCGATTCGACAGCGCCGAGATGCGCCTGGTCGAGCCGCTGCTGCGGGTGCAGATGGACTGGTCAGCGCTGCCCAGCGAAACCACGCTGCTGGCCGAGGTGATGAAGTCGTGTGAAGGCTGGCATCTGTTCCTCTACCCTTTCGCTGGCCGCCACGTGCATCTGGGACTGGCCAGCCTGCTGGCCTGGCGCATGGGCCAACGGCAGCCGCTGAGCTTTTCCATCGCGGTCAACGACTATGGCTTCGAGCTGCTCTCGGCGACCGAAGTGGATTGGCTGCACTGGCTGACGCCGGCGCTTTTCAGCGAAGACAACCTGCTGCACGACGTGCTCGCCAGTCTCAACGCCGGCGAACTGGCGCGCCGCCGTTTTCGTGAGATCGCGCGCATCGCAGGTTTGGTGTTTTCCGGCTACCCCGGAGCGCAGAAAAGCGCGCGTCAGCTGCAAGCTTCCAGCGGGCTGTTCTTCGACGTCTTCCGCCAGTACGACCCGGCCAACCTGCTGCTGACACAGGCCGAAGAAGAAGTGCTGCGCCAGGAACTGGAGGTCGAGCGGCTGCAGCAGACACTGAAGCGGTTGCAGCAACGACAGCTGGACATACACCAGGTCAAACGCACCACGCCTCTGGCGTTCCCGTTGATGGTCGAACGTTTCCGCGAGAGCATGACCTCGGAAAAGCTGGCCGATCGCATCCGCCGGATGGTCGCCGAACTGGACAAGGCGGCTGGCCCCGGCGGCTACCAGCCGGAAGCGAATGCCAGCATCATGGTCGAACGTGAGACCACGCCTAAACGCAAACCGCGGCAGACTAAGGACGGCACGCCGCGCATCAAGAAGCCGAAACGCGCCCCATGACGCCAGCCTCACCACCCCCATGCCTCGCATGAATTCTTACCAGCCCATCGAACTGGCCGGCAGTACGCTCTGGCTGCTTGCGGAAAAGGCCGTCTACTGGCCTGAGCAGCAGGCGCTGCTGATAGCGGACATCCATTTCGGCAAAGCCGCAGCGTACCGGCGCCTGGGCCAACCCGTGCCCCATGGCACCACCGACGCCAACCTGCGGCAGCTGGACGATCTACTGGCACGGTATACCTGCCGCCAGCTGATCTTTCTCGGTGATTTCCTGCATGCGCCGGAGTCCCGTGCACCATCCACGCTGGTCCGTCTGGCCGAATGGCGCGCACAGCATGTGCAACTGGAGATCACGCTGGTGCGGGGCAACCACGACCGCCGCGCCGGCGACCCACCGCGCGAGCTCGATATCAACGTGGTCAGCGAGCCCTTACTGTTCGGCCCCTATTCCCTGCAGCATGAGCCGGACCCGCACCCGACCCATCACGTGCTCGCCGGCCACGTACATCCAGCCTTTCAGCTGCATGGCCGCGGCCGTCAGCGGCTGCGCCTGCCGTGCTTCTGCATCGGGGCACGGCTCAGCCTGCTGCCGGCCTTCGGCAACTTCACCGGGACGATGACGGTGGCAGCCGAAGACAACTGGCAGATTTATGTGATCGGGGATGGAGAGGTGTGGCCGCTGACGCGCGCTGTGCCCGTCAGGCCTGGGATATGCCCGTGATGGTGATGCCGTAACGCTCGGCCAGACGCGTGGCCGGGGTGTCCTCCAGATCCGGTTCGTGCTCGTGCTCGATTTCCTGATCCGGATACAGCTCTTCTGCCTTGCGAGTCACCAGTTCCACGGCTTCATCGATATCTGGCTGGTGTTCTGAATCGATTTTCAGCGTCGAAGTATTGCCGTCTTTGTTGTATGCAATGATCCAAGTCGTCATGTAATGCCCCTCGCCTTAAAGAAACCTGCTGAGCGTAATAACGCACATTTTGGTTTTTGTAAGTTTTTAGACCCGTCCGGCGTCGGCAGTTCGCTCCCTCACATCAAAGTTAGCAGCTTTACGTGAGGACCGAAGAACATCGATTGGTCAACCGCGCGGACGCACTGGGTCGAATGGGTGTGATTTGCAACAGGAGAGTCGGCTCAGATACTGACGGTCAGTCTGAAGGCATATCGCAGATGGCGCAGGCTGCCAGTGCAAACCGGCAGCCATGCCAAGAGCCCATCGTGCAGCGGTCAGGCAACCGGTGCAGGTGGTGGTTGATCCGGCACGGTGGGTTCGCCAGGCTCGGTCGGCTGGGTGGGTACGCCCGGCTCCTCTGGATCACCCGGAACGCCGGCGGCGCGCCAGCCATTGTTGTCGACGTAAGGGGAATAGCGGTTCGATTGAGCGTCCATATCGTCCTCCACTGCATTCGCCCGCGGTTGCGGGCGTCTGCAGTAGAGGCCAGGGCGGGCTATTTCTATCCAACCTTCCGTCGGCCGAAGCACCTGCCCCGCTGCCTCACCACATCAGGTCGTCAGGAACCTGGTACGCGGCGTACGGATCGTCGGCATCCGGCTCTTCGGTGCGAGTGTTGAGCTGCACCACGCGCTGCGGATCGCGCTCCTGAATCTTCAGCGCCGCGTCCCTCGGGATGACTTCGTAGCCACCGCCGTGACGAACGATAGCCAGCGAACCACTGGCCAGCTTGTCACGCATCAGCTTGTTGACCGACAGGCGCTTGACCTTCTTGTCGTCGACGAAGTTGTAGTAATCCTCGGTGGTCAGCTTCGGCAGGCGGCTGGTCTCGATCAGCTGCTTAATCTGGGCCGTTCGGGCCTTCTGCTCAGCTTTCTGCTGCTGCTGACGATTGAGCTCCTGATCGCGGGCGATCTTTTCGGCCTGCGCCTTCAACGCGGCCTCACGCTGCGAATCATCTTTCTCAACCTGGCCCTTCTTCTCCAGGCGTTGCTGTTTCTGCTTCTGCTTGACGGCCTGCTTGGCCTGCTTTTCGTTGACCAACCCGGCTTTGAGCAGCTGATCACGGAGGGAAAGACTCATGTTTCGGCTCGTCTCGTCATGAATTCAAGTTGGGCACCGGTGGAATGCTGCTTCGCTCCCACCGAGCGGCATTGTGGTTGATGTGAAAAGCGACATCCACCCCGGTGAGCACCATTAACCGCAGGCTGGCAAACGCTCGGCTTTTTTGGCCGCGCCCCAGAGCGCGTCGAGCGCCTCGAGATCGCAGCTCTCGATGGGTCGCCCCGCCTCGCGTAAGGCCTGCTCGATGAAGCGGAAACGTCGCTCGAACTTGCCGTTGGCTGCACGCAAGGCGTTCTCCGGGTCGACCTTGAGATGGCGCGCCAGGTTGACCACAACGAACAACAGGTCGCCCAGTTCCTCGGCTATGGCTTTTGGGTCATTCTCGCTCATTGCCTCCAGCACTTCGCCGAGTTCCTCGCGCACCTTGTCCACCACCGGCAGCGCCTCGGGCCAGTCGAAACCGACCTGCGCCGCGCGCTTCTGCAGTTTGGCAGCACGGCTAAGCGCCGGCAGCGCGCTGGGCACATCATCGAGCAACGACAGCTGTTCAGGTGCGGCGGCTTTCTCGGCACGCTCCTCGGCCTTGATCTCCTCCCAGCGCTGCTTGATGGCCGCTTCATCGAGGCGCGGTAGCTCCGGCGAACCGTACAAGTCACCATCAGGGAACACATGAGGATGGCGGCGAATCAATTTGCGGGTGATGGCATCTATCACCGTGGAAAAGTCGAAGCGTCCCTCCTCCTTGGCCAGCTGGCTGTAATAGACGACCTGAAACAGCAGGTCACCCAGCTCGCCGGGCAGATGGTCGAAATCGCCGCTTTCGATGGCATCGGCCACCTCGTAGGCCTCTTCAAGGGTATGCGGCACGATACTCGCGTAGTTCTGCTGCAGGTCCCACGGGCAGCCATGCTGCGGGTCGCGCAGCCGGGCCATCAGATGCAGGAGATCGTTGAGTTGGTACATAGGATTCCTCAGCGAATCGAGGGCTGGTGAGGGACGCTGATGGCATCACAGTGGATGTAAAAAGCGATATCCACCCTACGGTTCGATCGCGGGCCAAACGCCCAAAACCGTATTGCATCGTAGGGTGGATGACGCTTCACCGATCCACCATGGCGCAAAAGGCGCGCCTCCACCGTGCTGCGCGTTACGTGGCTCTTTGGCGCTTGGCCTCGATGATATTGGGCAGCTGCGAAATGCGGCTGAGCAGGCGACCCAGGGCGTTCAGCCCGGGAATCTCGATGGTCAGCGTCATCTGCGCGGTGCTGTCTTCCTTGTTCGAGCGAGTGTTCATCGACAGCACGTTGATGCGCTCATTGAGCAGCATCTGCGAGATATCGCGCAGCAGTCCGGCGCGGTCGTAGGCGCGAATCATGATTTCCACCGGATAGGTTTTCTCCGGTACCGGGCCCCAGCTGACCTGGATGATGCGCTCCGGCTCACGCCCGGCCAGCTGTAGCACCGACGGACAATCCTGGCGGTGGATGCTGACGCCGCGCCCCTGAGTGATGTACCCGACGATGGGATCGCCCGGCAGCGGCTGGCAGCAGCCGGCCATCTGCGTCAGCAGATTGCCTACGCCCTGGATCTGCACATCCCCACGCTTGCCCGGCTTGTATGGCGCAGAGCGCCGCGGAATCAACTCCAGCTGGTCTTGGCCACGCTCCGGCTCGACCAGTTGCTGCGCCATATTGACCAGATGCGCGAGGCGTAAATCGCCGGCTCCCAGCGCCGCGAACATGTCCTCGGCACCCTTCAGGTTGGCCTTTTCGGCCAGCTTGTCGAAGTCCACCGGCGGCAAATCCAGCCGTCCCAGTTCGCGCTCCAGCAGCGTCTTGCCAGCAGCGACGTTCTGGTCGCGGGCCTGCAGCTTGAACCAATGAACGATCTTGGCCCGCGAGCGCGAAGTGGTGATGTAACCCAGGTTGGGGTTCAGCCAGTCGCGGCTCGGCGATCCGTGCTTGCTGGTGATGATCTCCACCTGCTCGCCGGTCTGCAGGCTGTAGTTGAGCGGCACGATGCGCCCATTGATCTTGGCGCCACGGCAGTTGTGGCCGATCTCGGTATGCACGCGATAGGCGAAGTCCAGCGGCGTCGCACCCTTGGGCAAATCGATGGCATGGCCGTCAGGCGTGAACACGTAGACCCGGTCAGGCTCGATATCCACCCGCAGCTGATCGGCCAGACCGCCGATGTCTCCCAGTTCTTCGTGCCATTCGAGCACCTGACGCAGCCAGGCGATTTTCTCCTCGTAATGGTCGGAGCCGGAATTGACGTCGGTACCCTTGTAGCGCCAATGCGCGCAAACACCCAGCTCGGCCTCTTCGTGCATGGCGTGGGTGCGGATCTGCACCTCCAGCACCTTGCCCTCCGGGCCGATCACCGCGGTGTGCAGCGAGCGGTAGCCGTTCTCCTTCGGGTTGGCGATATAGTCGTCGAACTCCTTGGGAATATGCCGCCACAAGGTGTGCACGATACCCAGCGCGGTATAACAGTCGCGGACTTCCGGCACCAGCACGCGCACGGCGCGAACGTCGTAGATCTGGCTGAACTGCAGACCCTTCTTCTGCATTTTTCGCCAGATCGAATAGATGTGCTTGGCGCGCCCGTCGATATCGGGCTGGATGCCTGTTGCGGTCAGTTCATCCTTGAGCTGCTGCACGACGTTCTGGATGTACTGTTCGCGGTCGAGTCGACGCTCGTGCAAGAGCTGGGCGATCTGCTTGTACTGTTCGGGCTCGAGATAGCGGAAGGACAAGTCCTCCAGCTCCCACTTGATGTGGCCGATGCCCAGACGATGGGCCAGCGGCGCGTAGATATCGAAAACTTCGCGGGCAACGCGCTGGCGCTTCTCGTCGTCGGTCAGCTTGACCGCACGTATGGCACAGGTGCGCTCGGCGAGCTTGATCAGCGCAACGCGCACGTCATCGACCATCGCCACCAGCATCTTGCGCAGGTTCTCCACCTGCGCCTGGGAGCCGAGTACGAGAGATTCGCGAGGATTGAGACTGGCGCTGATCGCGGCCATGCGCAGCACGCCTTCGATCAACTTGGCCACTACCGAGCCGAAGCGCTGGTGCACATCCGGCAGCTGGATCTTGCCTTCGCGCACGCCGCGGTAGATGACCGCGGCAACCAGGCTGTCCTGGTCGAGCTTGAGGTCGGCGAGTATCTCCGCGATCTCGAGACCGATCTGGTAGCTGGAAGTCCCCTCACTCCAGAGATTTTGCGCCGCGTTGGCCTGCTGCTCCGCCTCACGGGCGAACTCACAGGCTTCCTTCAGGGCCGCGCGGTCGAGTGCCGGGTCCATCCCCAACACATGATCGAGCCAGCCATCCAGGTTGATACTGCCGTCCGTATTGATCGGCTGAAGCGCTCTGACCTGTACCATCTAACCTTCCCTTCTGCGCAGCAGCTGCGCCATAAACGCCGGCATTCTGTGTGCCGGTCGGTTGAACCACAGGCAATTCGCCTGTCAAGAATGCAGCATCGAGCGCTAACTCCGCTCGAACAGCGCCATGGCTTCGACATGGGCCGTTTGCGGGAACATATCCAGCACCCCGGCACGCCTCAGGCGGTACCCCTGATTGGCCAGCTCGCGTGCATCGCGCGCAAGGGTGGCCGGATTGCATGAAACATAGACCACCCGCCGGGCCTTGAGCTTCGACATTTGTCGAACGATTTCCAGCGCGCCGTCGCGCGGCGGATCGAGCAGCACCGCGATGAACCCGTTGCGTGCCCAAGGTGCATCGGCAAGCGGGTTCGACAAGTCGGCCCGATAAAAGTGCGCGTGCTCCAGACCGTTGCGCTGAGCGTTCTCCTGAGCCCGAGCCACCATCGCCTCGACGCCCTCAACGCCCACCACCAAAGCCCCCGTGCGAGCCAGCGGCAGGCTGAAGTTGCCCAGCCCGCAGAACAGGTCGAGCACCGACTCGTCCTTGCCTGCTCCGAGCCATTCCAGAGCCTGAGCCACCATCGCATCATTGACCGGCGCGTTGACCTGGACGAAATCCCCGGGCCGCCAGGCCAACTCCAGCCCCCAGGCATCCAGGCGGTAAGCCAAGGTCGCCGCCGCATCGTCCGGCTGAGGCTCGCCTTCCCCCTGCCACCAGAGCTGCGCTCCATTAGCGGTGGCAAAGCTGCGCAAGCGTGCCACGTCCGTTTCCGGGAGGGCGGCAGTGTGGCGAATCAGCACGGCCTCGGCGGTGCCACTGAAGAGTTCGATGTGACCGATTGCCTGGGGCTTGCTCAGATCACGCAACGCCGCCAGCAAAGCCGGCAGCAGCGACTGCAAGGGCTGTACCAGAACCGGACATTCGCTGATGGAGACGATTTCCTGGCTGGCGCTGGCGCGGAAACCGATGTCCAGACGCTTTCTCTTGACGTCCCAGCGCACCGCCAGTCGCGCGCGGCGCCGGTAGCCGAACTCCGGCCCCACCAGCGGCTCGGCCCAGCTTTCTGGCTGCAGACCGGCCACACGGCTCAGCTGTTCGCTCAGCGTGTGCTGTTTGAGGGCGAGTTGATCTGCAATTAGGGCATGCTGCAGGTTGCAGCCGCCGCACAGACGGGCATGCGGGCATGGCTCGACCTGGCGCAGCGCACTGGCCTGAAGCACGCGCTCGCAGCGCGCCTCGACGATCTGGCTGCGCGCAGCCAGCACTCGCGCCTCGACCTCCTCGCCAGGCAATGCGCCTTCGACGAACCAGGTGCGCCCCTCGATGAAGGCAATGCCGCGCCCGTCATTGGCCAACCGCTCGATATTCAGGCGCTGCTTCTTGCCGACCGGCACCTGGGGCTTGCGCTCGCCGCCGCTGGGTTGAAAGCGCAAAGCGCCGCTACGTTTGGCCATCAGCTGAAACCTGCGCTGTTCGGTAGTGCATTGAGAATGTCGTGGCTAACCGGACGCGGCGTCACAATCGCGCCGCTGACGAGCCTTTCAGTTAGGCGCGTCATACACGCCAGTCGATAGATAACGATCGCCGCGATCACAGATGATCGCCACGATCACCGCATTTTCCAGCTCCTGCGAAAGGCGCAATGCGGCCGCTACGGAACCGCCAGACGACACGCCGCAGAAGATGCCTTCTTCACGGGCCAGACGCCGCATCACCTGCTCGGCTTCGAGCTGCGACATATCGATCACCCGATCGACGCGCTCGGCCTGGAAGATTTTCGGCAGGTACTCTTGAGGCCAACGGCGGATGCCGGGGATGGCGGCGCCTTCCATCGGCTGCAGGCCAACGATCTGCACGTCGGCGTTCTGCTCCTTGAGGTAGCGCGAAACCCCCATGATGGTCCCGGTGGTACCCATGGAGCTGACGAAATGCGTAATGCTGCCCTGAGTTTGCCGCCAGAGTTCCGGGCCGGTGCTGTTGTAATGGGCTTCGGGATTGTCGCCGTTGGCGAACTGATCGAGAACCTTGCCGCGACCCTCGGCCTGCATCTGCAGCGCCAGGTCGCGAGCACCCTCCATGCCCTGCTCCTTGGTCACCAGAATCAGCTCGGCGCCGTAGGCGGTCATGGCCGCCTTGCGTTCGGCGCTGGAGTTGTCCGGCATGATCAGAATCATCCGGTAGCCCTTGATCGCCGCTGCCATGGCCAGGGCGATTCCGGTGTTGCCGGAGGTCGCCTCGATCAGGGTATCGCCAGGCTGGATGTCGCCGCGCAGCTCGGCACGGTTGATCATCGATAGCGCCGGGCGATCCTTGACCGAACCGGCCGGGTTATTGCCCTCGAGCTTGACCAGAATGGTGTTGCTGGTCTTACCCGGCATCCGCTGCAGACGAACCAGCGGGGTGTTGCCGATGCAATCGGCAATGGTCGGATAGTGTGTAGTCATGGCGTCGCACGGCATCTGAAGAGGTCGCCATGATACCGGCAACACTCGACGACGGGCAGACCGTCTCAGCCGACCGGCAGCACTTCGAAGCACTCACGCCCATCCCCCGCCCTGGCTATGGGCGCGCAAGGATCTTGGGCGCGGCCTCGACGATCTGTCGCGAAAGATGCTCCATGCGCGGCGACTGCACCTTCCAGGTGTGCCAGTACAGGGCGATCTCGAGCGGTTCGTCGGCTGCCAGATCGACCACCTCACCCGAGCTCAGCGCATCATGCAGCAACAGTTCAGGAACCATGCCGTAACCCAGGCCGTAACGAATCGCGCTGAAATGCGGCTCGGCACCGGGAACGAAATGGCAGGGATAAGCCCCCTCCGGCAGTCCGAAGCGGCGCAGCAGGAACGACGATTGCAGCGTGTCCTTGCGCGTATAGGCGACCACCGGCGCCTTGCGCGCCGCATTGCGGGTCAGGCCGTGCGCGAAGTGTTTCTGCCGGAACTCGCTCGACGCCACCAGTCGGTAGCGCATGCTGCCCAACGGGCTGGCCGTGCAGCCGCGCATGGGCTTGGGCTCGGTGCTGATGCAACCGATCGCCAGGCCCGTTTCCAACAGGCTGTAGGTGTGGTCCTGATCCTCCACGGTGAGATCGAGCAGCACCCGCTCGCGGATCAGCACCTCAGCCAGCGCCGGAAAGAACCAGGTCCCCAGGCTATCGGCGTTTAGCGCCGCGACCACCACCAGTGGCGCATCGCTGCGCTCGGCGAGGTCCTCCAGCAGGTCAGCTTCGAGCAATGTGGCGCGCTTGAGGTACTGCAACAGACGCTGCCCTGTTTCAGTGGGCCGGCAGGGTCGACTGCGCACGACCAGCGCACTGCCCAGGGCGCTCTCCAGTGCGCGCACCCGCTGTGAAATCGCCGGTGGCGTCAGGTGCAGACGCTGCGCAGCCTGTTCGAAGCTACCAGTACGGATCACCGTTCGAAATGCTTCGGTCTGCTTCGGATCGAGATTCATGCGGCCTTCCGATTAAGAAAATGTTTGCATGGCCTAAAAATACTTAGCCACGACAAATTTAGCCAATATTGCTCCATAATCGCGCACCCTTTGCTGCAGCGCCCCATAGGCGTGCAGCGCATCCCGCCCGGAGAGTCGTCGTGGAATTGCTGCACACCATCTATCTGATTGCCATTACGGCCGAAGCCATGTCTGGCGCCATCATGGGCATGCGCCGCGGGATGGACCTGTTCGGTATCTGCCTGCTCGGCACCGTGACGGCGCTGGGCGGCGGAACCGCACGCGACGTGCTGCTCGGCCACTACCCGGTCGGTTGGATCGCCCATCCGGAGTACCTCACCTTCACCATCGGCGCAGCAATCGTCACCGGCTTCATCGCCCGCCATCTGCATCACCTGCGCATGGTGTTTCTGCTGGTGGACGGCCTCGGTCTGGTAGCGTTCACCGTGATCGGTTGCGACGTAGCAATGGGCATGGGTGCGCACCCGTCGATCGTGGTGCTGGCTGGCGTGATCACCGGCATTTTCGGCGGACTGATGCGCGACGTCCTATGCAATCAGGTACCGATGGTGCTGCAGCGCGAGCTGTACGCCACCGTAGCGCTGTTCACCGGAGTGTTCTACGTCGGCATGCTGTGGCTGGAGATCAATACCACGCTGGCGACCCTGGCGGCGCTGGGCAGCGGTTTCCTGTTCCGCGTACTGGCCATGACCTTCCACTGGAAGCTGCCCGACTTCAACGGCAAAGAGATTCGCGGCCTGGACTGAGATGCCGCGCTAGGGCTTGATCTGGCGTGCAGATTCCGCCGAGCCGAGCCGCTACACTAGCGCGCTGCAACCCAGGATCGGTGGACGGACTGTGCTGAAAGACCTAGGAATTCGTGGTCGCGTATTGATGCTGACGCTATTGCCCAGCACCCTGCTGGCAGTGGTACTCGGCGCCTACTTCACCTGGATGCAGCTGTCCGAGATGCGCCATCAGCTCGACGAGCGTGGCCAGCTGATAGCCGAGCAGCTCGCACCGCTAGCCGCCCCCGCCATGAATCTGGGCTATGACAAGCGCCTGCAGCGCATTCTGACCCAGGTCCTGGATCAGGCCGACGTCCGTGCCGTGACCATTCTCGACCCTGAGCGCACCCAGCGCGTGCATGCTGGCCCACGCATGCTGACCCCGCCGCCGCCCGGCGACCCGGAGGGTCTGACCCGTGTCAGCAGCATGGACCACACGCGCATCCTGATGCCGGTCCTCAGCCGTCATCTGAACCTCGCCGATGAAGTTCGCGGCCCAAGCGAAAAGCTGATCGGCTGGCTGGAACTGGAGCTCTCGCACCACAACACGCTGCTGCGCGGTTACCGCAGCCTGCTCACCAGCCTGTTTCTGGTCAGCACCGGCCTGATCATCACCGCGCTGTTGGCGCTGCGCATGAGCCGGGCTATCAGCCTGCCGTTGCAGCGTGTCAAAGGTGCCGTGGCACAACTCAAGGACGGCCATCTGGAAACCCGACTGCCGCCGCTGGGCAGCCATGAGATGGACGAGCTGGCGTCGGGCATCAACCGCATGGCCGAGGCATTACTCAGCGCCCGCGAGGAACTGCAGCAAAGCATCGACCAGGCCACCGAGGACGTGCAGCAGAATCTGGAGACCATCGAAATCCAGAACATCGAACTCGACTTGGCGCGCAAGGAGGCCCTGGAGGCCAGCCGGATCAAATCCGAGTTCCTCGCCAATATGAGCCACGAGATTCGCACGCCGCTCAACGGCATCCTCGGCTTCACCCAGCTGCTACAGAAAAGCGACCTTACCCCGCGCCAGCAAGATTACCTGGGCACTATTGAGCAGTCCGCCGACAGCCTGCTCGGCATCATCAACGAGATCCTCGACTTCTCCAAGATCGAGGCCGGCAAACTGGTACTCGACAGCATCCCGTTCAACCTGCGTGACCTGATCGAGGACACTCTGACCATTCTCGCGCCAGCGGCTCACAGCAAACAGCTGGAGTTGGTCAGCCTGGTCTACCGCGATACGCCGCTGTCGCTGGTGGGCGATCCGCTGCGCCTCAAGCAGGTGCTGACCAACCTGATCAGCAATGCCATCAAATTCACCAATGAAGGCACCATCGCGGTGCGTGCCATGGTCGAGGATGACAACTCCGATCGCGCCCAGCTGCGCATCAGCGTCCAGGACACCGGCATCGGTCTGACCGATCAAGATCTGCGCGCCCTGTTCCAGGCCTTCAGCCAGGCAGACAACTCCATGTCGCGCCAGCCCGGTGGTACCGGCCTCGGGCTGGTGATTTCCAAGCGCCTGATCGAGCAGATGGGCGGTGAGATCGGCGTTGACAGTATTCCCGATGAAGGCTCGGAATTCTGGATCAGCCTCAGCCTGCCCAAGGCCCGTGATGACATCGAAGACCTGCCCCACCCCGCCCTGCAGGGACGTCGCATTGCACTGCTGGAACAGCATCCGCTGGCCCGTCAGGCATTGCAGCATCAGCTGGAAAGCCTTGGGCTCGAAGTACATACCTTCGACTCGCTCGGCCAGATGCAGGAAGCGATCTCCGCCCAGCGCCAGGGCAGCCAGCTGATTGATCTGGCCGTACTCGGCGTCACCAGTCGTGAAATCGAGCCTGAAGCCCTCGGCGACCGACTAATGGAAATCGAAGCGCTCGGCTGCAAGTGCGTGGTGCTCTGCCCCACTACAGAACAGGCGCATTACCACGACACATTGCCGGAAGTTCATAGCTATACGCAGCTGCAGGGCAAGCCGGCCTGCACCCGCAAACTGCAGCGCGTGCTGCTGGAGCTGGTGCGTCCGAACCAGGCTTACGCCGAGCCTGCTGCAGCCGCGCCAAGTCGTGCGGCACGCGTACTCTGCGTGGATGACAACCCGGCCAACCTGCTGCTGGTGAAAACCCTTCTCGGCGACATGGGCGCCGAGGTCGTCGCGGTAGACAACGGGCTCGCTGCGCTGGAAGCAGCCAAGCAACACACCTTCGATCTGGTGCTGATGGATGTGCAGATGCCCGGCATGGACGGGCGACAGACCACCGAAGCCATACGCCACTGGGAACATGTAGAGGGCAGCACGCCACTGCCGATCATCGCGCTCACCGCTCACGCGCTGGCAAACGAGAAACGCTCGCTGCTGCAGAGCGGCATGGACGACTACCTGACCAAGCCCATCAGCGATCGGCAACTGGCGCAGGTGGTATTGAAGTGGACCGGACTTGCTCTGCGAAGCCAGCCGCAGCACTCCGCCGACCAGACTTCGCAACCCGAGCTCAATCTGAAAGTACTCGACGAAGAAGAAGGTCTGCGTTTGGCTGCTGGCAAGGCAGATCTCGCCGATGACATGCTTGGCATGCTGCTGCAGTCGCTGGAAAGCGACCGCCGTACGATCCGTGAAGCGCGTCAGGCAGGTGATCGTCAGGCGCTGATCGAACGCGTGCACCGCCTGCACGGCGCCACCCGTTACTGCGGCGTGCCTCAATTGCGCAACGCCTGCCAGCAGAGCGAAACGCTGCTCAAACAGAACCATCCGGCTAGCGAAGCCGCATTGGACGAGCTAGACGCAGCCATCGTTCGGCTGGAACAGCAAGCCCACGCCGACAGCTGACCGGCAGTACCGGGCGGTCGGCGAGACGCCCGGCCGCCTGGCCCATTCAGGAATCACCATGACCGATCGACCCGCCTCCGATGCTTTCCAGCATGCCGACCTCGACTGGGACGAGAACGGCCAGCCGCAATCACGCCAGTACGGCGATGTGTACTTCTCCCGCGCTAGCGGCTTGGCCGAAACCGAACATGTGTTCTTGGCGCAGAACGACCTTACGCAGCGCTTCGCCGCTCTACATGGCACCCAGCATCTGGTAATCGGCGAAACCGGCTTTGGCACGGGGCTGAACTTCCTCTGTGCCTGGCACCTGTTCGAACGCACCGCCGATTCGCAGGCCTGCCTGCACTTTGTCAGCGTCGAAAAGCACCCCCTGACCCGTGCCGACCTGGAGCGCGCGCTGGCACTGTGGCCGGAACTGCAGGTGCAGGCAGAACAGCTGCTGCAGCAGTACGTCGCGCTGCATCCAGGCTATCAACGTTTCGTCTTCGCCGGCGGGCGCGTGGTGCTGACTCTGCTGATCGGCGACGTGCTCGAATGCCTGCCGAGCCTGGATGCGCAAGTCGACGCCTGGTTCCTCGATGGATTCGCTCCAGCGAAGAACCCGCAAATGTGGCAACCGGCGCTGTTTGCCGAACTGGCCAGACTGTCTGCGCCAGGGGCAACCCTGGGCACCTTCACCAGCGCCGGCTTCGTGCGACGCGGGCTGACAGACGTCGGCTTCGACATGCAGCGCGTGCCGGGCTACGGGCACAAGCGCGAAATATTGCGCGGATGTCTGCGAACGGTCAGCAACACCCTGACGGACAAGCCCTGGTTCGCTCGCCCAGTCTGGGTGCCTGCCGAGCGCCACGCGGTAGTCATCGGCGCCGGGCTTGCTGGCTGCGCAACAGCCGCATCGCTGGCTGCCCGAGGCTGGCGGGTGACGGTACTCGAGCGCCATGCAGAGGCAGCGCAGGAAGGCTCGGGCAATCCGCAAGGCGTGCTCTATCTAAAACTTTCCGCCCACGGCACCGCGCTATCGCGGCTGGTGGTCAGCGGTTTCAGCTACACACGCAGACTGCTTGGCAACCTGCAATCCGGCAAAGACTGGCAGGCCTGCGGCGTGCTGCAGGTGATCTACGACGACAAGGAGCGCGAACGCCAGGCGGAACTGGCAGCAGCGTTCCCTCCCGAATTGGTCCATCCGCTGTCGCGGGAACGTGCTGAAGAGCTCGCTGGAGTCGCGCTGCCGGATGGTGGACTGTTCTATCCGGATGCCGGCTGGGCCAACCCGCCCGCACTATGTCGTTGGCTCCTGCAGCAGCCGGGTATCGAGCTGCGCAAGCATCGTGAAGCCCTTGAGCTAAAGCGTGCCGGCTCCCGCTGGCACGTGCTGAGTGGCGAAACGGTATTAGCCGAGGCGCCGGTAGTGATACTGGCCGGCGCCGCGGACGCAGTGCGCTTCAGCCAGAGCGCCTGGCTACCGCTCAAGCGCATACGCGGGCAGATCTCCTGCCTGCCGGCGACCACCCAGAGCAGCCAGCTGCGCACCGTGCTCTGCGCCAAGGGCTATGTCGCACCGCCGCGAGAAGGTACGCACACGCTGGGTGCCAGCTTCAACTTCCAGCAGACCGACGATGCGCCCAGCGTTGCCGAGCACCAGGCCAACCTGGAAATGCTCGAGCAGATATCGAGCGACCTGTATGGCCGCCTCCAGGCGGACCCGCAGCGAACCGAAACACTTCAGGGTCGCGTAGCATTTCGCTGCACGAGCCCGGATTACCTGCCACTGATCGGGCCACTTGCTGAGCCACAGGCGTTCGCCGAGACCTACGCTGCACTCAGCAAGAATGCCCGCCAGCCTCAGCACGCCAGCTGCCCGTGGCTGACCGGGCTTTACGTCAATACCGCCCATGGCTCACGCGGCATGATCAGTGCGCCACTGTCCGGCGAACTATTGGCCGCTTGGCTGGATAATGAGCCGCTGCCGCTGCCTCGAGAGGTGGCCGAAGCCTGCCATCCCAATCGCTTCCTGCTGCGTAAACTGATCCGCGGCAGCTGATTTCCGGAGGCCTGATGAAATCGTTATCTTTGCTCGCACTTGGCTTGCTCACCCTCAACCTTCATGCCGCACCTGCGAGCGATACCGACCAACTGCGCAACGAGGCCGCCAGCCTGATCCCTGCGTTTCAGCAGCAGCTGCTCGCCACGGTCAAGCAGGCCATGGCCGAAGGCGGTCCAGGCCAGGCGGTCGAGGCGTGCCAACTGCTCGCTCCCGAGATCGCGCTGCAGCACAGTCAGGCCCCGTGGCAGGTCGGGCGCACCGCGCTCAAGCTGCGCAACCCGGACAACGCGCCGGATGCCTGGGAGCGATCCGTCCTTGAGCAATTCGCTCAACGATCCGCCGCAGGCGAACCGCTCGCACAGCTCAAGCGCGACGAGGTGGTTGATGGCGAGTACCGCTACATGCAGGCCATCGGCACCGCCGCGGCCTGCCTGGGGTGCCACGGCCCGGACATCAGGCCTGAACTACTGAGCCTGCTTGAGCAGCGCTATCCACAGGATCAGGCAAGAGGTTTCCGCGAAGGCGAGCTGCGTGGCGCTTTCAGCCTGCGTCGAGCACTGTCGCCCTGACTGCTCGCAGACTTCACCTGCAGACACGCGATGCCAGCGCACGTCCTCGCTTGTGTTCCAGGGGAACACAAGCGGTTGCAGACGCACAAACAACATGGGTGTCGGAGCGCTGAAATGGAGCACGCAATGCACAAGATTTCCACCATGACGTCACCGCACATCGGCGCTGCCTGATGGATATTTTGCTCCTCGAAGCGTTGGGCATCGGCCTGATTCTCGGGTTGCTGCTGGGGCTCACCGGGGCAGGCGGCTCACTGGTCGCCCTACCCCTGCTGCTCAGCCTGCACCTGCCATTACGCGACGCCATCGGTGTCAGCCTCGGCGCTGTGGCAATGTCAGCACTGATCGGCGCCATTCCTCGTGCACGCCTGGGCCAGGTCGCCTGGCGTCCTGTGCTGTTGCTGGCCATATGCGGCCTGCCGGGCAACGCCGCAGGCCAATGGCTGGGACAGTTCATTCCCGAACGCTGGCTGATCATCGGCTTTTGCCTGTTGGTGCTGTGGTCGGCCTGGCGCATGTGGCGCGGCGCCAACCTGCCAGCCAAGGAAAATGCCGAGGACCGCCACCTGGCACTGTTGGGCATCGGGGTAGGTGTGGGCCTGCTATCGGGACTGATGGGTGTCGGCGGGGGCTTTCTCATCGTTCCGGCGCTACTCTGGTTCACCTCACTGTCGCTGCTCAGTGCCATGGCCACATCAATGGCAGTGATCGCGGTAGTCAGCGGCGGCGGCTTTCTGCTCTATCTCACCGACGCCGAGCCCCCATTCCCTCTTCTCGGCGGCTTGGCGCTAGGAGGCGCATTCGGAGTACTGGCAGGCAATCGCCTGGCGCAGTACCTCAACAGCAGCCTGCTGCAGCGTCTGTTCGCCCTCATGCTGGTCACCGTCAGTCTTTCGCTAGGCATTCAAAAGCTGGTCCTGGGCCACTGATCAGCGGCGGTCCGGGTCATCCCAGAACGGCCTGCTGGCTTCCCATTCGACATCAGCACGACTGCGGCCGATGTCCTTGAGCATCTCGTCACTCAGTCCCGCCAACTGATGCCGTTGCCGCGCCAGCTGGTTCCAGCGCCGCAGCATTCGCCAGGCGCGCAACAACAATTGCGATGCAGAGGCCCTCGCCCCCTTCGTCTGTGGGAATGTTTGCGAAGCGATTTTATGCGTGCTCATCGCGGCACCCTCCTGTTGGAATGGCGCCAGTGTTGCGCTGGGTTTAACATCAATCCAACGAATGTTTCTGATGCCTTGCATCTCGAGGATTGATGAATGGCGAACTACCCAAATATCGATACCGAGCTGTTGCGCAGCTTCGTCGCCATCGCAGATCACGGCGGTTTCACGCGCGCGGCGGCGGCAGTTAATCGCACCCAGTCGGCGGTGAGCATGCAGATGAAGCGTCTCGAAGAGGACGTGTTGCAGCGTCCGCTATTCGAACGCAACGGGAGGCAGGTCAAGCTCACGGCCGAGGGGCAGATACTCTTGGGCTTTGCTCGTCGAATACTGAAGCTGCATGGCGAAGTCATGACCACTCTGCGCCAACCGCACATGGTCGGTGCCGTACGAATCGGCACGCCGGACGACTATGTCATGCGTTTTTTGCCCGGCATCCTCGCACGTTTTGCCCAGGCCTTTCCGCTGGTCCAAGTCGAGGTGCATTGCGAGCCATCGAGCCAGCTGCTGCAGCGACGCGATCTCGACTTGAGCATCGTCACCCGCGAACCAGGCACCGAAATCGGTCAGCTACTGCGCCAGGAGCATATCGTCTGGGCAGCGGCTCCGGGGTTCAACCTGCAAGAGCACCGCCCCTTGCCGCTGGCCACCTTCAACACCGATTGCTTCTGTCGCGCCTGGGTTTGCAATGCGCTGGACGCACGGGAGATCGAGTATCGAGTCGCCTACACGAGCCCGAGTCTCTCGGCGATCATGGCCGTGTTGGGCGCGGGACTGGCCTTGACCGCTCAGTTGCAGAGCCTGATACCCGCGGAATTACAGATACTTGGCGAGGCAGAAGGCCTGCCCCGCCTGCCGCAAAGCAGTATCGTGCTGCTACGCAATCCGCAGCAGCACTCGCCGGTCAGCGAAACGCTTGCCGGCTATATCGTCGACGGCTTTCGCCTATAGCTGGCAGAGTCAGGAATGACCGCTGGCCAGCTCATCGAACACTTCCGGCACCAGGGCTGCTTCACCCTTGTCTGCCAGGCGCTGACGATGGCTGTCGCCCTGGGGGTCATCCAGCATCGCTAGCAAGCGCGAACCACGCTCGGTCAGAACGAAGTTCTCGCCGTTGCCACCCTGCTCTTCTGGGCGAGTGACGATAAATCCACCTTCGAACAACAGGCTTTCATAGTCGGCAGCTTCGGCGCGCAGGCTATCCAGATTCGGCATCGGTTGGCCGTCACTTTCCAACTGCGCAGCATGCTCTTCGGCATAGCGACGCGGCTTGAAGCTGTCGTTGGCGCTGGTCTGGACTTCATGCAGCAGACGCTGGATCAGATCCCAGTTGTAGCTCATGGCCGTTCTCCCGTGACAAGTGTTCGCCCCAGAAACGAGGCGCTTGTACATACCGACCGCCTCTGGTGCCACGGGGTTCGCGCTGAACTAAAGCGGCTCGAAAGCGATCCACCGTTCAGAACGATTAAAAGAGGATCGAGCCATGAAAATACTGACGATTACCCTGACCGCCGCCCTGCTCGCGAGCCCTGCCGTGCATGCGGCTTGCACTCCAGATGAGGTGAACGCCAAGGCCGAGCAATTGGCTGAGCGCGTCAACCAGCTCACTCAGAGCAATCCAGAACGCGCCAAGGAGATCAACGAAGAGATCCAGCAGATGCAGGCCAAGCGCACCGCCGACCAGTTGGGCGACGAATGCGAGGCCTACGACAAGCGCTTGAAGCAGATCGAGGAAGCCGAACGTGAGGCCGACATTCCGCCGGCCGACGCGCAGCGCTAGGCCCCGACCAGCCGACGGTTACTCCGCCGTCGGCTTCTTGCGCTTGAGCGGCGCCATGCCGTCCTGACTGACTACCGCTGACGGTTGCTCTCGCTTGGCGTTCTTCGGACGCTTGGCGGTGGGCTTGGTCTTCTTCTTGTCATCTTTCTTCTTGTCGTCCTTTTTCTTCTTCGGGCCGGCCGCCTTACCCGAAGCCTTGAGGTTCTTCGGCCCCATGTAGCTGCCCTTCAGGCCCTTGACCACCCGATGCTCGAAGCGCTGCTTGAGGTAGCGCTCGATGCTCGACATCAGGTTCCAGTCGTTGTGGCAGATCAGCGAGATCGCCAGCCCCTCGGCGCCGGCGCGCCCGGTACGACCGATGCGGTGCACATACTCATCGCCGGAACGCGGCATATCGAAGTTGATCACCAGATCCAGGCCTTCGATATCCAGCCCACGCGCCGCCACGTCAGTGGCCACGAGCACTTTGACGCCGCCCTCCTTGACTCTGTCGATGGCCTGCTTGCGATCTTTCTGGTCCTTGTCACCGTGCAGCACGTAGGCCTTCACGCCTTCAGCGACCAATCTTCCATAGAGTCGATCGGCCTGCACCCGCGTATTGGTGAAGATCACGGCCTTCTTATAGGTCTCGTTGGCCAACAGCCAGTGCACCAGCTTTTCCTTATGCTCGGTGTTTTCGGCGGTGATGATCTGCTGACGGGTACCCTCGTTGAGTTCGCTGACCCGGTTGAGCTGCAGGTGCAGCGGATCGCGCAACACGCTGGCGGTCATCTCCCGCAACGCCGTGCCACCGCTGGTTGCAGAAAACAACAGGGTCTGCTGACGCTTCGCGCACTCGTTCACCAGGCGCTGTACGTCGTCGGCAAATCCCATGTCGAGCATGCGATCGGCTTCGTCGAGAATCAGCAGCTCGACGTCCTTGAGAATCAGCGTGCCGGCGTTGAGATGCTCGATCATCCGCCCCGGCGTGCCAATGAGGATGTCCGGCACCTTGCGCATGATGGCCGCCTGAACCTTGAAGTCCTCGCCACCGGTGATCATCGCTGACTTGATGAAGGTGAACTGCGAGAAACGTTCTACTTCCTTGAGCGTCTGCTGGGCCAGCTCGCGGGTCGGCAGCAGAATCAGCGCACGAACATCGGTTCGGACCACCGCATCACCGATCAGCCGGTTGAGCATCGGCAGCACGAAGGCAGCCGTCTTGCCACTGCCGGTCTGCGCCGTCACCCGTAGGTCGCGCCCTTCCAGTGCCGGAGGGATCGCCGCCACCTGCACCGGGGTCGGCTCGACGAATTTAAGTTCGGCGACGGCCTTGAGCAGGCGTTCGTGCAGGGCGAATTGGTCAAACAAGGGAGCTACCTCGGAGGAAAAAAAACGATGACATAGGTTAACCCGTCTGCGGGGCAAAGGCGCGTTCTGTAACGGCCGGCATGTTTTACGTTGGAAACACAGGCTAAGCTGACAAAAGCGTAGCGGCTTAATGCCAGGAGGTACGCATGATCTCGACCAAGCGGATAGCATTGCTAGCCGGCGCGCTTTCCTTAGCGCTGCATGCCACTACCGGTGTGGCGCAGCCGGACAGAGAGCATCCAGGCAAGGGCAAGCCCGATCGCGACAATGGGAATGGACGCGCACTGCAGGATTATCGCCATCACGGGCCCTCGATCGATCTCGGCGCGGTTCGCATCACCCTGCGTGATCATCGCGACTTGCTGGCGCCGGCCTCTTCCCTGCCTCCGGGCATCCAGAAGAACCTGGCGCGTGGCAAACCGCTGCCGCCGGGCATCGCCAAAAAAATCGATAACCGCCTGCTGGGGCATTTGCCTCGGTACGATGGTTATGAATGGAAACAGCTGGGCCGCGACGTGATTCTGGTCGCTATCGCTACCGGTATCGTCTACGAGATTCTGGAAAACGTGCTGGATTGATGCGCCATGGCGCGCCGCCCGGGCTCAGCTTTGGCGGCGGCCTGGTCGCGGGCTATCGAGGCTCGCAGGTGAGCTTGATCCGCAGGCGGATCACATCACGCTTGAACTTAGAGGTCATTGCCTTGCGCTCACCGGGCTGCAACTCCGTACGGCGCGTGCGTGGCGCTTCCGGGCCATTCTGGAAAACTGCTGTACACACGGCCGCCGTCTCTCCGTAATTGAGCAGCAAGAGCCCGGCGAGGTCGCGATCGATAGTCTGGGGGGTGACGGTTATCTCTGCACCATTGAGCTGCTGATCAATATCCACCGGATAGGTAGCCGCAGTGGCAGCAAGCGGTAACAGAGCAAAGAGCAGGTAACTGATTGTTTTCATTTGGCTGGGCTCGTCGACAGATAGGCCAGCGTAACAGACCTCGACAAGGTCTGTTGAAGCTCCGCTTACAGGTGCATCCGACTCGAAGGAGTGCGCAGCAAGCGGCGCCATACGGAACTGCGGGACTAGGCAAGGGTGCACCGTTGCCTGCGTCGAGTGTGCAAAGCGCCATCCCGATTTGACGCCTTTTGGCGCAGCACCGCAGTTCGGGCCGCAACGTTAATAGACCTTATAAGGAACCGAAGGAATGAAAGTGCCCCGTGTGACCCTCGATCAGTGGCGCACCCTGCAGGCGGTCATCGATCACGGCGGCTTCGCCCAGGCGGCCGAAGCAATGCATCGGTCACAGTCCTCGGTTAGCTATACGGTAGCGCGAATGCAAGAGCAGCTCGGCGTGCCGTTGCTACGCATTGATGGCCGCAAGGCCGTGTTGACCGAAGCGGGCGAGGTGCTGCTGCGCCGCTCCCGGCAGCTGGTCACTCAAGCCAGCCAGCTGGAAGACCTGGCACACCACATGGAGCAAGGCTGGGAAGCGGAGGTGCGATTGGTGGTGGATGCAGCCTATCCCAGCGCCAAGCTTATCCAGGCACTCAGCGAGTTCATGCCGAAAAGCCGCGGTTGCAGGATCCGACTGCGCGAGGAGGTGCTGTCCGGAGTAGAGGAAGTGTTGAAGGACGGCACCGCGGACCTGGCGATCAGCGGCCTGGACATCACCGGTTACCTGGGCAGCGAGCTCAGCACCGTGGAGTTCGTCGCCGTGGCGCACGCCAACCATCCCCTCCATCAGCTGGGGCGCAAGCTCAGCGTGCAGGATCTGCAGACCCAGATGCAGATCGTGGTGCGCGATACCGGTCTGCGCCAACCCCGTGATGCCGGTTGGCTCGGTGCTGAGCAGCGCTGGACGGTAGGCAGCCTGGCGACGTCGGTGGCCTTCGTCAGCAGCGGGCTGGGCTTCGCCTGGCTGCCGAAACACCTGATCGAGCGAGAGCTGGCCGAAGGCATTCTCAAGCCGTTGCCGCTCGTCCAAGGCAGCATTCGCCGGCCACTGTTCTATCTCTACACTAACCATGATCGACCACTTGGTCCGGCTATCCGGATTCTCATCGAGCTGATCAAGACGTACGATGCCGGGCAGGCCACTACACTGGCCGGCTGACCGCACCCACAACATCAGGAAAGAAATCATGTTGAAACGCATCGCCCTCGCCGCCTGCTCCCTACTGCTGGCCGGCAACCTGCTTGCCGCTGAAAATCCCCGCGTGCTGTTGAACACCAGCCTGGGTGAGATCGAACTGGAGCTCGAAGCGGAAAAGGCACCGATTAGCGTCGAGAACTTTCTCGGTTACGTAGACAGCGGTTTCTATGACGGCACCGTCTTCCACCGTGTTATTCCGGGCTTCATGGTCCAGGGCGGCGGCTTCGGCGAAGGCTTGAACCAGAAACCGACCAAGGCCCCGATCAAGAACGAGGCCGACAATGGCCTGCACAACGTGCGTGGTACCGTGGCGATGGCCCGGACCCAGAACGTGAATTCGGCTACCAGCCAGTTCTTCATCAACCATCGTGACAACGATTTCCTCGATCACGGTGGCCGCGACTTCGGCTACGCGGTGTTCGCCAAGGTCGTACGCGGCATGGACGTGGTCGACCAGATCGCCCAGGTACCCACGGGCAACCGCGCCACGATGCAGAACGTACCGCTGACCCCGGTGAAAATCATCACCGCGAAGAAGCTTTGATCCCCCAGGGGCCGGCTCGCCGGCCCTTCTCTTTTATGGCGGCCCGTACAAGGCGTCGCCTTTGCGAACCCCTCAACCAACAGGAGATCGCGACATGACCACCCCGCAAAGCCCGCTGAACACACCGGAAGGCCAAGCCCAGCTGCTGCAGGATCTACTCAGCGCTGAACGCGCGGGCGCCAAGGTTGCCGGTGAGTCGCTACAACAGCCGTGCACACCGGAACAACGGCAGCTGCTCGAGCAGGTCCGCCAAGGGGAGATCGAGAGCTGCAAGCTGCTGCTCAACTGCCTGCAGCACCTGGGCCTGGAACCCAACAAGGACACCGGAGCCTTCTACGGCAAGGCCATGGCTATCGAGTCGCTGGACGAGCGCCTGCCCTTCGTCGACAAAGGCCAGCAATGGGTCATCCGCAAGTTGCGCGAATACCTGCCCGGTTGCGAGGATCCAGAGCTGCGCAGCAGGCTCGAGCGCATGCTGCATATCCACGAAGAGAACAGCGCCGCGTCCCACTGATCGAGACGCCCCATCAGTTGCCGGCGTGCCGATAGGGCAGCGCCTGCCAGGCCGATTCGGCGTAGGCCCGTACACCCGCCTGCTCCTGCTCGAGAAATTGCGCGACAGCTGAGCGCAAGCCAGGGTGTTGAAGGTAATGCCAGGAGCGGGTGATTACTGGCTCGAAGCCTCTGACAAGCTTGTGCTCGCCCTGGGCGCCGGCATCGAAGCGCTGCTGCCGGTTTGCTATCACGTACTCGATACCCTGATAAAAGCAGGTTTCGAAGTGCAAGCGATCAAATTCGGCTAGGCAACCCCAGTAGCGACCATATAGCGCATGTTCGTCACACAGGCTGAACGCCATGGCGACAGGCCTTACGCCCTGAACAGCCAATACGACGCGGATCGCCTCTGGCATGCGCTCGGCCAGCAGGCTGAAGAAAATACGCGTGAGGTACGGCGTCTGGCCGCGTACGTGGTAAGTATTGGCGTAACAGGCATACACGAAATCCCATTCCGCCTCGCTGAGCTCGTGCCCTTCTCGCCATTCGAACGAGATGCCTTGAGCCGTGACCTGCTCTCGCTCCTTGCGCATCTGCTTGCGTTTGCGCGACGTCAGCGCATCGAGGAAGTCCTGAAAATCACGATAGCCGCGGTTGTGCCAGTGAAACTGACAGCCGATGCGTTCCAGCCAGCCTTCCCGGCCTGCGACAAGACGGTCGGCGGCAGGCTCGGTGAAGTTGATGTGCAATCCAGACGTTTCGTTTCGATCCAGTCCCTCGGTGAGCGCATCGATCAAGAGGCCCGCTCCTTCCGCGTCGCCCAGCAGGCGACCACCGGCGACTGGCGTGAACGGCACTGCACAGAGCAACTTCGGGTAATAACCGATACCGGCGCGCTGGCATGCGTCAGCCCAGGCCCAGTCGAAAACATACTCACCGTACGAGTGGCTCTTGCGGTACAGCGGAAGTGCTGCGCGCAATTCGCCGTGCGGGTCGCGTAGGACCAAATGCGCTGGCTGCCAGCCGCTGCGCCCTCCCACACTGCCGCTGTCTTCCAGGGCGGATAAGAAGGCGTGGCGGACAAAAGGCTGAGTGTCGGACAGCAATGCATCCCATGCAGCAGGAGCAAGCTCGGCGATTCTGGAAATGGTCTGAATGTGCATGCCGACCAGTCTGGCTCACCTGCGCTATGAAAAAAAGCGCATAAAAAACCCCGTCAAGCGACGGGGCAAAGGAGCATACACACGGGAATTTACCGGATGCACGTTTCAGACGGGTTACCTGCGAACCTGCTCTGTAAGTGCAAATGCACGCACTCGGCTTACTGCTGAGTCCAGTCGAGGAATGCCTTACGGCTTTCCGGGCTTAGCATCAGCCACAATTGCTGCAGTGTGTTGAGCGTCGCGTCGCTGTGAGGCAAGGTCTGGGACGGTGCTGCTCGAGATGGGACAGGTACGCCAACATTCGAGTGGGTCTGCGCGCTATCGAGCGGCTCGACAGTGGTCTGCGCAACCGCGCTGGAGTTACCGCCCAGAAGCTGGTTCACAGCGGAAGTCGGTTCTGCTCCGACTGTCGTCTCGATGCGTTCGCCGGTGAGCTGGTTCTTCGACCAGCCGGCGAAAGTGTCCTTCATCGCGCGAGCTTCTTGCAAGTTGGCCGGCTCGTTGTATTCCAGCTTCCAGACGTCACCAGCACGACCATCCAGGCTGTACACCGCTCCGCGCGTGCGGACGATTTCGTGGCTCAGGCCACCGCCGATATCAAAGCCGTTCTTGTAGTAGGCATTGATACGATATTTACCGGGCTGCAGATGCAGCGTTTTGTTCTTCGTGCCGAAACTCGAATTGGCCAAAGGCAGCTCTTGGCCATTGATACTCATCACTTCAAGCGTGTCGGGTACTTCTACCACCACTACTTGCGCCTTTGGCAGCTCGGAGCCGGGGTACAACTTCACGTGGGACTGTTGTGCACAACCCGATAACAGGCCGACAACGGCAACCCAGAAAATACGACGCATGGAGACTCCTTGAACAGAATAAGCGGGCTTGCTGGTCATCCACCAGAGCAGACGACCCTGCAATAACCACAGGTGGAGAGCCACAGTAGAAGTGTAATATTTCACTTTAATTACAAAAAAGCCGGGACACTCTAAGTCGAGCATCCCGGCTTGATATTTCCAATCCCTTTAGGAGATCAGAAGTCGTAACGCAGACCAACGGACAGACCCGACGCTTTTTCGCCAAGGGCTTCGTTCACGTTATTGTTGATCGACTGACCAGTCGGATTGGCGGAGCGAGCCTGGCTCCATGGGGTCAGCGCAACATTGTCGTCATTATCAACGACAGCGTAGTTGGCATATACGCGAACAGCCTTGTCCAACTTGTGCTCTACACCAACTACCCACATGTCGGCGTCATAGTTGGATGCATCGGAGTCCCGAGTCATCCACATGGCCTTCAGAGCTGTATTGGAGGCAACCTTGAATTCGCCACCCAGACCATAGGTCTTCGAAGAGAGCTGGTCACGCAGGGCTGCGGAGGTACCTTCGAAGCCATCGTAGTCGACGGTCTGATAGAAGCCGACGAGTTTGAATTCGTCGGTCAACTTGTAGGCAGCGGCAGCACGAATGCCATCACGCTCGCCACGGGAGGTGTCTTCCTCCACGGTTTCATACGCCAGGGATGCCTCGAGCGGACCACCAACGTAGTTCAGCGCAACGCTGATGCCGTCGGAATCTTCGTTTTCTTCGACCCACTGCCCTTCATGTACGGAATAGGCGAGCACTGCGTTGAAGCCGCCAAAACTCGGTGTGGTGTACTGAACTGTGTTGTCATATCGCTCGTCGAATCGGGCATTGCCAACACGAGTCAGGTTGCGCATGTCACCGACCTGATCACCGAAGAGGTTGGCCGGACCGCGCGCCACTTTGAAAGGACTATCGAAACGTCCCAGCTGTACGGAGCCAAAATCACCTGCCAAACCTACGAATGTATCGCGAGTGGCGAAGTTGGTACTGTCAGAATCTTCGCTACCGGTAGTGAAGTTGATCTGCTGCTCCACCTGGAAGAATGCTTTCAGGTCAGGATTGATCTGATGATCACCCTTGAAACCCAGGCGCGAAGCGTTACTTGAAATATTGGTCTCGGAGTAGTCGGCACCATCGTCCAGGAAGTCGGTGGAAACATGCACACGACCGTAGATATTGACGTCTGCCGCAGCCAGAACAGGCATTACGGCCGCAGCACTCACAACAACCGCAATCAACTTCTTCTTCATCAGAAAGCTCCAGAGCTCCATTGGGATTTAATCAACGCCGTTTACAAGTGACGTAAGCTTGGTTGGTTTGATCGAAGCGGAGTATGGGAGCCCCGCATTACAGAGCGCTTGCTGTTTTATTAATATTTTAAGTCAACGGAACTTCCTGCAACCCGAGTGCTAGACACGCCGCAGGCACATAAGACAAGCCGAAAAATCGAACCAGGCGCGCCCTATCAGAACTATCGCCGACAGGAATGACGAACTTCCGTCAGATGCGAATTCGAGAAAGTCAGGAGGTTTGTTGTAGAAGCGGATACTTTCGCTCTATAGCATATCGAACGCCAGCGCAAGTTCTTGCGTTTTATTAAAATAACGGTTAAAGCAGAACTTCAGCAGTGCTGAAACCGGCGCCTGACACAACTAGGGAGACGCTGAACAATTAGCCAATTCTCACCGTCCCCCTTTTTCAACCCGGTTTTTTCAACCTACCGGCCTTATTCTGCGTTTCTTGGGCCGATTTCTACCCTGATTTTGCTGATTAGCGGGCCAGCCCCGCCTTTCGGACGGACTTATCCCGCCGTCCGTTGCAAATACCGCTT
>NZ_JBEOPU010000011.1:0-167894 GCF_040310405.1 Pseudomonas sp. E45-MNA-CIBAN-0222
CATGTGAGAGTAGGTCATCGTCAAGCTCTTATCCCAAACCCCCGATCGGAGAAATCCGGTCGGGGGTTTGCTTTTGCACACTTGAAAGCTGCTGTAGGCACTTGCCACCGGTATCGCTATTATTCGGGCCTCTTTTTGTTGGGGGTGGCATGAACAGGCTGTTGAGGTTACTCCAAGATGGGCGTTTTCATTCCGGGCGAGAGTTGGGTCTGGCGCTTGGTGTCAGTCGAAGCGCTGTCTGGAAGCACCTGCAGCGAATTCAGAGCGAAACGGGCCTGCCGCTTTATAGGGTTCCGGGGCGCGGTTACCGTCTCGCCGAGCCTCTATCTCTGTTTGAACACGCAAAGCTTGAGCCGCGGTTGAAGCAATACGGCTGGTCGTTAAATCTTTACGACACGATTGACTCCACGAATGCTGAGGCGCTACGCCTCTTGCCTGATAAGGGCGGTGAGCCATTTATCGTGGTCGCTGAGGCTCAGACCTCGGGACGAGGGCGGCGGGGGCGTACTTGGATTAGCCCCTTCGGGCAAAACTTGTATTGCAGTTTTGCTCTCAAGGTTGGTGGTGGCACTAAGCAGCTGGCCGGCATGAGTCTCGTGGTGGGGTTGGCGGTGATGCAAACACTGCGTCGACTAGGCGTAGAAGCCGGGCTGAAATGGCCGAATGATGTCTATGTTGACGGTCGCAAAATCGCCGGGATTTTGTTGGAGCTTACCGGTGATCCGGCGGATTTATGTCATGTGGTCATTGGTGTTGGGGTCAACGTCAATATGGTTAGCGCTGAAGGTATAGACCAGCTTTGGACCTCCATCAAAGAGCAGGTTGGAATGGTTGATCGCAACGAGTTGCTTCTGGCACTGACGGAAACACTAAAGCAGTATCTGGAGCGGCATTTCGACGAGGGGTTTTCTGCGTTGAGGGCCGAGTGGGAGGCTAGCCATATCTGGCAGGGACGCAATTGCACGCTGAGTACTGGGTCGTCTGAATACTCTGGCGTGGTGATCGGGGTAGATCTTCAGGGTGGGCTCAGAATGACGCTGGACGGCTGTGAGCATTCGTTTAGTGGTGGGGAGCTAAGCTTGAGGCTGGATCCATGATTCTTGAGCTGGATTGCGGTAACAGCTTGATCAAATGGCGGGTATTAGGTCTCGGTTCGGCGCTGATCGTTGCGCAGGGAGCTTCCGTTTCTGTCGACGAGTTGCTTGGTGAGCTGGCAGGCCTTACGGTACTGCGGGTCTCGCGTGCGAGAGTGGCAAGCGTCCGTGGTGATGACGAGACGATGAAGCTTTGCTCGCGACTCTCTGAAAAGTTAGCTGTGGAGGTCATGCGCGCCGCGCCGGCAAAAGAGCTCGCCGGAGTGATCAATGGCTACCGGGATTATGAGCGGTTGGGGATGGATCGTTGGCTGGCTATAGTCGGTGCTTTTCAGCTTTCCCGTGGTGCGCTGCTTGTGCTCGACCTGGGTACTGCTGTCACGGCCGATCTGGTGGATGCCAGCGGGGTCCATCTCGGAGGTTATATTTGTCCTGGCATATCCTTGCTTCGGCAGCAATTGCATACTCATACGCGACGTATCAGTTACAACATTGAGCAGGTAGCTGCATCGGATTATGAAACTGCGCCAGGGCGCTCGACGGCGGAAGCCGTTGAACGGGGTTGCTTGATGATGTTACGTAGCTTCGTCAGCGTCCAGATATTGCAGGCGCGCGATTATCTGGGCGACGACTTTGCCGTTTACGTCACTGGAGGTGACGCGGACCTAATTGAAAACTGCGGCCGAGTAACGCGGGTGCCGGATCTGGTTTTCCGTGGTCTGGCGATCGCTTGCCCCTAGCGTTATATAAAAGGTCGAAGCTTGCATGCGTTGGTTCTTTCTACTGTTAGTGCTGTTGAATATCTTCTTTTGGGTACAGCATCAGTATCAGGCCCCAGTGCGAGTCAAGGAGGTTACACCGCTTGATGCTTATAATCGGCCTCAACAGAATATAGCGTTGCTGAGTGAGTCCTCTCCTCCCGAGCGGCGGGCGGCATCAAGCCTGGCACCCAACGATAACTCGTGTCTCTTTCTGGGCGGCTTTGATGATGAGCCGGTCGCGGCCTCTCTAGAGCAGCGCCTTCTCAGCTTAGACGTGCAGTCCGAGATGCAGCATGTAGACATTATCGGTAGCGTAGATTACTGGGTGTATCTGCCGCCCTTAGCTTCGAGGCAAGCGTCCCTCAGGCAGCTGCGAGAATTGCAGAGCCGAAATGTGGACAGCTACATCATTACCGTTGGCGATTTGGCCAATGGTATCTCCCTGGGAATTTTCTCTCGTAAAGACTCTGCGGAAGGTGTGGTGGCGCGCCTGCGTGAAGTGGATTACGCGGCGCTGGTTCGCGAGTTACCGAGAATGCACCGTAAATACTGGGTCAGAATTGCCACGGCTAGCCGGCATCAGGTAGACGACACGACGCTGCAAGGGCTAAAAGAGGACTTTCCTACGCTTCAGCACCGGCAGATGGCCTGCACAAGCGTTGCATCTTCGGAATAGTTTGCATAGAATGGCGCCCGCTTCGCCGGCAGGGTTGAGAGAATCCGATGCGAAGCAGCTGTCAGTAAAGCTAACCTCAAGATTTATATGAGAAAATGCTTGACAGTAGGGTGGCAAGTGATGAAAATGCCGCCTCACTTTGGAGGGGTTCCCGAGCGGCCAAAGGGATCAGACTGTAAATCTGACGTCATAGACTTCGAAGGTTCGAATCCTTCCCCCTCCACCAGATTTAAGCGTAGGCTTCGGCGTCCGCGGGTATAGTTTAGTGGTAGAACCTCAGCCTTCCAAGCTGATGATGCGGGTTCGATTCCCGCTACCCGCTCCAAGTTTGATGGCTGCGATATTAGATTTGCTCATGTAGCTCAGTTGGTAGAGCACACCCTTGGTAAGGGTGAGGTCAGCGGTTCAAATCCGCTCATGAGCTCCAAACCACAAAGGCAGATATGTAAATATCTGCCTTTGTTTTAATGGTGGCGTGACTAGCTCAATTCAACGATGGGAGACGGTCTCGATGGCTAAAGAAAAGTTCGAACGTAACAAACCGCACGTCAACGTCGGCACCATTGGTCACGTCGACCATGGCAAGACCACTCTGACGGCAGCTCTGACTCGCGTGTGCTCCGAGGTTTTCGGTTCCGCTCGTGTCGACTTCGACAAGATCGATAGCGCCCCGGAAGAGAAGGCTCGTGGTATTACCATCAACACCGCTCACGTAGAGTACGACTCCAATATTCGTCACTACGCGCACGTTGATTGCCCGGGTCACGCTGACTATGTGAAGAACATGATCACCGGTGCTGCTCAGATGGACGGCGCGATCCTGGTTTGCTCGGCTGCTGACGGCCCCATGCCGCAGACTCGCGAGCACATCCTGCTGTCCCGTCAGGTAGGTGTTCCGTACATCGTCGTGTTCCTGAACAAGGCCGACATGGTCGACGACGCTGAGCTGCTCGAGCTGGTTGAGATGGAAGTTCGTGATCTGCTGTCCACCTATGACTTCCCGGGCGATGACACCCCGATCATCATCGGCTCCGCGCTGATGGCTCTGAACGGTCAAGACGACAACGAGATGGGCACCACTGCCGTCAAGAAGCTCGTCGAGACTCTGGATACTTACATCCCTGAGCCGGTTCGTGCCATCGACAAGCCGTTCCTGATGCCGATCGAAGACGTATTCTCCATCTCTGGTCGCGGTACTGTTGTGACCGGTCGTGTAGAGCGCGGTATCGTCAAGATCCAGGAAGAAATCGAGATCGTTGGTCTGCGTGATACCACCAAGACCACCTGTACCGGTGTCGAGATGTTCCGCAAGCTGCTCGACGAAGGTCGTGCTGGTGAGAACTGTGGCGTCCTGCTGCGCGGCACCAAGCGTGACGACGTGGAGCGTGGTCAGGTACTGGCCAAGCCGGGCACCATCAAGCCGCACACTAAGTTCGAAGCTGAAGTGTACGTTCTGTCCAAAGAGGAAGGTGGTCGTCACACCCCGTTCTTCAAGGGCTACCGTCCTCAGTTCTACTTCCGTACCACCGACGTAACCGGTTCGTGCGAGCTGCCGGAAGGCGTTGAGATGGTAATGCCGGGCGACAACGTGAAAATGGTTGTTACCCTGATCAAGCCGATCGCAATGGAAGATGGTCTGCGCTTCGCGATTCGCGAAGGTGGCCGTACCGTTGGTGCTGGCGTGGTTGCCAAGATCGTCGAATAACGATTGATCTGTTTGAAGCAGGTCGGCATAATAGTCGGCCTGACTCTTTCTAGGCCAGTAGCTCAATTGGCAGAGCGGCGGTCTCCAAAACCGCAGGTTGGGGGTTCGATTCCCTCCTGGCCTGCCATTTTCAATATCGAATTTGGCAGTCTTTACAAGGTTCTAGCAGATGAATATCAAAGCTGAAGCCAATGATGCGCGCTTCGATCTGGTGAAGTGGTTCGTTGTGGCTGCTTTGGTGGTTGTTGCTGTTGTTGGCAATCAATACTACTCCGCTGAGCCGATTCTTTACCGAGTCCTTGCGGTCCTTGCTGTGGGCGTAGTGGCGGCATTTGTTGCGCTGCAGACGTCCAGGGGGCGTGCCTTTGCTGTGCTGCTGAAAGAAGCGCGCGGCGAAATTCGTAAGGTTGTTTGGCCGACCCGTCAAGAAACTACCCAGACCACCTTGATTGTTGTTGTTGTTGTTCTGGTTATGGCGCTGCTGTTGTGGGGGCTCGATTCCCTGCTCGGCTGGTTGGTTTCCATGGTTGTTGGTTAAGGGTGTCTCGTGGCTAAGCGTTGGTATGTTGTGCATGCTTACTCGGGTTACGAGAAGCACGTCATGCGCTCTCTGGTTGAGCGAGTCAAGCTTGCTGGGATGGAAGAACAGTTCGGCGAGATTCTTGTTCCGACCGAAGAGGTCGTTGAGATGCGTAACGGGCAGAAGCGCAAGAGTGAGCGCAAGTTCTTCCCCGGCTACGTTCTTGTTCATATGGAAATGAATGAGGGTACTTGGCACCTCGTCAAGGATACTCCTCGCGTGATGGGCTTTATTGGTGGTACGGCGGACAAGCCGGCACCCATCACGGATAAAGAGGCTGAGGCAATCCTTCGTCGCGTTGCTGATGGTACTGATAAGCCGAAGCCTAAGACTCTCTTCGAGCCTGGTGAGGTGGTGCGCGTGGCCGATGGCCCGTTTGCGGACTTCAACGGTGTGGTCGAGGAAGTAAACTATGAAAAGAGCAGGATTCAGGTCGCTGTCCTGATCTTTGGTCGCTCTACGCCAGTAGAGCTGGAGTTCAGTCAGGTCGAGAAGGTTTAACTGAGCGAAGCATCCCACACCCCGCAGCTTCAGGCTGCGGGGTTTTGTCGTCACCGGGATAAATAAGCAATGGGGAGCCGCAAGGCGTTATAACCCGTAACGGAGTGAATATGGCTAAGAAGATTCAAGCTTACATCAAGCTTCAGGTAAAGGCCGGTCAGGCTAACCCGTCGCCGCCCGTAGGCCCTGCTCTGGGTCAGCACGGCGTCAATATTATGGAGTTCTGCAAGGCGTTCAACGCCAGGACTCAGGGTCAAGAGCCCGGTCTGCCGACTCCGGTGATCATCACCGTATACAGTGATCGCAGCTTCACTTTTGAGACCAAAAGTACTCCTGCGGCAGTGCTTTTGAAAAAGGCTGCTGGCATCACCAGTGGTTCCGCTCGCCCCAATACTCAGAAGGTCGGCACCGTTACTCGTGCGCAGTTGGAAGAGATCGCCAAAACCAAGCAGGCTGATCTGACTGCTGCCGAAATGGAAGCTGCCGTTCGAACCATCGCTGGTTCGGCTCGCAGCATGGGCCTGAACGTGGAGGGTGTGTAATGGCTAAGTTGACCAAGCGCCAGAAAGCTATCGCCGAGAAAGTCGAAGCCGGTAAGCAGTATGCGTTCGAGGATGCCGCTAAATTGCTGGCAGAGGTGTCCGCAGTTAAGTTCGCTGAATCGTTCGATATCGCCATCAATCTAGGTGTCGACCCGCGTAAATCCGATCAGGTCGTTCGCGGCGCAACGGTTCTGCCTAATGGCACTGGCAAAACTGTTCGTGTGGCCGTGTTTACTCAAGGCCCGGGCGCTGAAGCTGCGCTGGCAGCCGGCGCCGATCGCGTTGGTATGGATGACCTGGCTGCCGAAATGAAAGGTGGCGACCTCAACTATGACGTGGTCATCGCGTCGCCAGACGCCATGCGCGTTGTTGGTCAGTTGGGTCAGATCCTTGGGCCGCGCGGTCTGATGCCGAACCCGAAGGTAGGTACCGTGACTCCGGACGTCGCTACCGCAGTCAAGAATGCCAAAGCCGGTCAGGTGCGTTTCCGTACCGACAAGAACGGCATCATCCACACTTCCGTGGGTAAGGTTGGTTTCGAGGCTGGTCAGCTGAAGCAAAACGTTGAGGCGCTGCTTTCCGACCTTAAGCGTCTTAAGCCCTCGACCTCGAAAGGTATTTATGTCAAGCGCGTGACCCTGAGCACCACCATGGGTCCGGGACTGGTCATCGATCAGGCTTCCCTGGAAGCGTAAGACAGTACCGCTTCGCTTGCGGGGCGGTTTGCAAGATTGGGGTCCCTGCCTGGCGGGGGCTATCCAAGACCGTAGGCGGCGAAAGCCTTAAACCAAAAGCCTACGCAGAGGTGCTCCCGATTCGTACCGAATCAGACACCAAATCCAGTCCGGTTTCGACCGGATGAAACGGTAACATCCAGGAGTGTAACCCGTGGCAATCAAACTCGAAGACAAGAAGGCCATCGTCGCTGAAGTCAACGAGGCTGCCAAAGCCGCCCTGTCCGCTGTCGTGGCTGATGCCCGTGGCGTGACCGTGGGGGCCATGACCGGACTCCGTAAAGAGGCCCGCGAAGCAGGCGTTTACGTACGTGTCGTACGTAACACTCTGCTGCGCCGCGCTGTTGATGGCACTCAGTTTGAAGTGCTCAACGACGTGTTCAAAGGCCCGACCCTTATTGCTTTCTCCAACGAACATCCGGGCGCTGCTGCTCGCATCTTCAAGGAGTTCTCCAAGGGTCAGGACAAGTTCGAGATCAAGGCCGCTGCGTTCGAGGGGCAGTTCCTCGCAGCCAATCAGATCGACGTGCTGGCAACTCTGCCGACCTACGACGAAGCCATTTCTCAGCTGATGAGCGTCATTCAAGGCGCTACCAGCAAGTTGGCTCGTACACTGGCGGCGGTTCGCGACCAGAAGGAAGCTGCTGCCGCTTAAGCGTGCAGTTTCTCTCGAAATCACTTTTTGAATTAGATGGCCGCAGGCCGTCACCTTAATACAGGAACTAGAGTCATGGCTCTGACCAACGAAGATATCATCAACGCCGTTTCCGAAATGTCCGTGATGCAGGTTGTTGAACTGATCAAGGCAATGGAAGAGAAGTTCGGTGTGACCGCTGCTGCTGCCACAGTCGCTGCTGCTGGTCCGGCTGCCGCTGCTGCTGAAGAGCAAACCGAGTTCACCATCGTCCTGACCGAAACCGGCGACAAGAAGGTCAACGTGATCAAGGCTGTTCGCGAACTGACTGGTCTGGGCCTGAAAGAAGCCAAGGCTGTTGTTGACGGCGCCCCGGGCGTAGTCAAGGAAGGCGTCTCGAAAGAAGAAGCCGAAGCAGCCAAGAAGGCTCTGGAAGAAGCAGGCGCCAAAGTCGAGCTTAAGTAAGCGACGACCTTGCGTCTACAGCCCGAGCGACTCGCAAAAGGCTGATGGCTGGTGGCTCTTGCCACCGGCCTTTTTCCGTTATAGCTGCTTGGCGTTCGCCGGGCATCGATGATGGGAATACCGCTCTGTAAGAGCGGTGCGAATCATGGGATTCGCAAGATTTTCTGGCTGCTCCCGTCGGGAGAAGCCAAACAAGCAGGTGACCAAGCTGGGGAACGCTGATGGCTTACTCATACACTGAGAAAAAACGAATCCGCAAGGACTTTAGCAAGTTACCGCACGTTATGGACGTGCCGTATCTTTTGGCCATCCAGCTGGATTCGTACCGCGAATTCCTGCAGGCGGGAGCGACCAAAGATCAGTTCCGCGACATTGGCTTGCATGCAGCCTTCAAATCCGTTTTCCCGATCATTAGCTATTCCGGCAATGCAGCGCTGGAATACGTCGGCTATCGCCTGGGCGAGCCGGCGTTCGATGTCAAGGAATGTGTCCTGCGTGGCGTGACTTTCGCCGTTCCGCTGCGAGTCAAGGTGCGCCTGATCATTTTCGACAAAGAATCGTCGAACAAGGCCATCAAGGACATCAAGGAACAGGAAGTCTACATGGGGGAAATCCCCCTGATGACCGAGAACGGTACCTTTATCATCAACGGTACCGAGCGCGTTATTGTCTCCCAGTTGCACCGCTCGCCGGGCGTGTTCTTCGATCACGACCGTGGCAAGACCCACAGCTCGGGCAAGTTGCTGTATTCCGCTCGCATCATTCCTTACCGCGGCTCCTGGCTGGACTTCGAGTTCGATCCGAAGGACGCCGTCTTCGTCCGTATTGACCGTCGCCGCAAGCTGCCGGCTTCGGTCCTTTTGCGCGCGCTGAATTACAGCACCGAAGAAATTCTGGACGCCTTCTACGACACCAATATCTTCCACGTGAAGGGCGAAAGTCTTGCGTTGGAGTTGGTGCCGCAACGGCTGCGTGGCGAGATCGCGACTTTCGACATCAAGGATGAGAGCGGCAAGGTCATCGTCGAGCAGGGGCGTCGTATCACTGCGCGTCACATCAATCAGCTCGATAAGTCTGGCATCAAAGAGCTCGAGATGCCGATGGACTACGTGCTGGGTCGTACCGTGGCCAAGGCCATCGTGCATCCGGCGACCGGCGAGATCATTGCCGAGTGCAACACTGAGCTGACCGTCGATGCGCTTGCGAAGATCGTCAAAGCGCAGGTTGTTCGCTTCGAGACGTTGTACACCAACGATATCGACTGCGGTCCGTTCATCAGTGACACGCTGAAGATCGATAGCACCACCAATCAACTGGAAGCGCTGGTCGAGATCTATCGCATGATGCGTCCTGGCGAGCCGCCAACCAAGGATGCTGCCGAGACGCTGTTCAACAATCTGTTCTTCGCCTCGGAGCGCTACGATCTTTCCGCTGTTGGCCGGATGAAGTTCAATCGTCGTATCGGGCGTACCGAGATCGAAGGATCTGGCGTACTGAGCCGTGAAGACATCGTTGCGGTGCTCAAGACGCTAGTCGACATTCGTAACGGCAAGGGTATCGTCGATGACATCGATCACCTGGGCAACCGCCGTGTCCGTTGTGTCGGTGAGATGGCTGAGAATCAGTTCCGTGTAGGCCTAGTGCGCGTAGAGCGTGCGGTCAAGGAACGTCTGTCGATGGCTGAAAGTGAAGGCCTGATGCCGCAGGATCTCATCAACGCCAAGCCGGTTGCAGCGGCGGTGAAGGAGTTCTTCGGTTCCAGTCAGCTCTCGCAGTTCATGGACCAGAACAACCCGCTCTCCGAGATCACGCACAAGCGTCGCGTTTCCGCACTCGGCCCGGGTGGTCTGACCCGTGAACGCGCCGGCTTCGAAGTGCGTGACGTACACCCGACCCATTACGGTCGTGTGTGCCCGATCGAAACGCCAGAAGGCCCGAACATCGGTCTGATCAACTCGCTGGCCGCTTATGCCCGCACCAACCAGTACGGCTTCCTGGAAAGCCCGTACCGCGTGGTCAAGGAGGGTGAAGTTACCGACGAGATCGTGTTCCTCTCGGCGATCGAAGAGGCCGATCACGTAATCGCTCAGGCCAGCGCCAAGCTGGAAGGCCTCAAGCTGGTCGACGAATTGGTTGCTGTGCGTCACCTCAACGAATTCACCGTCAAGGCCCCTGAAGACGTTACGTTGATGGACGTTTCGCCGAAGCAGGTCGTATCCGTCGCTGCCTCGCTGATTCCTTTCCTCGAGCACGATGACGCCAACCGCGCCCTGATGGGTTCGAACATGCAGCGTCAGGCAGTGCCGACACTGCGCTCGGACAAGCCTCTGGTCGGAACTGGGATGGAGCGCAACGTAGCGCGCGACTCCGGCGTCTGCGTAGTTGCTCGTCGTGGTGGTGTGATCGATTCGGTCGACGCTAGCCGTGTGGTCGTACGAGTGCATGATGCTGAGGTCGAGACCGGTGAGGCGGGTGTCGACATCTACAACCTGACCAAGTACACCCGGTCCAACCAGAACACCTGCATCAACCAGCGTCCGCTGGTTCGCAAGGGTGACGTGGTGGAGCGTGGCGATATCATGGCCGACGGTCCTTCCACCGATATGGGCGAGCTGGCGCTCGGGCAGAACATGCGCGTCGCGTTCATGCCGTGGAACGGCTACAACTTCGAAGACTCCATCCTTCTGTCGGAGCGTGTGGTTCAGGAAGATCGCTTCACGACTATCCATATCCAGGAACTGACCTGCGTGTCCCGTGACACCAAGCTCGGCCCAGAGGAAATCACCGCGGACATCCCGAATGTGGGTGAAGCTGCGCTGAACAAGCTGGACGAGGCGGGCATTGTCTACGTCGGCGCCGAAGTCGGCCCTGGCGATATTCTGGTCGGCAAGGTCACTCCGAAAGGCGAGACCCAGCTGACCCCAGAAGAGAAGCTGCTGCGCGCGATCTTCGGTGAGAAGGCGTCCGATGTGAAGGACACCTCCCTGCGCGTGCCAACGGGCACCAAAGGTACCGTTATCGATGTTCAGGTATTCATTCGTGACGGCGTAGAGCGCGACTCTCGTGCGCTGGCCATCGAGAAGATGCAGCTCGACGAGATCCGCAAGGACCTCAACGAGGAGTTCCGCATCGTCGAAGGTGCTACCTTCGAGCGCTTGCGCTCGGCTCTGGTCGGCGCGACCGCCGAGGGCGGTGCTGGCCTGAAGAAGGGCGCGGTAATCACTGACGAGATCCTTGACGGTCTCGAGCACGGTCAGTGGTTCAAGCTGCGCATGGCGGAAGACCCGCTAAACGAGCAGTTGGAAAAGGCCCAAGCCTACCTCTCCGACCGCCGCCAGCTGCTCGACGACAAGTTCGAAGACAAGAAGCGCAAGCTGCAGCAGGGTGATGACCTCGCACCGGGCGTACTGAAGATCGTCAAGGTCTACCTGGCAATCAAGCGTCGCATCCAGCCGGGTGACAAGATGGCTGGTCGTCACGGTAACAAGGGTGTCGTCTCGGTAATCATGCCGGTAGAAGACATGCCGCATGATGCCAACGGGACGCCGGTCGACATCGTGCTCAACCCGCTGGGCGTACCGTCGCGTATGAACGTCGGTCAGATCCTCGAAACCCACCTGGGCCTCGCGGCCAAGGGCCTGGGCGAGAAAATCAACCTGATGCTCGAAGAGCAGCGCAAGGTTGCCGAACTGCGCAAGTTCCTGCACGAGATCTACAACGAGATCGGTGGTCGTCAGGAAAATCTGGATGACCTGAGCGATCAGGAAGTGCTGGACCTGGCGAACAACCTGCGTAAAGGCGTGCCGATGGCGACTCCGGTATTCGACGGAGCCAAGGAACGCGAGATCAAGGCCATGCTGAAGCTGGCCGATCTGCCGGAAAGCGGTCAGATGCAGCTGTTCGACGGTCGTACCGGTAACAAGTTCGAGCGCACCACCACGGTCGGCTACATGTACATGCTCAAGCTGAACCACCTGGTCGACGACAAGATGCACGCGCGTTCCACCGGTTCCTACAGCCTGGTTACCCAGCAGCCGCTGGGTGGTAAGGCTCAGTTCGGCGGTCAGCGCTTCGGGGAGATGGAGGTCTGGGCACTGGAAGCCTATGGCGCCGCGTACACCCTGCAGGAAATGCTCACGGTCAAGTCGGACGACGTGAACGGGCGGACCAAGATGTACAAGAACATCGTGGACGGCGATCACCGTATGGAAGCCGGCATGCCGGAATCCTTCAACGTGTTGATCAAAGAGATCCGCTCGCTCGGTATCGATATCGATCTGGAAACCGAATAACCACGCACCGCCTACGCGGTGCCCGGCACTGGCCGGGTGCCGCAGGTCCGTGAGGAGGAAAGGCCTTGAAAGACTTGCTGAATCTGCTGAAAAACCAGGGTCAAATCGAAGAGTTCGATGCCATCAAGATTGCCCTGGCATCCCCCGAGATGATCCGTTCCTGGTCCTTCGGTGAAGTTAAAAAACCGGAAACCATCAATTACCGCACGTTCAAGCCGGAGCGTGACGGCCTGTTCTGCGCCAAGATCTTTGGCCCAGTCAAGGATTACGAGTGCCTGTGCGGCAAGTACAAGCGCCTCAAGCATCGTGGTGTGATCTGCGAAAAGTGCGGCGTGGAAGTTGCGCTGGCCAAGGTGCGCCGCGAGCGCATGGCACACATCGAGCTGGCTTCGCCGGTTGCCCACATCTGGTTCCTGAAGTCGCTGCCGTCCCGTATCGGCCTGCTGCTGGACATGACCCTGCGCGATATCGAGCGCGTGCTCTATTTCGAGAGCTACGTGGTCATCGACCCGGGCATGACTACCTTGGAAAAGGGTCAACTGCTGAATGACGAGCAGTACTTCGAGGCACTCGAAGAGTTCGGTGACGACTTCGACGCCCGCATGGGCGCTGAAGCCGTGCGCGAGCTGTTGATCCAGATCGACCTGGAGCACGAAATCGGTCGCCTGCGCGAAGAAATCCCGCAGACCAACTCCGAAACCAAGATCAAGAAGCTCTCCAAGCGTCTGAAGCTGATGGAGGCCTTCCATGGCTCGGGCAACCTGCCGGAGTGGATGATCCTCACCGTGCTGCCGGTACTGCCGCCGGATTTGCGTCCGCTGGTTCCGCTGGATGGCGGTCGCTTCGCGACCTCGGATCTCAACGATCTGTATCGCCGCGTGATCAACCGTAACAACCGTCTGAAGCGTCTGCTCGACCTGTCGGCGCCGGATATCATCGTGCGCAACGAAAAGCGCATGCTGCAAGAGGCCGTTGACGCGCTGCTGGATAACGGCCGCCGTGGTCGTGCCATCACCGGTTCCAACAAGCGTCCGCTGAAGTCCCTGGCTGACATGATCAAGGGTAAGCAGGGTCGCTTCCGTCAGAACCTGCTCGGCAAGCGCGTGGACTATTCCGGTCGTTCCGTGATCACCGTGGGCCCGACCCTGCGTCTGCACCAGTGCGGTCTGCCGAAAAAGATGGCTCTCGAGCTGTTCAAGCCATTCATTTTTGGCAAGCTCGAAATGCGCGGCATGGCCACCACCATCAAGGCGGCCAAGAAGATGGTCGAGCGCGAGCTGCCCGAGGTCTGGGACGTTCTCGCTGAGGTGATTCGCGAGCACCCCGTACTGCTCAACCGTGCGCCGACCCTACACCGTCTTGGTATCCAGGCGTTCGAGCCGGTTCTGATCGAAGGCAAGGCTATCCAGCTGCACCCGCTAGTCTGCGCGGCATACAACGCCGACTTCGATGGTGACCAGATGGCTGTACACGTGCCGCTGACGCTGGAAGCCCAGCTGGAAGCGCGCGCGCTGATGATGTCGACGAACAACATCCTCTCGCCAGCAAACGGTGAGCCGATCATCGTTCCGTCGCAGGACGTGGTTTTGGGTCTGTATTACATGACCCGTGAAGCCATCAACGCGAAAGGCGAAGGTCGCGTATTCGCTGACCTGCAGGAAGTTGACCGGGTTTTCCGCGGCGGTGAAGCCTCGCTGCATGCTCGCGTAAAAGTGCGCATTAACGAAGTGATCAAAGATCGCGACGGCACCATCACCAAGAACACCCGTATCGTCGATACCACCGTCGGTCGTGCGCTACTGTTCCAGATCGTTCCTGCCGGTCTGGCGTTCGATGTGGTCAACCAGCCGATGAAGAAAAAGGCGATCTCCAAACTGATCAACTTGTGCTATCGCACCGTTGGCCTGAAGGACACCGTCATCTTCGCCGACCAGCTGATGTACACCGGCTTCGCTTACTCCACCATTTCCGGCGTCTCGATCGGCGTGAACGACTTTGTCATTCCGGATGAGAAGGCGCGCATCATTGATGCGGCTACTGAAGAAGTGAAGGAGATCGAAAGCCAGTACGCATCCGGCCTGGTGACCCAGGGTGAGAAGTACAACAAGGTGATCGACCTCTGGTCCAAGGCCAACGACGAAGTGTCCAAGGCGATGATGGCTAACCTCTCCAAGGAGAAGGTCATCGATCGTGATGGTAACGAAGCCGAGCAGGACTCGTTCAACTCGATGTACATGATGGCTGACTCCGGTGCGCGGGGTTCCGCTGCCCAGATTCGTCAGCTGGCCGGTATGCGTGGCCTGATGGCCAAGCCGGACGGCTCCATCATCGAGACGCCGATTACCGCTAACTTCCGTGAAGGTCTGAACGTACTCCAGTACTTCATCTCTACTCACGGCGCGCGTAAAGGTCTGGCGGATACCGCGCTGAAAACTGCGAACTCCGGTTACCTGACCCGTCGTCTGGTCGATGTCGCGCAGGATCTGGTCGTTACCGAAGTGGATTGCGGTACTGAGCAGGGCCTGTTCATGACCCCGCACATCGAAGGCGGTGACGTTGTCGAGCCGCTGGGTGAGCGCGTTCTCGGTCGCGTGATTGCGCGTGACGTGCTCAAGCCGGGCACTGACGATGTGCTGGTGCCGGCCGGCACCCTGGTTGACGAGCAGTGGGTTGACTTCATCGAGCTCAACAGCATCGACGAAGTGGTTGTGCGTTCGCCGATTTCGTGCGAAACCCGCTACGGTATCTGCGCGAAGTGCTACGGCCGTGATCTGGCCCGGGGACATCAGGTCAACATCGGTGAGGCAGTGGGCGTTATCGCCGCTCAGTCCATCGGTGAGCCGGGTACACAGCTGACCATGCGTACGTTCCACATCGGTGGTGCTGCGAGCCGAACTTCGGCCGTTGACAACGTCATGGTTAAGAACGGTGGCACCATTCGCCTGCATAACCTGAAGCACGTAGAGCGTGCAGATGGGGCGCTGGTCGCGGTATCTCGCTCCGGTGAGCTGGCGGTTGCCGACGACTTCGGTCGTGAGCGCGAGCGCTACAAGCTGCCGTACGGTGCGGTGATTTCGGTGAAAGAAGGCGACAAGGTCGACGCTGGCGCGGTGGTTGCCAAGTGGGATCCGCACACTCACCCGATCGTCACCGAAATGAAGGGTGTTGTAACGTTCGTAGGCATGGAAGAGAACATCACCATCAAGCGTCAGACCGACGAGCTCACTGGTCTGACTAACATCGAGGTGATGGATCCGAAAGATCGTCCGGCGTCGGGCAAGGATATCCGTCCTGCGATCAAGATGGTCGACTCCAATGGCAAGGAACTGCTGCTGCCAGGTACCGACGTACCGGCCCAGTACTTCCTGCCCGCTAACGCGTTGGTGGGTGTGGCTGACGGTGCCGAGATCAACGTGGGTGACGTTATTGCACGTATCCCGCAGGAAACCTCGAAGACCCGCGATATTACCGGTGGTCTGCCGCGCGTTGCCGACTTGTTCGAGGCGCGCCGTCCGAAAGAGCCGTCCATTCTGGCGGAAATCAGCGGTACGATTTCCTTCGGTAAGGAAACCAAGGGCAAGCGTCGTCTGGTGATTACGCCTACCGACGGTAGCGATCCGTATGAGGAGCTGATTCCGAAGTGGCGCCACCTCAACGTCTTCGAAGGCGAGCAGGTGAACAAGGGCGAGGTCATCTCTGATGGCCCGAGCAACCCTCATGACATCCTTCGTCTCTTGGGTGTCAGTGCGCTGGCTAAGTACATCGTCAATGAAATTCAGGACGTGTACCGCCTGCAAGGCGTGAAGATCAACGACAAGCACATCGAGACCATCCTGCGGCAAATGCTGCGCAAGGTTGAGATCAGTGAGTCGGGCGATTCCAGCTTCATCAAGGGTGACCAGATGGAGCTGACCCAGGTATTGGAGGAAAACGAGCGTTTGAGCGACGACGACAAGTTCGTCTCCAAGTACGTCCGCGTTCTTCTGGGTATCACCAAGGCATCGTTGTCGACCGAGTCGTTCATTTCTGCGGCGTCGTTCCAGGAAACAACGCGCGTTCTGACCGAGGCTGCCGTTACTGGCAAGCGCGATTATCTGCGCGGTCTCAAGGAAAACGTAGTCGTGGGTCGCCTGATTCCAGCTGGTACGGGCCTGCAGTATCACAGCGAGCGTAAGCGCAAGCGTGAAGCCGACAAGCCCGTTCGGGTGAGCGCTGATGAGGTCGAAGCAGCTCTGACCGAGGCGTTGAACTCCAGCGGTAACTAAAGTGCTTGGCCTCGGTTACAAGCCGGGGCCTGCCTTGACGGTGGGCGAGAAGCTCTTTAGACTCTCGTACCCCTAATTTGGCGGGGCTTCGTGCCCTGCCATTTTTCGTTTGTGTCGAAAGACAACAGTGGAGCTAGTAGATGGCAACTATCAACCAGCTGGTACGTCAGCCGCGTAAGCGGGTCGTCGAGAAAAGCGACGTCCCTGCGCTGCAAAACTGCCCGCAACGTCGTGGCGTGTGCACTCGTGTGTACACCACCACGCCGAAGAAACCGAACTCTGCACTTCGTAAGGTTTGCCGCGTTCGTCTAACCAATGGCTATGAAGTCGCTTCCTATATCGGCGGTGAAGGCCACAACCTGCAAGAACACAGCGTAGTGCTGATCCGTGGCGGTCGTGTAAAGGACCTTCCGGGTGTGCGTTACCACACCGTGCGCGGTTCGCTGGATACCTCCGGCGTTAAAGATCGTAAGCAGGGTCGTTCCAAGTACGGCGCCAAGCGTCCGAAGTAAGCAGTTTTTCTATTTATTTGAGTCGATAAGAGTAAGGTCGGGCGTAACCTGCGCGTTACTGTTCCGAGCTAACCTGAAGACCGTTTGAGGGCTTATCAATGCCAAGACGTCGTGTAGCAGCCAAGCGCGAGATCCTTGACGATCCGAAGTACGGAAGTCTGATCCTGGCCAAGTTCATGAACCACGTGATGGAGAGCGGCAAGAAAGCCGTTGCCGAGCGTATTGTTTATGGTGCATTGGACAAGGTGAAGGAGCGCAAGAATAGCGATCCCCTGGAAATCTTCGAAAAAGCACTCGATGCCATCGCTCCGCTGGTCGAAGTTAAATCCCGCCGTGTAGGTGGTGCTACCTACCAGGTTCCGGTCGAAGTTCGCCCTTCCCGTCGCAATGCTCTGGCCATGCGTTGGCTGGTCGACGCAGCGCGCAAGCGCGGCGAGAAATCCATGGCGCTGCGCCTCGCTGGCGAGCTGATGGATGCTTTTGAAGGTAAAGGCGCTGCAGTCAAGAAGCGCGAAGATGTGCACCGTATGGCTGAAGCCAACAAGGCCTTCTCGCACTACCGCTTCTAATCAAGCGCAACTTTTACGAGGACCTAATTGTGGCCCGTACTACCCCTATTAATCGCTACCGTAACATTGGTATCTGTGCCCACGTCGACGCGGGCAAGACCACCACCACGGAGCGGATTCTGTTTTACACCGGCCTCAGCCATAAAATGGGTGAAGTGCATGACGGTGCGGCGACTACTGACTGGATGGTGCAGGAGCAGGAGCGTGGTATTACCATTACCTCTGCTGCTGTAACGACCTTTTGGCAGGGTTCGCGCGGTCAGTATGACAACTATCGCGTCAACGTCATCGATACCCCTGGTCACGTCGACTTCACCATTGAGGTGGAGCGCTCGCTCCGCGTTCTCGATGGCGCCGTAGTCGTTTTCTGTGGTACTTCGGGTGTTGAGCCGCAGTCGGAAACCGTATGGCGTCAAGCCAACAAGTACGGCGTTCCACGTATCGTCTACGTCAACAAGATGGATCGCGCCGGCGCTGACTTCCTGCGCGTTGTTGGGCAGATCAAGAATCGCCTTGGTCACACCCCGGTGCCGATTCAGCTCGCTATTGGTGCAGAAGAGAACTTCGAAGGTCAGATTGATCTGATCAAGATGAAGGCCATCTACTGGAACGATGACGACAAGGGTACTTCTTACCGTGAGGAAGAAATCCCGGCCGAGCTTCAGGATCTGGCGGATGAGTGGCGCTCGAACATGGTCGAGTCGGCTGCTGAAGCCAACGAAGAGCTGATGAACAAGTACCTCGAGGGTGGCGAGCTGACTGTCGAGGAAATCAAGGCAGGTCTGCGCGCGCGCACTCTGGCTGGTGAAATCGTTCCTGCGGTCTGCGGTTCGTCCTTCAAGAACAAGGGCGTGCCTCTGGTTCTCGATGCGGTTATCGAATTCCTGCCTGCTCCGACTGAGATTCCTGCTATCCAGGGTGTTCATCCCGATAGCACGGAAGAGAACGAGATCAAGGATGAGCGTCACGCTGACGACAATGAGCCGTTCTCGGCTCTGGCCTTCAAGATTGCCACCGACCCGTTCGTTGGTACGCTGACCTTCGTTCGCGTGTATTCGGGTGTCCTGAATTCCGGTGACTCTGTCATCAACTCGGTCAAAGGCAAGAAAGAGCGCGTTGGCCGTATGGTGCAAATGCACGCTAACCAGCGTGAAGAGATCAAGGAAGTGCGCGCGGGCGACATCGCTGCTCTGATTGGTATGAAGGATGTCACCACTGGTGAGACCCTTTGTGATGCAGATAAGCCGATCATTCTCGAGCGCATGGATTTCCCGGAGCCGGTTATTTCGGTTGCAGTTGAGCCAAAAACCAAGGCTGACCAGGAGAAGATGGGTATCGCATTGGGCAAGCTTGCTCAGGAAGATCCGTCGTTCCGCGTCAAAACCGACGAGGAAACCGGTCAGACCATCATCTCGGGTATGGGTGAGTTGCACCTGGACATCCTCGTCGATCGCATGCGTCGCGAGTTCAATGTCGAGGCCAATATTGGCAAGCCTCAGGTTTCGTACCGCGAGAAGATCACCAAGAACTGCGAAATCGAAGGTAAGTTCGTTCGTCAGTCCGGTGGTCGTGGCCAGTTTGGTCATTGCTGGATTCGCTTCGCGCCCGCGGACGAAGGTCAGGAAGGTCTGGTATTCGTCAATGAGGTAGTGGGTGGTGTGGTTCCGAAGGAATACATCCCAGCTATCCAGAAGGGTATCGAAGAGCAGATGAAGAACGGCGTTGTTGCCGGCTATCCGCTCATTGGCTTGAAAGCAACCGTATTTGACGGTTCCTACCATGACGTCGACTCCAACGAGATGGCGTTCAAGGTGGCGGCTTCCATGGCGACCAAGCAGCTGGCCCAGAAGGGCGGTGGTGTTGTGCTTGAGCCGATCATGAAAGTAGAAGTGGTAACCCCTGAGGACTACATGGGTGACGTGATGGGTGACCTGAATCGTCGTCGTGGTCTGATCCAGGGTATGGAAGATACGGTCACTGGTAAGGTGATCCGTGCCGAGGTTCCGCTGGGTGAGATGTTCGGATATGCGACCGACGTTCGGTCCATGTCCCAGGGTCGCGCAAGCTACTCCATGGAATTCTCCAAATACTCCGAGGCTCCGTCGAATATCGTCGAAGCACTGGTTAAAAAACAAGGTTGATTCAGCCCTTTAAGTAAGAGGTTTACTGTCGTGGCTAAGGAAAAGTTCGAACGTAACAAACCGCACGTCAACGTCGGCACCATTGGTCACGTCGACCATGGCAAGACCACTCTGACGGCAGCTCTGACTCGCGTGTGCTCCGAGGTTTTCGGTTCCGCTCGTGTCGACTTCGACAAGATCGATAGCGCCCCGGAAGAGAAGGCTCGTGGTATTACCATCAACACCGCTCACGTAGAGTACGACTCCAATATTCGTCACTACGCGCACGTTGATTGCCCGGGTCACGCTGACTATGTGAAGAACATGATCACCGGTGCTGCTCAGATGGACGGCGCGATCCTGGTTTGCTCGGCTGCTGACGGCCCCATGCCGCAGACTCGCGAGCACATCCTGCTGTCCCGTCAGGTAGGTGTTCCGTACATCGTCGTGTTCCTGAACAAGGCCGACATGGTTGACGACGCTGAGCTGCTCGAGCTGGTCGAGATGGAAGTTCGTGATCTGCTGTCCACCTATGACTTCCCGGGCGACGACACCCCGATCATCATCGGCTCCGCGCTGATGGCTCTGAACGGTCAAGACGACAACGAGATGGGCACCACTGCCGTCAAGAAGCTCGTCGAGACCCTGGATACTTACATCCCTGAGCCGGTTCGTGCCATCGACAAGCCGTTCCTGATGCCGATCGAAGACGTGTTCTCCATCTCTGGCCGCGGTACTGTTGTGACCGGTCGTGTAGAGCGCGGTATCGTCAAGATCCAGGAAGAAATCGAGATCGTTGGTCTGCGTGATACCACCAAGACCACCTGTACCGGTGTCGAGATGTTCCGCAAGCTGCTCGACGAAGGTCGTGCTGGTGAGAACTGTGGCGTCCTGCTGCGCGGCACCAAGCGTGACGACGTGGAGCGTGGTCAGGTACTGGCCAAGCCGGGCACCATCAAGCCGCACACTAAGTTCGAAGCTGAAGTGTACGTTCTGTCCAAAGAAGAAGGTGGTCGTCACACCCCGTTCTTCAAGGGCTACCGTCCTCAGTTCTACTTCCGTACCACCGACGTAACCGGTTCGTGCGAACTGCCGGAAGGCGTTGAGATGGTAATGCCGGGCGACAACGTGAAAATGGTTGTTACCCTGATCAAGCCGATCGCAATGGAAGATGGTCTGCGCTTCGCAATTCGCGAAGGTGGCCGTACCGTTGGTGCTGGCGTGGTTGCCAAGATCGTCGAATAATATTTGACGATGATGAAAAAGGCCCCCTCGGGGGCCTTTTTCTATTGTTGATCATTTATTGACACCCTCTGAGCGCATCCGTACAATTGCGCCTCCTTTTACCGGGGGTATTGCGCCTGGTAGGGTGGCTACTTGGAGTCTGAGGTCAAAATGCAAAACCAACAAATCCGTATTCGGTTGAAGGCTTTTGACCATCGCCTGATCGATCAATCAACCCAGGAAATCGTGGAAACCGCGAAACGTACTGGTGCTCAGGTGCGTGGTCCGATTCCGCTGCCAACCCGCAAAGAGCGGTTCACTGTGCTGGTTTCTCCGCACGTCAACAAAGACGCGCGCGATCAGTATGAAATTCGAACCCATAAGCGTGTGCTGGACATTGTTCAGCCGACCGACAAGACCGTCGATGCGCTGATGAAGCTCGATCTTGCGGCTGGTGTGGAAGTGCAGATCAGCCTCGGCTAAAACCTGAGAGTTTTAGTCGTGTAACGCTCTGAAATGGGCGGCCATAGCGGGTGAAAGCCCCGTACACTCAAGAGGTTACAACATGACTATTGGTGTAGTCGGTCGTAAATGCGGCATGACCCGCGTTTTCACCGAGGATGGTGTCTCTATTCCGGTTACGGTCATTGAGATCGAGCCGAATCGCGTCACCCAATTCAAGAATGAAGAGAGCGATGGCTATCGTGCAGTGCAGGTTACTGTCGGTGAGCGTCGCGCGTCCCGTGTTACCAAGGCTCAGGCTGGTCACTTCGCGAAGGCGAATGTAGCTGCTGGTCGCGGCGTCTGGGAATTCCGCCTTGATGGCGAGGAGTTCCAGGTTGGTGACCAGATCAATGCTGAGATTTTCCAGGCAGGACAAATGGTGGATGTCACCGGTCAGTCCAAGGGTAAAGGCTTTGCCGGTACCATCAAGCGCTGGAACTTTCGTGGTCAGGACAATACCCACGGTAACTCCGTATCCCACCGCGTCCCGGGCTCTATCGGTCAGTGCCAGACTCCAGGTCGTGTATTCAAGGGCAAGAAGATGTCCGGGCACATGGGCGCCGAGCGCGTAACCGTGCAGTCTCTGGAAATCGTGCGTGTCGATGCTGAGCGGAATCTGCTGTTGGTGAAGGGCGCAGTGCCCGGCGCCACTGGTAGTGACGTGCTCGTGCGTCCGGCCGCCAAGGCTCGCGGTTAAGGGGGAGTTCACATGCAATTGAATGTAAATGGCGCACAGGCCATCGAAGTCTCCGATCGTACCTTTGGTGGCGATTACAACGAGACGCTGGTGCACCAGGCAGTCGTAGCCTACATGGCTGGCGGTCGTCAGGGTAGCAAGCAGCAGAAGACCCGTTCCGATGTCTCCGGTGGTGGCAAGCGTCCGTGGCGTCAGAAAGGTACCGGCCGTGCTCGTGCTGGTACCACTCGTGGTCCGATCTGGCGTGGCGGTGGTGTTACCTTTGCTGCTCGTCCGCAGAACCATGAGCAGAAACTCAACAAGAAGATGTATCGCGCTGCAATGCGCTCCATTCTTGCTGAGCTGGTTCGCTCCGAGCGCCTGGTTGTCGTAGAAGATTTCGCCGTCGATGCCCCAAAGACCAAGGTGCTTGCTAGCAAGCTCAATGGTATGGGTCTGAGCGACGTGCTGATCGTTTCCGATGCTGTCGATCAGAACCTGTACCTCGCTGCGCGCAACCTGCCGCATGTCGATGTACGTGACGTCCAGGGTTCCGATCCGGTTAGCCTGATCGCCTATGACAAGGTGTTGATCACCGTGTCGGCTGTGAAGAAATTCGAGGAGCTGCTGGGATGAACCAGGAACGCGTATTCAAAGTCCTGCTTGGTCCGCACGTCTCTGAGAAGGCTACCGTGCTGGCTGACAGCAAGAAGCAATTCGTTTTCAAGGTTGCGACTGACGCAACCAAGCTGGAAATCAAGAAGGCTGTCGAAAGCCTGTTCGACGTGAAGGTCGCCGCTGTCAACACTCTGAATGTTCAGGGTAAGACCAAGCGCACCGCTCGCGGTCTGGGCAAGCGCAACGACTGGAAGAAGGCGTACATCGCTCTTCAGCCAGGCCAGGATCTCGATTTCTCCGGCAGTGCTGAGTAAGGAAGGGGTGCATCATGGCAATTGTTAAATGCAAACCGACTTCCGCGGGCCGCCGTTTTGTGGTCAAGGTGGTCAATCAGGAGCTGCACAAAGGCGCTCCTTACGCACCGCTGCTCGAGAAGAAGTCGAAGACTGGCGGCCGTAACAACAACGGTCGTATCACCACTCGCCATATCGGTGGTGGTCATAAGCAGCACTATCGTCTGGTCGATTTTCGTCGCAACAAGGATGGCATTCCTGCCATCGTTGAGCGTATCGAATACGATCCGAACCGTACTGCGCACATCGCGTTGCTGAAGTATGCCGACGGTGAGCGTCGCTACATCATCGCGCCGAAAGGTGTAAGCGCTGGCGATCAGCTGGTCTCGGGCATTAATGCTCCGATCAAGGCTGGTAACAGTCTGCCGCTGCGCAACATTCCGCTGGGTTCTACCGTCCACGGTGTTGAGCTCAAGCCGGGCAAGGGTGCCCAGATCGCTCGCTCCGCTGGTGCTTCGGCTCAGCTGGTTGCTCGCGAGGGTTCCTACGTGACGCTGCGTCTGCGCTCCGGCGAGATGCGCAAAGTGTTGGCCGAGTGCCGCGCGACCCTGGGTGAAGTCTCGAACTCCGAGCATAGCCTGCGTTCGTTGGGTAAGGCTGGTGCCAAGCGCTGGAAGGGCATTCGTCCTACCGTTCGTGGTGTCGCGATGAACCCGGTCGATCACCCACACGGTGGTGGTGAAGGTCGTACCTCCGGTGGTCGTCATCCGGTGTCGCCATGGGGCTTCCCGACTAAGGGCGCGAAGACCCGCACTAACAAGCGCACCGATAACATGATCGTCCGTCGTCGCAAGTAACTAGAGGGATACGACAGTGCCGCGTTCTCTGAAAAAAGGTCCTTTTATCGATCTTCACCTATTGAAGAAGGTCGAAGTGGCGGTGGAAAAGAACGATCGCAAGCCGGTTAAAACCTGGTCGCGTCGCTCCATGATCCTGCCACAAATGGTCGGTCTGACCATCGCTGTACATAACGGTCGTCAACATGTTCCGGTTCTTGTGAACGAAGACATGGTCGGCCATAAACTCGGCGAGTTCGCTGGTACCCGCACCTATCGCGGGCACGTAGCGGACAAGAAAGGCAAGCGCTAAGGGGTAAGGAAAGATGGAAGTAGCCGCTAAGTTGTCGGGCGCTCGCATCTCCGCCCAGAAAGCCCGCCTGGTCGCCGACCAGATCCGCGGGAAGAAGGTGGGCGAAGCGCTCAACCTCCTGGCTTTCAGTAGCAAGAAAGCCGCCGAGATCATGAAAAAAGTGCTGGAGTCGGCCGTTGCCAACGCCGAGCACAACGAAGGCGCCGATGTGGATGATCTCAAGGTCTCCACAGTCTTCGTCAACGAAGGGCGTTCGCTTAAGCGCATCATGCCGCGTGCCAAAGGCCGCGCTGATCGCATCGTCAAGCGGTCTTGCCATATCACTGTCAAGGTTGCGGACAAGTAACGGAGTCGATCAGATGGGTCAGAAAGTACATCCCACTGGCATTCGCCTGGGAATCGTCAAGGAGCACACCTCCGTCTGGTACGCAGACGGCCGTACGTATGCAGATTATCTGCTTGCAGATCTGAACGTGCGTGAGTACCTCCAAGACAAATTAAAAAGCGCGTCCGTAAGCCGTATCGATATCCATCGCCCGGCTCAAACCGCACGCATCACCATCCATACCGCTCGTCCCGGCATCGTTATCGGGAAGAAGGGTGAGGATGTTGAGAAGCTGCGTCAGGACCTGACCAAGCAAATGGGTGTGCCGGTGCACATCAACATTGAAGAGATCCGCAAGCCGGAGCTCGACGCCATGCTGGTTGCACAGAGCGTAGCTCAGCAGCTGGAGCGTCGCGTAATGTTCCGTCGCGCCATGAAGCGCGCCGTGCAGAACGCCATGCGTATTGGTGCCAAAGGCATCAAAATCCAGGTCAGTGGTCGTCTGGGTGGGGCTGAAATCGCCCGTACCGAGTGGTATCGCGAAGGTCGTGTGCCTCTGCACACACTGCGTGCCGATATCGATTACAACACTTACGAAGCGCACACCACTTACGGTGTGATCGGCGTGAAGGTGTGGATCTTCAAAGGCGAAGTGATTGGTGGTCGCCATGAAGAGCTCAAGCCTCAAGCGCCTGCTCCTCGTAAAAAAGCTGCTAAGTAAGGGGTACGCCAAATGTTGCAACCCAAGCGTACAAAATTCCGCAAGCAGATGACCGGCCACAACCGCGGTCTGGCTCAGCGCGGTAGCAAGGTCAGCTTCGGCGAATTCGCGCTGAAGTCTGTTTCCCGTGGTCGTCTGACTGCGCGCCAGATCGAGGCTGCACGTCGTGCGCTCACCCGTCACGTGAAGCGTGGCGGTAAGATCTGGATCCGCGTGTTCCCCGACAAGCCCGTCACCAAGAAGCCCCTAGAAGTTCGTATGGGTAAAGGTAAGGGTAGCGTCGAGTACTGGGTAGCCCAGATTCAGCCGGGCAAAGTGCTCTACGAGATCGAGGGTGTTTCCGAAGAGCTGGCGCGTGAGGCTTTCGCCCTGGCCGCTGCAAAGCTGCCGCTCGCCACCTCCTTTGTTAAGCGGACGGTGATGTGATGAAAGCGAATGAACTTCGTGAAAAATCCGTTGAGCAGCTGAACGAGCAATTGCTCGAGCTGCTGCGGGACCAGTTCAATCTGCGTATGCAGAAAGCGACTGGCCAGTTGGGGCAGTCTCACCTGCTCTCGCAAGTCAAGCGCGACATCGCTCGTGTCAAGACTGTGCTCAACCAGCAGGCAGGTAAGTGATCATGGCTGAAGCTCAGAAAACCGTCCGCACGCTGACTGGCCGCGTCGTCAGCGACAAGATGGACAAAACCATCACCGTTCTGATCGAGCGTCGCGTAAAGCACCCGATCTACGGTAAATACGTGAAGCGTTCGACCAAACTGCACGCCCACGACGAAACCAACCAGTGCCGTATCGGCGATAAGGTCACCATCCGCGAGACTCGTCCGCTGGCTAAGACCAAGACCTGGATGCTGGTTGACGTCGTTGAACGTGCCGTCGAAGTCTAAGGGCTAGGGGTCGGAGAAATTATATGATTCAGACTCAATCCATGCTCGATGTGGCTGATAACAGTGGCGCTCGTCGCGTCATGTGTATCAAGGTGCTCGGCGGTTCTCACCGTCGTTACGCCGGCATCGGCGACATTATCAAGGTAACCGTCAAGGAAGCGATTCCTCGTGGCAAGGTCAAGAAAGGCCAGGTAATGACCGCTGTAGTGGTCCGCACCCGTCACGGTGTACGTCGTCCCGATGGTTCCATCATTCGCTTCGATGGCAACGCTGCTGTTCTGTTGAACAACAAGCAAGAGCCTATCGGCACCCGTATTTTTGGGCCGGTGACGCGTGAACTTCGTACCGAGAAGTTCATGAAAATCGTCTCGCTCGCCCCTGAAGTGCTGTAAGGAGTAGCCGCATGCAAAAGATTCGTCGCAACGACGAGATCATCGTCATCGCCGGCAAAGACAAGGGCAAGCGCGGTAAGGTGCTCAAGGTGCTCGTTGACGACCGTTTGGTCGTTGGCGGGATCAACCTGGTCAAGCGCCATACCAAGCCGAACCCGATGTCGGGCGTTCAGGGCGGTATCGTCGAGAAAGAGGCGCCTTTGCACGTCTCTAACGTCGCCATTTTCAACGGCGAGACCAACAAGGCAGACCGCGTTGGCTTCAAGGTTGAAGAAGGCAAGAAAATTCGTGTCTTCAAGTCGACCCAGAAGCCGGTTGACGCTTGAGACTGCTAGGTAGATAACCATGGCACGACTAAAAGAAGTTTATCGGAAGGAAATCGCGCCCAAGCTGAAGGAAGAGCTTCAGCTCGGCAATGTGATGGAAGTTCCGCGCATTACCAAGATCACCCTTAACATGGGTATCGGCGAAGCGATCGGTGATAAGAAGATCATCGACAACGCAGTTGCCGATCTTGAGAAGATTACCGGCCAGAAGGTCGTCGTGACGCACGCTCGCAAGTCCATCGCGGGCTTCAAGGTTCGCGAAGGCTGGCCGATTGGCGTCAAGGTGACCCTGCGCAGTGATCGTATGTACGAATTCCTGGATCGCCTGCTTTCCATCTCCCTGCCACGGGTGCGTGACTTCCGTGGCCTGAATGCCAAGTCCTTCGATGGGCGCGGTAACTACAGCATGGGTGTGAAAGAGCAGATCATCTTCCCGGAGATCGATTACGACAAGATCGATGCCCTGCGTGGTCTGGACATCACTCTGACTACCACTGCTCGGACGGATGAGGAAGGTCGCGCTCTGCTGCGTGCTTTCAACTTCCCGTTCCGTAACTGATTGGAGTAGGCACATGGCTAAGCAAAGCATGAAGAACCGTGAGCTGAAGCGTCAGCAGACGGTTGCCAAGTTCGCCCAGAAGCGTGCGGCACTGAAGGCCATCATCGCTAGCCCGGAGTCCACTCCGGAGGCGCGTTGGGAAGCTCAGGTGGCTCTGCAGAAGCAGCCTCGTGACGCAAGCGCTGCGCGCCTGCGTAACCGCTGCCGTCTGACCGGGCGTCCACACGGCGTTTATCGCAAGTTCGGCCTCTCGCGCAACATGCTGCGCCAGGCTGCAATGCGCGGTGACGTGCCAGGTCTGGTCAAAGCCAGCTGGTAATAGAATAGACAGGGCCTCCGGTCCTGTTTGTTTTTGATCAAGCCCCTTATGGGGCTTGATTCGTTTTGGGAGTGTCTCTAGAATGTCCGGCTCGCCCGAGCCTCGCCTTTAGGCGCTCGCTCATTCGTAGGCGACACGAGCCCTCGCGGGCTTATTTTTTTGTATTAGGAGCCAAGCGCCCATGAGTATGCAGGACCCGTTAGCGGACATGCTAACTCGTATCCGTAATGCCCAGATGGCCGAAAAGTCCGTCGTAAGCATGCCGTCTTCCACGTTGAAGGTGGCTGTTGCCAACGTTCTTCAAGGTGAAGGCTATATCGCAGGATACAACGTCAGCAGCGACGCCAAACCGCAGCTGTCCATCGAGCTGAAGTACTTCGAGGGCCGTCCGGTCATTGAGGAACTCAAGCGCGTAAGCCGTCCTGGCCTTCGCCAGTACAAATCCGTTGACCAGTTGCCGAAAGTTCGCGGTGGCCTGGGTGTTTCGATCGTGTCCACCAACAAGGGTGTGATGACTGATCGGGCTGCTCGTGCTGCGGGCGTTGGCGGCGAAGTGCTTTGCACAGTGTTCTAAGGGGGGATAAGCATGTCTCGCGTTGCTAAGAACCCCGTCAAGCTGCCCGCTGGTGTTGAATTCAACATGTCCGGCCAGCAGCTTTCGGTAAAGGGTGCCAAGGGCACTCTGGAGCTGAATGTGCACTCGTCCGTGGAAGTAGTCCATGAGGCTGGTGAGTTGCGTTTTGCCGCTCGCAATGGCGATCAGCAAACACGCGCCATGGCCGGTACTACCCGCGCTCTGGTCAACAATATGGTGATCGGTGTCAGCCAAGGCTTCGAGCGTAAGCTCCAGCTGGTTGGTGTTGGTTACAAGGCGCAAGCCAAAGGTCAAGTGCTGTCCCTGGCTCTCGGTTTCTCGCATCCGGTGGATTATGAACTGCCGCAAGGCGTTACCGCTGAGACCCCCAGCCAGACCGATATCCTGATTAAGGGTGTCGACAAGCAACTGGTCGGTCAGGTGGCTGCTGAAATCCGCGATTTCCGTCGTCCTGAGCCTTACAAGGGCAAAGGTGTGCGGTACTCGGATGAAGTGGTCCGTCGCAAAGAAGCTAAGAAGAAGTAGGGCATAGCAAATGAGCCTAAAGAAAGAAACTCGTCTGCGTCGCGCTCGCAAGGCACGCCTGAAGATGCGCGAGCTGGAAACCGTACGCCTTTGCGTGTACCGCTCTTCCCAGCACATCTACGCCCAGGTCCTTTCGGCCGACGGCGGCAAGGTCCTGGCCAGCGCCTCGACTCTGGACAAAGAACTGCGTGATGCTGCTACTGGCAACGTCGACGCTGCCAAGAAAGTCGGTCAGCTGGTCGCTGAGCGTGCGAAAGCCGCAGGTGTCACTCAGGTGGCGTTCGACCGTTCTGGCTTCAAGTACCACGGTCGTGTGAAGGCACTGGCTGATGCTGCTCGTGAAGGCGGGCTGGAGTTCTAAGTTATGGCAAATAACGAGCAAAAGCGCGACGAAGGCTACATCGAGAAACTGGTTCAAGTTAACCGCGTCGCAAAAACCGTAAAGGGTGGTCGTATCTTCACCTTCACCGCGCTGACGGTAGTCGGTGATGGCAAGGGTCGCGTTGGCTTCGGCCGCGGCAAGTCCCGTGAAGTCCCGGCTGCTATTCAGAAGGCTATGGAAGCCGCTCGCCGTAACATGATCCAGGTTGATCTGAACGGCACCACGTTGCAGTACGCTACCAAGGCTGCTCATGGCGCTTCCAAAATCTACATGCAACCTGCTTCTGAGGGTACCGGTGTGATCGCCGGTGGTGCCATGCGCGCCATCCTGGAAGTGGCTGGCGTGCAGAACGTCCTGGCTAAGTGCTACGGCTCTACCAACCCGGTCAACGTGGTTCACGCCACCTTCAAGGGTTTGAAGGCTATGCAGTCGCCTGAGTCGATCGCTGCCAAGCGTGGCAAGAGCGTCGAGGAGATTTCCTGATCATGGCTAATACCGTCAAGGTAACGCTGATCAAGAGCGTCAGCGGTCGTATTCCTAATCACAAGCTGTGCGTCAAGGGTCTAGGCCTGCGCCGCATTGGTCACACTGTCGAGGTTCAGGATACTCCTGAGAATCGCGGCATGATCAACAAGGCTTACTACATGCTCCGTGTGGAGGGCTAAGCCATGCAACTGAACGATTTGCGTTCTGCGCCGGGTGCCCGTCGCGAAAAGCTGCGTCCGGGCCGTGGTATCGGTAGCGGTCTGGGTAAGACCGGTGGCCGTGGTCACAAAGGTCAGACTTCTCGCTCCGGTGGCAAAATTGCTCCCGGCTTCGAGGGTGGCCAGCAGCCGCTGCACCGCCGTTTGCCGAAGTTCGGCTTCGTTTCGCTGAAAGCCATGGATCGCGCAGAAGTGCGCACCTCCGAATTGGCCAAGGTTGAAGGCGATGTCGTCACCGTGCAAAGCCTGAAAGATGCCAACGTTATCAATCAAAACGTGCAGCGCGTAAAAGTCATGCTGTCCGGCGAGGTTGGTCGCGCGGTTACTCTCAAGGGTATCGCAGCCACCAAGGGTGCGCGTGCGGCTATCGAAGCAGCTGGCGGCAAGTTCGAGGAATAAATGGCTAAGCAAGGTGCTCTCTCCGCGCTGAGTAATGGTGGCTTGTCCGAACTCTGGGCTCGTCTGCGCTTTCTGTTCATGGCGATCATCGTCTACCGAATTGGCGCACACATCCCGGTGCCTGGGATCAATCCCGACCGGCTGGCCGAGCTATTCCGTCAGAACGAGGGCACCATCCTTAGCTTGTTCAACATGTTTTCCGGCGGTGCGCTGGAGCGCATGAGTATTTTTGCGCTGGGGATCATGCCGTACATTTCGGCGTCGATCATCATGCAGCTCATGACCGCTGTTAGTCCGCAGCTAGAGCAGTTGAAGAAAGAAGGTGAGGCTGGTCGGCGCAAGATCAGTCAGTACACGCGTTACGGTACGTTGGTGCTGGCAATCGTTCAGGCGGTAGGCATGTCGGTCGGGTTGGCGGGGCAAGGTGTCGCGTTCAGCAACGATTTTGGCTTCTACTTTGTCGCCATCACTACTTTCGTGTCCGGCGCGATGTTCATGATGTGGCTAGGTGAGCAGATCACTGAGCGTGGGGTCGGCAATGGTATCTCGATGCTGATCTTCGCTGGCATCGTCGCAGGCTTGCCGGGTGCGCTCGGTCAGTCCTTCGAGTCTGCTCGGCAGGGTGACATCAATATCATTGCGCTGCTCGCTGTCGGTCTGCTTGCTGTTGCAATCATCGGTTTCGTGGTCTTTATCGAGCGTGGCCAGCGTCGCATCGCGGTGCACTATGCTAAGCGTCAGCAGGGCCGCAAGGTCTTCGCCGCGCAGACCAGCCACCTGCCGTTGAAGGTGAACATGGCCGGGGTTATTCCTGCCATCTTCGCCAGCAGCATCCTTCTGTTTCCGGCTTCGCTGGGGCAGTGGTTCGGCCAGTCCGAAAGCATGAGTTGGTTGGCTGATATCTCTCAGGCAATCGCGCCGGGCCAGCCGTTGAATATCTTGTTGTTCAGTGCTGGAATCATTTTCTTCTGCTTCTTCTATACGGCATTGATGTTCAATCCGAAGGATGTGGCGGAGAACCTGAAGAAGTCCGGCGCGTTTATTCCTGGGATTCGTCCTGGTGAGCAATCCGCTCGCTATATCGATGGCGTGCTGACTCGCTTGACCATGTTCGGCGCCCTTTACATGACGGCTGTATGCTTGCTGCCCCAGTTCCTTGTGGTAGCAGCCAATGTGCCGTTCTACCTTGGTGGGACCTCGTTGCTGATCGTGGTCGTGGTTGTCATGGACTTCATGTCCCAAGTGCAATCGCACCTGATGTCACACCAGTACGATTCCCTGATGAAGAAAGCCAACCTGAAGGGCTATGGCAGCGGAATGCTCCGCTGAGATGGTTCGTAAGGTTTTAGGAGTTGGTGATGAAAGTTCGTGCATCGGTTAAAAAGCTGTGCCGTAACTGCAAGATCATCCGTCGCGACGGTGTCGTGCGTGTGATCTGCAGCGCAGAACCGCGTCACAAGCAGCGCCAAGGCTGATTGTGTAAAAAGCGTATAACCCGGCAGCTAGTGCGCTGCCGGGTTGAATATTTGTTATTACAGCGTTAATATCTCGCGCCCTTTTCTTGGCTTCCGGGGCGTAGGTAGCTGTCAATTGGAGTTTCACTGAATGGCCCGTATTGCAGGCGTCAACATTCCGGATAACAAGCACACTGTTATCTCGCTGACCTACATCTACGGTGTTGGTCGCACCCGTGCACAGGAAATCTGTGCCGCTACCGGTGTGAATCCGGCAGCGAAGATCAAGGATCTTTCCGACGAGCAGGTCGAACTGCTGCGTGGCGAAGTCGGCAAGTTCATCGTTGAAGGCGACCTGCGTCGCGAAATCAACATGAAAATCAAGCGCTTGATGGACTTGGGTTGCTATCGCGGCCTGCGTCATCGTCGTGGTCTGCCGGTTCGCGGTCAGCGTACCAAGACCAACGCCCGTACCCGTAAGGGCCCGCGCAAGCCGATCCGCAAGTAATCGCGTTAGCGAATCGACAGGAATTTAGTCATGGCAAAACCTGCTGCTCGTCCTCGTAAAAAAGTCAAAAAGACAGTGGTTGATGGCATCGCCCACATCCACGCGTCTTTCAACAATACCATCGTGACCATCACTGATCGTCAGGGCAATGCGTTGTCCTGGGCTACTTCGGGTGGTTCTGGTTTCCGCGGCTCGCGTAAGAGCACTCCGTTCGCTGCCCAGATCGCTGCAGAGCGCGCTGGCCAGGCTGCACTGGAGTACGGCCTGAAGAACCTCGACGTAAACGTCAAGGGCCCGGGTCCGGGTCGGGAATCCGCCGTGCGTGCTTTGAACGCATGTGGTTATAAAATCGCCAGCATCACCGACGTGACGCCAATCCCGCATAACGGGTGCCGTCCGCCGAAGAAGCGCCGCGTGTAATCAGGAGACAGTGAAGAATGGCTCGTTATATTGGTCCCAAGTGCAAACTGTCTCGTCGTGAAGGCACCGATCTCTTCCTGAAGAGTGGTGCGCGCGCGCTCGAATCTAAGTGCAACATTGAAACCCCGCCGGGTGTACACGGTCAGCGTCGTGGCCGTCTTTCCGACTACGGCACCCAGCTGCGTGAAAAGCAGAAAGTTCGTCGTATCTACGGTGTTCTTGAGCGTCAGTTCAGCGGTTACTATAAGGAAGCGGCCAGCCGTAAAGGCGCTACCGGTGAGAACCTGCTGCAGCTGCTCGAGTGCCGTCTGGACAACGTTGTGTATCGTATGGGCTTCGGCTCCACTCGTGCTGAATCGCGTCAGTTGGTCTCGCACAAGTCGATCAGCGTCAACGGTCAAACCGTGAACGTCCCGTCTTATCAGGTCAAAGCTGGTGACGTGGTTGCGGTTCGCGAGAAGTGCCGTAACCAGCTGCGTATCGCCCAGGCCCTCGAGCTGTGCGCTCAGCGCGGCCGCGTTGAATGGGTCGAAGTAGATACCGACAAGAAATCTGGTGTTTTCAAGAATGTTCCGGCTCGCAGCGATCTGTCCGCCGACATCAACGAAAACCTGATTGTCGAGCTCTACTCCAAGTAAGGGCTAGAAAATAGGTGTATCCATGCAGAGTTCGGTAAATGAGTTCCTGACCCCCCGCCATATTGATGTGCAGGTGGTCAGTCCGACCCGTGCCAAGATCACTCTCGAGCCCCTCGAGCGTGGTTTTGGCCACACCCTGGGCAACGCGCTGCGTCGTATTCTGTTGTCCTCCATGCCCGGCTGCGCTGTGGTCGAGGCTGAGATCGACGGTGTGCTCCACGAGTACAGCGCCATCGAGGGCGTGCAGGAAGATGTAATCGAAATCCTGCTCAACCTCAAAGGTATCGCCATCAAGCTGCACGGCCGTGATGAAGTGACCTTGAGCCTGGTGAAGAAGGGCGCGGGCGCTGTTACCGCTGCCGATATCCAGCTGGATCACGATGTCGAAATCGTCAATGGCGATCACCTGATCGCCAACCTGGCGGCAAACGGCTCGATCAACATGAAGCTCAAGGTCGCTCGCGGCCGTGGTTACGAGCCTGCTGACTCGCGTCAGAGTGATGAAGATGAGAGCCGTAGCATCGGCCGTCTGCAGCTCGACGCTACCTTCAGCCCGGTTCGTCGCGTGGCTTATGTGGTCGAGAATGCTCGTGTCGAGCAGCGTACCAACCTGGACAAGCTGGTCATTGACCTGGAAACCAACGGCACTTTGGATCCCGAAGAGGCGATCCGTCGTGCAGCGACCATCCTGCAACAGCAGCTTGCTGCGTTCGTCGACCTCAAGGGCGACAGCGAGCCGGTAGTTGTTGAGCAGGAAGATGAGATCGATCCGATCTTGTTGCGTCCGGTTGATGATCTGGAGCTGACCGTACGTTCGGCCAACTGCCTGAAGGCGGAAAACATCTACTACATCGGTGATCTTATTCAGCGCACCGAAGTAGAGCTGTTGAAAACGCCGAATCTGGGCAAGAAGTCCCTGACAGAAATCAAGGACGTTCTGGCTTCGCGTGGTTTGTCCCTCGGTATGCGTCTGGATAACTGGCCGCCGGCAAGTCTCAAGAAGGACGATAAGGCCACTGCCTGATCGCCCCCAGTAACCGAACTGAACGTTTGGTAAGGAATTTCAATCATGCGTCATCGTAAAAGTGGCCGTCATCTGAGCCGCACAAGCGCCCACCGCAAGGCCATGTTTCAGAACATGGCGGTGTCGCTGTTCGAGCACGAACTGATCAAGACCACCCTGCCCAAGGCGAAAGAGCTGCGTCGCGTCGCTGAGCCTCTGATCACCCTGGCCAAGGAAGATAGCGTCGCCAACCGCCGTCTGGCTTTCGACCGTACCCGTTCGAAAGCTATCGTTGGCAAGCTGTTCAACGATCTGGGTCCGCGTTACGCCACCCGTCAGGGCGGCTACCTGCGCATTCTCAAGTGCGGTTTCCGCGCTGGAGACAACGCTCCTATGGCTTACGTCGAACTGGTTGACCGTCCGGTCGCTGGTGAGGTTGAAGCCGCCGAGTAATATCGGCAGCGGTAAAAGAAGCCGAGTCTTATGACTCGGCTTTTTTATGCCTGAGAGTTCTATGCCTGAAAGATTTGCTCTATTGGCAGCGTTGACCTTCATCATTGGTCGGCGTTGTGCTGGCTTCCTATGATGGCACTCAACCAGAGAGTGCTCGTCGAGACACTGGAATCCAGTGAATACCAAGGAGTTGCAACCATGACTGATAAGCCGAAACTTACAACCGTTGCCGGCGCCCCGGTTTCTGAAAACCAAAACTCCATGACTGCTGGCAGCCGCGGCCCAATGTTGCTGCAGGACGTATGGTTTTTGGAAAAGCTCGCGCATTTTGACCGCGAAGTCATCCCGGAGCGTCGCATGCATGCAAAGGGGTCGGGGGCATTTGGTGAGTTCGTCGTCACCCACGACATCACTCGCTACACGAAAGCCAAACTGTTTTCCGAGATCGGTAAGCGCACGCCCTTGTTTGCGCGGTTCTCTACGGTGGCGGGGGAGCGGGGCGCGGCCGACGCAGAGCGTGATATTCGCGGATATGCTCTGAAGTTTTATACCGAGCAAGGCAACTGGGACATGGTGGGCAACAATACTCCGGTATTTTTCTTCCGCGATCCGTTGAAGTTTCCCGACCTTAATCACGCGGTCAAACGAGATCCTCGGACCAACATGCGGAGCGCTAACAATAATTGGGATTTCTGGACGGGGTTGCCTGAGGCGCTTCATCAGATCACCTATGTGATGGGAGATCGGGGGATTCCTGCCTCCTATCGCCACATGCATGGCTTCGGTTCTCATACCTATAGCTTCATCAGCCCGAATAACGAACGGTACTGGGTGAAGTTTCACTTCCGTACTCAGCAGGGCATCAAGAATCTTACCGACGCTGAAGCAGCCGCTATCGTCGCGGGGGATCGTGAAAGTTCGCAGCGCGATCTGTTCGAGGCCATCGAACGTGGTGAATACCCGCGCTGGACGATGTATGTGCAGGTAATGCCGGAGGTAGACGCGGCCAAGGTGCCTTACCATCCGTTCGACCTGACCAAGGTCTGGCCGCATGCCGACTATCCGCTGATCGAGGTTGGCTACTACGAGCTCAACTGCAATCCCGATAACTACTTCCAGGATGTCGAGCAGGCCGCATTCACCCCGGCGAATGTCGTTCCGGGCATCAGTTTCTCTCCGGACCGGATGCTGCAGGGACGCTTGTTTTCATACGGCGATGCGCAACGCTACCGGCTTGGGGTGAATCACCATCAGATTCCGGTAAATGCCCCCCGTTGCCCGGTCCACAGCTACCATCGCGATGGTGCCATGCGCGTGGATGGCAATCAGGGTGGGCGTCTGCATTACGAGCCGAATACCTACGGCGAGTGGCAGGAGCAGCCTGACTTCAGCGAGCCGCCGTTGATGCTTGAAGGGGCAGCGGATCGGCATGATTTTCGCGCCGATGATGCAGACTACTTTACCCAGCCTGGCAATCTGTTCCGCCTGATGAAGGCCGATGAGCAGCAGCGGCTGTTCGAAAATACCGCGCGCTCGATGCAAGGTGTGGAGCGTCACATCATGATTCGCCACATAAGCCATTGTTTAAGGGCTGACCCGGCTTACGGTGCAGGAATAGCCGCGGCGCTGAACATTCCGTTGTCGGAGGTGCCGGCGTAAGCGAATCGATACTGGTAAACAGAAACGCCCGCAGCGTGTGCTGTGGGCGTTTTCGTTTCGAGGGCGCTACTCGTGTGGATTGCTCAGCGGTTTATCACTTTCCTGTCCGGGCGGCAGGAGACGATCGGCTTCTGCCGGGTCGATAGCCATCAGGCTGCCGTTGGCGGTGGCAACAAGTACCGCTTCGAGCATTTCACGAACGTTGTTGCGTAGCATGCCGACGGACTTCTGGCCGCGGCTATTCAGGCCACCGATTTCCATCAGGATGCTGCCACCTAGTGGGCCCTCGTCACCGGCGGCTAGCCGTTCGCTACCCAGTAGGCCGTACGCGTTCCGTGCAATGCCAGGATCGCCGCCGACGCGGCGGACATCGCCGTTGGGGTGCTCGTGGTAATAGTTGGTGATTTCCATGAAGCCAAGCTGCAGGGAACGTTGTTTCATCGCGATGGCCAGTTGCTTCGACAGTGCTACTGCTTCGGGAGCGACATCTGGGTGGGTCGGCCAAGTGATGGAGCCGGTCACTTGTCGGCCGGGTCTGTTTACCTCGGGGTCTACATCCTCGAGTACTACGGCTGGATTCTGGTTGTGCACATCTACCAGCCAGATGGGGCGATAGCGGTCATAGATGCCACGCACAGCGACCGCTTCGGGTACCGGGTTCTGTCCTGGGTTGTAGTGTCGCTCGCCAGCAAGGCCCGGATTGCAGCGTATCTGCGTGCTCTGGCTCCAGTCCGTCCGGTGGTAACGGTTGATGTCGTAGCTGAATCGGCGCTGGCCGCCGGCATCGGTGCAGGCAGTCACGTTGGCGCCCAAGCGCTGATCAAGCTTGGCAGGATCCAGGCTGCCATCGGCCCGAAGGTAGTCAGTGCTGGTTTGCGGAGCGCTAAAGTCCATATTGCCGCGATCGAAACGCTCGGCGCCGTCCGGGTTGACCCTCGGCATGATTAACACCTGAATGTTGTTCAGTACCTGGCGGGACAAGGCACCACCGGATGCGAGGCGTGTATCAGGTTCACTGCGGCCTCGGTGCCGTGGGGCTCATTTCCGTGCTGTTGAGTGATGATCATCACGGCAGGCTTGTCGGCATTGCCCAATCTGGCTAGCCAGATTGGGCGGCCTTCATTACTGGTTCCAGCCTGTTCCAGGCTCAACGAATCAGGGAAGCGCCGCGACAGTCCACTGAGTTGGTCGTAAAGCTGTTGATTGCTCAGGAACGCCTCGAGCGAGACGTTCTGTTTGTCGGTTAGCCAAGGGCCGTTGGGTTGAGCGGCGGTGCTGAGGCCGGGCAACAGGCTGGCGCCGAGCAGGCACGCGGCGAGCGCAATACGCATCGGGATTTCTCCTAATCGGGCTGGTAGTGTCCCGCCTAACCGTCTGGCGGGACTTGCAGTGGACCCCGCTGCGCTTGCACTTGTTGCTAGAGCGGCAATCAGCTCGCAGAACGGTCGCGCTCCAGCAACGGCTTGAGGAAGTGGCCGGTGTGCGACTGCGTCATGTCCGCTACCTCTTCCGGAGTGCCGCAGGCGATGATCTGACCACCCTTGGAGCCGCCTTCCGGGCCAAGATCTACCAACCAGTCGGCCGTCTTGATCACATCCAGATTGTGCTCGATGACCACTACCGTATTGCCGTGATCGCGCAGGCGATGCAGCACGTCGAGCAATTGCTGGATATCGGCGAAATGCAGGCCGGTGGTGGGCTCGTCAAGGATGTACAGCGTCTTGCCGGTATCGCGCTTGGACAGCTCGCGCGATAGCTTGACGCGTTGCGCCTCGCCGCCGGACAGCGTCGTCGCACTCTGTCCGAGCTTGATGTATGACAGGCCTACATCCATCAGCGTCTGCAGCTTACGGGCAACGGCCGGGACCGGATCGAAGAATTCACGGGCTTCCTCGATGGTCATATCGAGCACCTCGGTGATGCTCTTGCCCTTGTATTTCACCTCAAGCGTTTCGCGGTTGTAGCGCTTGCCCTTGCACACGTCGCACGGCACGTAGATATCCGGCAGAAAGTGCATCTCCACCTTGATCACGCCATCGCCCTGGCACGCTTCGCAGCGCCCGCCCTTGACGTTGAAGGAGAAGCGGCCCGGACCATAGCCGCGCGAGCGTGCTTCTGGCACGCCAGCAAACAGCTCGCGAATCGGCGTGAACAGGCCGGTGTAGGTCGCGGGGTTGGAGCGCGGGGTGCGGCCGATCGGGCTTTGATCAATGTCCACCACCTTGTCGAGGTGCTGCAGGCCATCGAAGCTGTCGTGCGGGGCTACTTCCAGCGTGGTTGCCCCATTGAGGGCCGTGGCGGTGATCGGGAAAAGCGTGTTGTTGATCAGGGTCGACTTACCCGAGCCGGACACGCCGGTGATACAGGTGAGCAGACCTACCGGGATTTCCAGGTCGACGTTGCGCAAGTTGTTGCCGCGGGCGCCCTTGAGCTTGAGCAGTTTTTTCGCGTCGCGGCGGGTGCGCTTCGGCGGATAGTTGATCTTCACCCGGCCGGAGAGGTACTTGCCGGTCAGCGAATCCGGGTGTGCCATCACCTCGTCCGGTGTGCCCTCGGCGACGATGCGGCCGCCATGCACCCCGGCCCCGGGGCCGATGTCCACTACGTAGTCGGCGAGACGGATCGCGTCCTCGTCGTGCTCGACGACGATCACCGTATTGCCGATGTCGCGCAAGTGGCGAAGGGTGCCCAGCAGTCGCTCGTTGTCACGCTGGTGCAGGCCAATCGACGGTTCATCGAGGATGTACATCACTCCGACCAGGCCGGCACCGATCTGGCTGGCCAGGCGGATGCGCTGGGCTTCGCCGCCGGAGAGAGTATCGGCGCTGCGGTCGAGCGTCAGGTAATCGAGGCCAACGTTAACCAGAAACTGCAGGCGCTCGCTGATTTCCTTGAGAATCTTGCCGGCGATCTCACCGCGTCGACCACTGAGCGAAAGCCCAGCGAAGTAGTCGGTGGCATCGCCGATAGGCAGCGCTGTAACCGCCGGCAAGGTCTTGTCGCCGACCCATACGTGACGGGCTTCCCGGCGCAGACGCGTACCGCGACAGTCCGGGCAAGGCTGGGTGCTGAGGTACTTGGCGAGCTCTTCGCGTACCGAATTGGACTCGGTTTCGCGATAGCGGCGCTCCAGGTTGGGGATGATGCCTTCGAATGGGTGCGAGCGTTTGACGATGTCGCCGCGGTCGTTGAGGTAACGGAATTCCACGCTGTCGCGTCCGCTGCCGCGCAGGATGAACTTCTGCTGGTCTGCCGGTAGCGAATCGAACGGCTCGTCCAGACTGAAGCCATAGTGCGAGGCCAGCGAGCCAAGCATCTGGAAGTAGTAGACGTTGCGCCGGTCCCAGCCGCGTATGGCGCCTTCGGCCAGGGTCAGTTCGCCATTGACCAGGCGCTTGGCGTCGAAGAACTGCTTCACGCCCAGGCCATCACAGGTCGGGCAGGCGCCGGCCGGGTTGTTGAAGGAGAAGAGCTTGGGCTCCAGCTCGCTGATCGAGTGGCCGCAGATCGGGCAGGCGAAACGCGCGGAGAAGATCATCTCCTCGCTGTCGTCGTCCTCTTCCATGGACGCGACCAGGGCAATGCCGTCGGCCAGTTTGAGCGCCGTTTCGAAGGATTCGGCCAGGCGTTGCTGCAGGTCGCCGCGGACCTTGAAGCGGTCCACCACCACGTCGATCGAGTGCTTCTTCTGTTTGTCGAGCTTGGGCAGCTCGTCCAGTTCGTACAGCCGTCCATTGACACGGGCGCGCACGAATCCTTGGGCACGCAGCTCGTCGAACACGGCAAGGTGCTCGCCCTTGCGCTCGCGGATGACCGGCGCTAGCAGCATTAGCTTGCGACCTTCCGGCAGTGCCAGTACCTGATCGACCATCTGGCTGACCGTCTGCGCTTCCAGCGGTGCGTCATGATCCGGACAGCGCGGCGTGCCGACACGTGCATAGAGCAGGCGCAGGTAGTCGTAGATCTCGGTGATGGTGCCGACGGTGGAACGCGGGTTGTGCGAGGTCGATTTCTGCTCGATGGAGATCGCTGGGGAAAGCCCTTCGATGGTATCGACATCGGGCTTTTCCATCATCGAGAGGAACTGACGGGCATACGCTGAGAGCGATTCGACATAGCGACGCTGGCCCTCAGCGTAAAGAGTGTCGAATGCAAGCGAAGATTTGCCGGAGCCAGAAAGGCCGGTGATGACGATAAGCTTGTCGCGCGGCAGGGTGAGGTCGATGTTCTTCAGGTTGTGGGTGCGAGCCCCACGAATAAGAATCTTGTCCAAAACAGCCTCGCGTGGCGGGCGGAAACCCGAAAGTATACGGCCGGGGTGGTAGTCGCGGCAAAACCGAGCGCCTGTGCCGAACAGGGTTGGGCTGCTAGAATCGCCGCCGGTTCATACAAGCGAGACCCTCCATGCAGGACCCCTATAGCGAGCGCATGAGCGCCAGCGAAACACGTGCAGCTTCCGGGCTGGCTCTGGTATTCGCTTTTCGCATGCTCGGCATGTTCATGGTTTTGCCCGTACTGGCCACCTACGGCATGGATTTGGAAGGCGCGACGCCAACCCTTATCGGTCTTGCGATAGGCGCCTATGGTTTGACCCAGGCGCTGCTGCAAATTCCCTTCGGTATTCTTTCTGATCGTATTGGTCGCTTGCCGATCATCTATTTCGGTTTGCTGATCTTCGCTGCCGGAGCCGCACTGGCGGCGATGTCCGACAGTATTTGGGGGGTTATTGCTGGGCGCATTCTGCAAGGCGCTGGGGCAATTTCAGCGGCGGTGATGGCGCTGCTTTCAGACCTGACCCGCGAACAGCATCGGACCAAGGCGATGGCCCTGATCGGTGTGAGTATCGGTTTTTCCTTCGCTGTGGCGATGATCGTCGGGCCGTTGCTGACTCGGGCGTTCGGCCTGTCCGGCCTGTTCTGGGTGACCGCCGGGATGGCCATGTTCGGTGGTGTCATCGTCGCGCTGTTGCCGAAGGCCCAGGCCCATGTACGCCATCGTGAATCCGGAGTTGCCAAGCAAGCGCTCGGACTGACGTTGCGCCACCCCGACCTGCTGCGCCTGGATTTCAGCATTCTGGCGCTGCATGCGATCCTGATGGCCAGTTTCGTCGCCTTGCCGCTGGCGCTGGTGGAGCAGGGAGCGTTGCCCAAGGAAGAGCACTGGTGGGTGTATCTCACAGCGCTGATGATCGGCTTTTTCGGCATGATTCCATTCATCATCTACGGTGAAAAGAAGCGTCAGATGCGTCGAGTGCTGCTGGGCGCGGTCGCGGCGCTGCTGCTTTGTGAGCTTTTTTTCTGGTGGTTTGGCAACGGCTTGTGGATGTTGGTGGTAGGCATGGTCGGCTTCTTCGTGGCCTTCAACCTGCTGGAAGCTTCGTTGCCTTCACTGATCAGCAAGGTGGCGCCGGCGGGCGGCAAGGGCACGGCGATGGGGGTCTACTCCACCAGTCAGTTCCTTGGCGCCGGGATGGGCGGCATCCTGGGTGGTGTGCTTTATCAACAAGGCGGGCTGGCGCTGGTGTTCATCGGTTGCGCTGCGCTGTGTGCGCTTTGGTTCGTGATCGCCTTCAGCATGCGCGAGCCGCCTTACGTGACCAGCTTGCGTCTACCGCTCTCCACTGGCGCGTTGGGCAACGCCGGTCTTGAGAATGATCTGCTGCAGGTAGCTGGTGTCAGTGACGTGCTAATCGTTTTCGAGGAGGCTGCGGCTTATATCAAAGTCGATACACAACAGCTGGATCGGGACGCACTGGATCGCCTGGTGGCATGAACGCACTCCGCGTGCAGCTTGGTTAGTGCATGCCCAGGCGCAACTTGAAGGAGCGTCGGTTGGCCGTAAAGGGTGGCTGAGGTAAGATTCGCGGTCATCGGGTGGTCTGGTGGCAGGATCGCCATCGGTGAGCCCATTTATATTCAATGTTCCAAATGAGGAGTTACCCATGGCCAGAGGGGTGAATAAAGTCATCTTGATCGGCAATGTCGGCGGCGACCCGGAAACCCGCTACATGCCCAATGGCAATGCGGTGACCAACATCACGCTGGCAACCACCGACAGCTGGAAGGACAAGCAGACCGGCCAGCTCCAGGAGCGCACCGAGTGGCACCGTGTGGTGTTGTTCGGCAAGGTTGCCGAGATTGCTGGCGAATACCTGCGCAAGGGTTCGCAGTGCTATATCGAAGGCCGCCTGCAGACCCGTGAGTGGGAGAAGGACGGCGTCAAGCGCTACACCACCGAAATCGTCGTCGACATGAATGGCACCATGCAGCTGCTTGGTGGCCGTGGCGGCAGTTCCGACGATGCCCCACGTCAACAAGCTCGTCCGCAGCGTGAGCCGCAGCAGGCGCCGCGTCAGCAGGCCCAGCCGCAGCAGCCCGCGGCGCGTCAGCAGCCTGCACCGGACTACGACAGCTTCGACGACGACATCCCCTTCTAGAGTTTTCTGAATGCGAATGCGCCTGATGCTGTTGGGCGGCGGCAATGCCCTGGGCCAGGCGCTCATCCGCCTCGGCGCCGAGGAAGACATCGGTTTCCTCGCGCCGCGCCCGCCCGCACAGGGCTGGGACGCAGCCAGCCTTACCCAGCTACTCGACGACAACCGTCCGGATGTCGTGATCAACCTTGCCTACTACTACGACTGGTTCCAGAGCGGTCAGGCCAACGAGGCGGCGCTCACGGCTCAGGAGCATGCGGTGGATCGCCTGGCCGAGCTTTGCCAGCATCACGATTTCGTGCTGTTGCAGCCGTCGAGCTACCGTGTATTCGACGGCGCTCGGACCACGGCCTATAGCGAAAAGGATGAGGTGGCACCGCTGGATGCTCGGGGCCGGGCGCTCTGGCGCATCGAGCAGAGCGTGCGCTCGCTATGTCCCCGTCACGTACTGCTGCGCTTTGGCTGGCTACTCGATGACAGTCGCGACGGAGTCTTGGGTCGTGTGCTGCAGCGTTTGGAGCAAAGCGAGCCGATTCTCCTGGCGGACGACCGGCGCGGCAATCCCACACCGGTTGATGATGCTGCGCGGGTCATTCTGGCGGTGCTCAAGCAGCTTGATTGCCTGGCACCTCTGTGGGGCACCTATCACTACGGCGGCCATGAGGCGTCCACTCCTCTGCTGGTTGCTCAGGCACTACTCGGTGAGGCAAGCAAATACCGCAATGTGGCCGCGGCCAACCTGACCGCTGTTGCTCACGCCGATTGCCTGGACGCGGCGGCGGAGCCGCAGCATGGCGTGCTCGCCTGCAAGAAGATATTCACCACTTTCGGCATCAAACCCCGCGCCTGGCGCACAGGGTTGCCGAGCCTGCTGGAGCGCTATTACCGTCATGGCTGATGCCCCGATCCTGGTCACTGGTGGCGCCGGTTTCATCGGCTCCAATCTGGTCGATGCCCTGCTCGCGCGCGGTTGCGCCGTTCGTGTGCTGGACAATCTGTCTAGTGGCAAGCGTGAAAACCTGCCGCAGAACGAGCGTGTCGAGCTGGTGGTCGGTGATGTGGCTGACGCTGCTTGCGTTCGTCGTGCGGTGCAGGGTTGCCAAGCGGTGGTGCATCTGGCTGCGGTTGCATCAGTCCAGGCTTCGGTAGATGACCCGTTCGGTACTCATCAGAGCAACCTTATCGGTACGCTGAATCTGTGCGAAGCGATGCGTGAGGCTGGTGTGAAGCGGGTGCTGTTCGCTTCCAGTGCAGCCGTCTACGGTAACAACGGTGAAGGCCAGGCCATCGATGAAGATACGCCCAAGGCGCCGCTGACGCCCTATGCCGCAGACAAGTTGGCCAGCGAGCATTACCTGGACTTCTATCGCCGTCAGCACGGACTGGAGCCAGTGGTGTTCCGCTTCTTCAACATCTTCGGGCCGCGGCAGGATCCATCTTCGCCATATTCCGGCGTGATCAGCATTTTCACCGAGCGGGCGCAGAAGGGTTTGCCGATTGCGGTGTTCGGCGATGGCGAGCAGACGCGCGATTTTCTCTACGTTGCCGATCTGGTCGAAGTGTTGGTGCAGGCGCTGGAGTCGCCTGAGGCGCCGGAGGGCGCAGTAAATGTAGGGCTGAATCAGGCCACTTCGCTGAATCAGCTGCTCGACGCTATTGGTGATGTACTGGGTGGGCTACCTGAGGTGAGCTACCAGGCGGCACGGCCGGGGGATATTCGTCATTCGCGAGCGAACAATGCACGCCTGTTGCAGCGCTACCGCTTGCCAGAGCCGCCGACCAGCATGCGTGATGGGTTGGCGAAGTTGTTGGGTTTGTAAGAGGCGAACTCTAAAAACACAAAAGGCGCCTTAGGCGCCTTTTGTTTGTCTGCGATTAGGCGGCAGCCGTTTCGTCAGAACTTGTAGCCGAGGCCGACCATGTAGACCATCGGGTCTACGTCTACGTCGACTTTGGTTTTAGCAATGCCGAGTGCGCCGGGGCCTTTGACAGTGGCCTCGGTATCGATGTCGATATAGCGGACTTGCGCGTTGATCATCAGTCGGTCGGTCAGCATGTAATCTGCGCCCACTTGGAATGCGAAGCCCCACGAGTCGTCCAGATCCAGGCTGCTGAAGCCCTGAGCCTTCCGCTCGCTGCTCAAGTCTTCTTGGAAAAATGTGGTGTAGTTGATGCCTACACCCAAGTAGGGCTGGAAGGCGGCCTTGCTGTCCAGCGGGTAGTAAATGACGCTTAGGGTCGGCGGCAGGTGTTTGATGTCTCCGAGTTTGCCGTCTAGACCGCCTAGGCCTTTTACGCCGACTTCATGGCTGAACGGAGTTGCAGCGAGCAGTTCGATACCAACCTTGTCAGTCACCATATAAGCGAAGTTCAGGCCCAGCTGAGTGTCGCTGTTCAGAGTGGCGCTGGTACCGCCTGCACTTACTCCATCGAACTTTAGGTTGCCGCTATCTTCACGCGGATCAACGGTGATCGCACCAGCGCGAACGATGATGTCCCCGGCTTCGAAAGCCTGGGCGAAGGGGGCGGCCAGCGCCAGGGCCAGCGCGGAAGCGGTGAACAGGGTCTTGCGCATGATGATGCTCCGTTTGGTGTAATGCGATTGGGGGCCATGGTAGGGGCTGAGCGCGGCGGGTTTTTGATCCAGCTCAATGAAAAATGCCTGCTCACCTGCGACATAGCGGCAGGGTTGCTTTGCGTCAACTCACAGATGATAATGTTTCTCTTTTGAGTTAACGCCCGTCTCCAAGGATCCTTTAATGCCTTCCTTCATCCCCCGCCTGCTGGCGGTTGCCGTGCTGCCGTGCTGTGTGCAGCTCTACGCCGGATCGCTGTCCGCTGCGCCGCTGGATGCGGCGCTGGGAGAAAGCGAGCGCCTTTCCGCCGAAGCAAAGGCTTCTCAGGCGCGGATTGATCAGCTCGACGATGCCACCCGCGAAATGCTCAACGAGTACCGTAGCGCCCTGCAGCAGACCGAGGCGTTGAAGGCCTATAACAAACAGTTGCATGAGCTCACTGCAGCGCAGAGCAAGGAACTGGTGGGCTTTCAGCGCCAGCTGGACAGCATTGAGCGTACTCAGGAAGCAGTAACGCCACAGATGAGCCGTATGGTGGAGGTGCTGAGCGAGTTCATCGTTGCTGACCTGCCTTTCCTACCCGATGAGCGCGCCGATCGCCTGGCCGGTTTGCAGGACCTGCTCCCGCGTGCCGATGTCAGTCTGGCGGAGAAGTACCGACGCATCCTGGAGGCCTACCAGATCGAAAGTGATTACGGCCGCACGCTCGAAGCCTGGCGCGGCGAGCTGCCGGGCGACGCCGATTCTCGCAGCGTCGAGTTCCTGCGCCTGGGCCGAGTGATGCTCTATTACCAGACCCTTGATGCTCATGAGAGTGGCTGGTGGAACCCGCAGGCGCGCGCTTGGGAAGTGCTCGACGGCAGCGCTCGGCGCCCGTTGACGCAAGCGATTGCCATCGCTCGCCAGCAACAGGCTCCGGCCTACCTGCAACTGCCCGTGAAGACCCTGGCCGAGGAGGCCGCGCAATGAGCCGTCTGTTTTCCCTCTTCTTCGTCGCGCTGCTGCCACTCGCGGCTCATTCGGCAGAGCCGCTCAGCCCCGACCAGCTGCTCGAGCGCATTCGCAGCGATCGCGCAGCCGAGGTCAGTGCCATGCAGGCCCGGGAGCAAGCCTTTGTTCGGGATCGCGGCGAGCAGCAGCAACTGCTTTCCCGCGCCCGTGCCGCATTGGCCGAGCAAAAGGCCGAGGCCGAGCGGCTGAAGGCCGAATTCGACCGTCAGGAAGCCGAGCTGGCTGAGCAGGAAAAACTCTTGGCGCAGCGGGTCGGCCACCTGGGTGAGCTGTTCGGTGTGGTGCGCCAGAGTGCAGGAGACATCGCTGGGCAATGGCAGGACAGCCTGCTCAATGCCCAGTACCCAGAGCGTTTGAAGCAGCTGCGCAGCCTGGCTGAAAGTCGCGCGCTGCCCTCGGCCGAGGATCTCGACGCTTTCTGGATGACACTGCTCGAAGACCTGGCCGCCAGCGGTCGCGTAGAGCGTGTGCAGCTGCCGGTAGTGGGCACCGATGGGGCGCGTAGTGAACAGCCAGTCCTGCGAGTAGGTAGCTTTTCCGCTTTCACCCGTGATGCCTTCCTGCGCTATGACGCTGATGCCGGCGAGTTGCTGGTGCCGGTGCGTCAGCCGTCCGGTAAAGGTCTGATCGGAGACTATCTGGAAAGCAATGAAGCGTTGGCTACCCTGCCGGTGGATCCGAGTCGAGGTACTTTGCTCGCTCAGCTGCAGCGTCAGCCGACGCTATGGGAACGCGTGAAGCAGGGCGGGCTGGTCGGTGGTGTGATTTTGGTTCTCGGTGCCATCGGCCTGCTGTTGGCGATCTGGCGCATGGTCTACCTCGGTGGCGTCGGTCGCAAGGTCGGCAGCCAGATGCGTGAGCTCAACCAGCCGCGCGACGACAATCCGCTCGGGCGCATCATCGGCGTGCTGGGGCCTAAGCCTCAACTGTCGGATCTGGAGACGCTGGAGCTTAAGCTGGATGAGGCGATTCTTCAGGAGACACCGCCGTTGGAGCGCGGCCAGCCGCTGCTCAAATTGCTCGCTGCCGTCGCGCCGCTGCTCGGGCTGCTGGGTACCGTTACCGGCATGATCATTACTTTCCAGGCGATCACCCAGAGCGGTGGCGGTGATTCGCGGCTGATGGCTGACGGTATCTCTCAGGCGCTGGTAACGACCGTGCTGGGCCTGGTAGTGGCGATCCCATTGCTGTTCCTGCACAGCCTGCTGGCCAGCCGCAGCAAGGGACTGATTCAACTGCTTGAGCAGCAAAGCGCAGGGTTGATCGCGCTGCATCTGTCGGGGGCGCCACGCCGTGACTGATTTGCGCGCCCACTGGCTGGGTCTGGTCGACAGCGGTCATGCGCTGCTCGACTTCATGGCTGCGGGCGGCGTGGTGATGTGGGCGCTGGCCGGCCTGTGCGTGCTGTATTGGACGCTGGTTTTCGAGCGCCTGTGGTTCATGCGGCGGGTCTTCCCGCACTGGGTCGAATCGCGTCGGCAGGCTTGGGCGCAGATGGCCGATGAGCCTGGTAGCTGGCAGCGTGCGGTGCGTTCGGCCTGGCTGGCGCAGGCGCAGCAGCAGTTGTCCGGGCCGCTACGGCTAAGCAAGACCCTGGTGGCGATGTATCCGCTACTCGGACTGCTCGGCACGGTCAGCGGCATGATCGCAGTATTCGACGTGCTGGCGCTCAGTGGCTCCGGCAACCCACGCGGCATGGCCGCAGGTGTCTGGCAGGCGACTCTGCCGACCATGGCTGGCATGGTGCTGGCCATCACAGGATTGTTCAGTCTGGCGCGCCTCGAGCGGATCGCGCGCCAGTCTCTCGACCGGCTGGCTGACCAGCTGCGTCACGACTGAGGATTAGCGGGATGCGTATGCGTCGTCATCATTACCAGCAGGAAGAAGATACCGGCATCGACCTTACGCCGATGCTCGATGTTGTCTTTATCATGCTGATCTTCTTCATCGTCACCAGCTCCTTCATCAAGGAGTCCGGTGTCGAGGTCCATCGTCCGCAGGCGGACACCGCCAGCGCTCAGGACAAAGGCAACATCCTGATTGCAGTCACTGCCGATGGGCAGGTTTGGATCGACAAGCAGGCAGTGGACGTGCGCAGCGTGCGCGCCCATGTCGAGCGTCTGCGCGTGGATCAGCCGGAAGGTGCGGTGGTCGTTCAGGCTGACCAGGATGCTCGCACCGGCCTGGTGGTGCAGGTAATGGATCAGGCGCGTCAGGCCGGGGTGCAGGACGTTGCACTGGCTGCCAGTACGGGGTCGCGCTGATGCAGCCGCGGCTGGTTCGTTTCAGTCTTGCCTTCGTCGCCGCCTGCGTGGTGGCGCTGCTGCTGTTCGCGCTGATGCTGAGCATGGTCAATCCGCCGCGCAGCAAAATCCAGGAAGACCCATTGGCGATTGCCAACTTCGTGCGCATGGATGGGCGCAACGAGGACAGCGCCACGCGGTCCCGTCAACAGGCACCGCAACCACCACAACCGAAGACGCCGCAACCGCCAACGCCGCCGACGCCGAATATGGCGACGCCGGACGCCAACCTGCCGAAGCTCGATCTCGACCTGCCCAACATCGATGCCGGCATATCGGTAGCGACTGCGCCAGCGCCTAGCTTGTCTGGCCTCACGGCGGCGCAGAGTGCGCCGGCCGCAGCCCCGGCTCCGGCAAGTGCTGCAGTCGAAGCGGCGGGCAACCCAGGTGGTCCGGAGCAGGAAGTGATGCCGCTCAATGATGTGCGTCCCGAGTACCCCTATCGTGCGCGGCAGCAGGGCATCGAAGGGCACATCAAGCTGGCTTTCACCATCAATCCGCAGGGCCGGGTAGAAAACATCCGTGTACTGGAAGCCTCACCCCGTAACGTCTTCGACCGCGAGGCCCGGCGTGCCGCGGCCCGCTGGCGTTTTGCGCCACGCACCGAGGGTGGTGCAGCGGTATCCCGTGAAGCTGTGAAAACCCTGCACTTCCGTCTGCAAGGAGAACGCTGAGATGCTTCGTTTGCTGCTCGTGTTATCGCTTTTTCTCACCGTCTCGGCTCAGGCCGCGCAGGCGATCGATCCGGCGGTATTCATGGCGCTCGAGCGAGCGCAGACCGCGCAGAGCAAAGGTGACTACGCCGCTGCGCGCAAGGCGCTGGATGGTGTCAGCGCGAAAGCCGGGAGTGGTGAGGAGGCCTTACTCTGGCGTAGCCGCGGCTATCTGGCCTGGGCCGAAGGCAATAATCGCCATGCGTTGGAATGGCTCGATAAAGCGGTCGCCAGTGGAAAGCTGGATGAGGAGTTGCTGGCAGGCGAGCGCCTCAACCTGGCCCGGCTGAATCTTGTCGAGGGTCGCTACGCCAAGGTAGTCAGCCTGTTGGGCTCGGCCAATCAGGGCAGCGAGGAAGTGCTGCAGATGCTGGTGCAGGCTTATCAGGGCCTTGGCCAGCATGCAAAGGCGCTGCCGCTGGCCGAACGCTACGTGCAAGCCAATCCGCGTGCTGGCGACACCTGGCTGCAGTTTCTGGTTGCCGGCAACGCCGAGCTGAAGCGCTATCAAGCGGCAGAGGGCTGGCAGAAGAAGTTGTTGCTGCGCCATCCCGACCAGGCCAAGGCCTGGCGTCAGCTGGCCGGTTTGCAGCAGATGGCTGGTGCGCAAGATCGGGCGCTGGCAACGCTGCGTGCGGCGCATGCCAAAGGCCTGCGCTTCAACGAAACGGAGCTGGACAACCTGGTCGCCCTGGCCAGCGCAGCCGGGCAACCCTGGCAGGGCGCCAAGCTGCTCGAAGGCATGCTTGCGTCACACTTGCTGCCGAACAACGCCAGCCGTCAGGAACGCATGGGCATGCTCTGGTGGCAGGCCCGCGAGCGCACCGAAGCCGCGAAGATCTATCGTCAACTGGCGACTCAAACCGGCAGTGCGAAGTTCTGGATGAGCGTGGCGCAGCTGGAGCTGGAGCAGGCCCGTTGGCAAGCCGGGCTCGAGGCGCTGAAACAGGCTGAGCGCGCCGGTGCGGAGCGCAGAAGGGTGCGTGAGTGGCGCGAATGGGCGGAAGGCGAGCTCAGTTTCGAGCGCGAGAAGCAGATCGCCAGCGCCCACTGATATTTGGCTATCCGGAAACTCTCAGTTGTTCAGTGTTGGGGATGTTGTGGATGGCCGCTCGGCAGGCAGTATCACATCCGCGGCCGCTCCCACCGATCACCGGGGGCTCAGCCCTGAGTCGTCACTGCAACTCGTAGGGATAGATCTTCTGTGCCTGCATGCGGTAACCCGCTTCAGCCAGCTCGCTGCTGGCGTGTTCGACGCTCAACGGTCCCTCGATCCAGAACGGCTCGTAAAGTGCGTCCATGCGCACGCCCAGTTCGCTGGTGGCATGCACGATCTGGTTGGACGGTGGCGGCGGCACGTGAATGCAGGCACCGAAGTAGGGCACCAGCAGGAACTCGATGACGCGGCCCTCGTCAGTCATGTCCAGCGGCACGATATAGCCCGGCAACTTCACCATCTGACCATCGAGTGCCTCGACTACAGGCGCGGCCGGCGACTGCTGCGCGGCAGCCGGTCCGGCCTCGGCAGCCAGCGCATCGGCCAGCTGCGACAGGTCATGAATGGCCAGCGGCGGCGGCGGTGGCGGCGCGCCTTCAGGGATCAGCTCCGCCCACTGCAGCTCGCGGACATCGTCGGCATACACGGGAAGCGTGCAGACCAGTAGCAGAGCAATCAACAGGCGCGACATCGGCTTCCTCACAGTCGAATCGACAGGCCATCGGCCAGCGATTGGCGATAGGCCCGCCAGGCCGGCACGCTGCCCATCAGCAGTGCCGCCAGCAGGATAGCGCCGAGCAGGCTCCACTCATAGGTGCTTGGCCAGGCAAGCGGCAGATACAGCCCGTAAAGGCTCTGCAGCGGCGACTGGGCAACAGCGATGCCGAGATAAAGCAATGCCAGGCCCAGCAGTGTTCCTGCCAAAGCCAGTCCGAATGCCTCGATGATCAGCAGCGCTGCGATGTGCCAGGGCCGGGCCCCGACGGAGCGCAGAATGGCCATCTCACGGCGGCGCTCGTTGAGGCTGGTGAGGATCGCCGTCAGCATGCCGATCAGGCCGGTCAGCACGACGAACAGTGAAACCACGAACAGCGCCTTCTCGGCCGTACCCATCAGGCTCCACAGTTCCTGTAGAGCAACGCCGGGCAGAATCGCCAGCAGTGGCTCGCCGCGGTACTGGTTGATCTCCCTCTGCAGGGTGAAGGTAGCGATCTTGCTGTTGAGACCTAGCAGGAATGCGGTGATCTGCTGCGGCTGAAGGTCGAGCTGGCGCGCCTGCTCGGCGTCGATGCGTGCTGCGCCGCGGGCCGGCATACCGTTCTGCCAATCGACGTGCAGCGCTTCCATGCCTTCAAGGCTGATGTGCAGGGTGCGGTCAACCGGCGTGCCGGTGCGCTGCAGCACGCCGACCACACGGAAGGGCTTGTCATCGTGCTGAACCAGGCTGACACGAGCTACGCCATGGGCTAGGACGATGCTGTCATCCAGCTGGTAGCCCAGCGCATTGGCCACTTCCGCGCCAAGCACGACCTCGAACGGATCGCTTTCGAAGGCACGGCCTTGGGCCAGTTGCAGTGGCTGTTTGCGGCCGTAACGGTAGTGCTCGAAATAAGTGGTGCTGGTGCCCATCACGCGATAACCGCGATGGGAATCGCCCAGCGAAATGGGGATGGCCCAGTCGACCCGCGGGTGCTCGGCGAAGCGCTGGTAGCTGTCCCAGCGAATATTGTTGGTTGCGTTGCCGATGCGGAACACCGAATAGAGCAACAGATTGACCGAGCCGGAACGTGCGCCGACCACCAGGTCAGTGCCGCTGATGGTGCTGGCGAAGCTCGCACGGGTTTCATTGCGCACCCGTTCGACGGCGAGCAATAGGCATACCGACAGAGCAATGGCGAATACGGTCAGCAAAGCTGTGAAGCGACGATTGTTCAGGCTCGCCAGGGCCAGGCGCAGGAGATACATCGACTAAAGCTCCGGATTGCTGGCGGCACGGTTGAGATCGGCCAGCGACAGGCTGCGATCGAACATCGGCGCCAGGCTCTGGTCATGGCTGACGAACAACAGGCTTGCTCCGGCGGCGCGGCATTCGGAAAACAGTAGCTGGAGGAAGGCCTCGCGACTGTCTGCATCCAGCGCTGAGGTCGGTTCGTCGGCGATGACCAGTTCCGGTTGGCCGATCAGTGCGCGGGCGGCCGCAACGCGCTGCTGCTGGCCGATCGAGAGCGCGTCGGCGCGGCGCTCGAACAGCTCCTGTGCTAGGCCCAGATGCTCCAGCAGGCTCGCCGCCGCGGCATCCGTACTGCCATGACGCTTGCGCGCACGTTCGGCGCGCAACCGCGAAAAATGGCAGGGCAGGCCGACGTTCTCGCGTACCGAAAGGAAGGGCAGCAGGTTGAACTGCTGGAAGATGTAGCCGGTGTGATCGACACGAAAGCGGTCCCGCGCCCCTGCCGAGAGGCTGCCAAGGTCGCGGTCAAGCAGGCGGATGCTGCCGCGCCCGGCCTTCTGTACGCCACCGATCAGCCCTAGCAGCGTGGTCTTGCCGCTGCCCGATGGGCCTTTGAGGAACAGGCTTTCGCCGTGCTCGAGGCGAAACGTGGGAATGTCCAGCAGCTCGGCCTGGCGGGGCCAGGCAAAGCCGAGACTGTCTATTGCAAGTAGAGGAGCAGTCATCAAGGTCCAGAGTGTTTCAGAATGGCAGCTGCGCGCGCGCGGGGGTCAGTTCCACGCCCTGTTGGCCGTTGGGGCCGATCAGTTGTACCTGAATCTTCTCCGTGCCGGGAAAGCTTTCGAACAGGCCTTTCAGGTTCAGCGCGTGCAGTGCATCTGGGTTGCTGCAGTCGAGCTGATAGCGCGCCGCGATATCGCTGTGCCCGCCGTCTTCGTGCTCGTGCTCGTGCTCGTGCTCGTGCTTATGCTCATTCTTGTGCTCATGGTCGTGGTCGTCGCCGCGCTTGTAGCCCGCGTGGGCTGAACCGAGCAGCTCGCCTTCGAAGTGCTGTTCGCTCACCGTGCATTCCGCTGCGGAGGGTAGGCCGAACAAACCTTGCGGCTGTTCCAGTTGCGCGCGGGCATTGGCAATCTTCGCCTCATCCGCCGCACTGGCAGGGGCGTGTTCGAAACCGAGCAGATTCATCGCCGGGCTGGTCAGCTCCAATTCCAGCCGCTTGCCGTCCAATGCGACGTTCAGCTGCGCCGCGCCGTGCTCGTGGGCCGCCAGGCTGGCGGCTTCTTCATGCTCATGGTGATGATGGTCTTCATGTGCGTAGCTGTAACTTAAGGGCAGCAAAAGTACGGGCACGGCAAGCAGTAGGTAGCGCATGGTCAGCTCCATCGAAAGGGTCGTTACGTTATAACAACTTTGCCGTGTGGCTGGCCAGTCTGTTGCCGTCATGTGAGCATGAGTGCATATCTCAGGAGAGGGCAGCATGATTCGAATCCGCGGAAGCATAGGGGATTGGCCAGTCGATCTCGAGATCGAGTTGGACGCGCAGGACTGGTCGAACCTGACGCGAAGTATCGGGCATGTTGAGGTGGCTGCGAGCAGCCGGACGATGGCTGCCTCGCCGCCAGCCGATGCCCTGTGGCACAGCGCCCGTGAGCGCCTGCGCTGCGCCGGCAAGCTGGACGGGCCTGAGCTGCTCGCTGAGCTGGAGGCGCTTACCGGCAGTGCGCAGCTGGCCAAACGGTTGCTGGTGCGCTTGCGTCACTGCGACGAGGTCAAAGTCGAGCATGGTGCCGATGCGGCTTGCTATCACTGGATCGGCGAGCCGTCCTGAGGGGTGGCTTGCCGCTCTGACGGTCAGTAGATCGCCTGATAGAGCTTGCGACGGTACAGCGTCACCAGTGGGTGGTCGTTGCCAAGCAGATCGAAGACCTGCAGCAGCGTCTTGTGCGGTTGCCCGTCGGCATAGCCCCGGTTACGCGCGAACAGCTTGAGCAGACCGTCGAGCGCGGCCTCGTATTGCTGGCGAGCCAGCTGCTGAATGGCCAACTGATAGGCCGCTTCATCGTCCTCGCCGTTCTGCGCCAGGCGACTCTTCAGCGTGGCCACTTCGGGCAGATCATTGGCCTGACGCAAAAACGTGAGCTGGGCGCGCGCGCCGGCCAGTGCCTGCTTGTGCTCGTCGCCTTTCACTGCATTGAGCACCGTTTCCGCCTCGCCCAGTTCGCCGCGCTCGGCCAGGCAACGGGCATACAGAATCAGGCCTGCGCCGTTTTCATTGTCTTCGCCAAGCAGCTGCTGCAGCTGCGCTTCAGCGTCTGCAAAACGGCCCTCTGCGAAGAGCGCCTGGGCGCTTTCCAGCAGGTTGCCCTGCGGCGCCTCCGGGGCTTGGACATGCGGCTCGAGCATGGCGCGAATGGCTGATTCCGGTTGTGCACCGGCAAAGCCATCCACCGGCTGGCCGTCCTTGAACAGTACTACGGTTGGCAGGCTGCGGACGCCGAAGCGGGCCACGACATCCGGTTCGACGTCGCAATTGACCTTGGCCAGCAGCAGCTCGCCCTGATACTCCTCGGCGATCTTCGCCAGCATTGGCATCAGCGCCTTACACGGCGCGCACCATTCGGCCCAGAAGTCGACCAGTACCGGCTTGTGAAACGAGTTTTCGAGCACCAGCTGTTCGAAGCTGGCGGTAGTGACATCGAAGATATAGGGCGTCTGGCTCATCGGGATTCTCGTGGGCACAAATGACAGGAAAGGCGTGCATGGTATGTGGGGGCGCTTGACTTCGGAAGCAAGGGCTCGCATGCGGCGGGGTATTGGACTATGGTTTCGCCGCCCGGCGCGGCAGGGCACTTGCCTGCGGCGTTGAGGCAACACCTTTTTCCTAGACCGGTGCGGCGTTTGCAGTCGCGCGTCAAAGGAGTTGTACATGAGTTTCCTCTCCGACTTCCGGGAGCGCTATCTCGTGCGCTTCTGGTCGCCATTGCCCGCGCTTGTTGCGCTAGGCGTCGCCTCCGCTTACTACTTTGCCATCACCGGCACCTTCTGGGCCGTCACCGGAGAGTTCACCCGCTGGGGTGGACACGTCATTTCCTGGTTTGGTTACGCGCCCGAGGAGTGGAGCTACTTCAAGCTGATCGGCTTGTCCGGCACGCCGCTCGATCGTGTAGATGGCGTGATGATCATCGGTATGTTGCTTGGCGCACTTTGCGCGGCGCTGTGGGCGAACAACGTCAGCCTGCGCTGGCCGACGAGTAAACGACGTTTGCTGCAGGGGCTGATCGGCGGGGTGATCGCCGGCTTCGGCGCGCGCCTGGCGATGGGCTGCAACCTGGCGGCCTTCTTCACCGGCATTCCGATGTTCTCGCTGCATGCCTGGGCCTTCATGCTGGCCACCGTGGGTGGCGCCTGGATTGGCGTGAAGATCTGCCTGCTACCCTGGCTGCGCACGCCGCTGAAGGTCGGTAGCCAGGCCAGTTCCCTGTTTGGCGACATGGAAGGCACACGGCGGCGGGCCACATTACAGGCCCGAATCGGCACGGCGGTTGCGGTGCTCGCGATCGCGTTCGCCGCCTGGCGCTTCGATGCTTCGCTGGTGCTCGGCATGGCCGTGCTATTCGGCTTGTTGTTCGGCGGGCTGATCGAGCGCGCACAGATCTGCTTCACCAGCGCTGCCCGCGATCTCTGGACCACCGGCCGCACCCGCGCCGCCTACGGCATCCTGCTGGGCATGGCGGTGGCCTGCGTCGGTACTTTCGGCGCCATCGCGCTGGGGGCAAGCCCGAAGATTTTCTGGATGGGCCCAAACGCAATCATCGGTGGTGTGCTGTTCGGCGTCGGTATCGTCGTCGCTGGCGGCTGCGAAACCGGCTGGATGTATCGCGCCATGGAAGGGCAGGTGCACTTCTGGGTGGTCGGCGTCGGTAATGTCATCGGCGGCACATTGGTCGCCGTCTACTGGGACCAACTCGGCACATCGCTGGCGCTGCCCTATCCGAAGATCAATCTGCTGGAGAGCTTCGGCCCGGCCAGTGGTTTGCTATTGACCTTTGCCGGCCTGGCCATCGCCATGTTGCTGGTGCACCTCAATGCCCGTCGTTTCCAATCGAAAAGGAGTCCTGCCCGTGAGCCAGGCCAAACCGAATCTCTCGCTTGATCTACGTGGCGAGCATTGCCCGTACAACGCCATCGCTACGCTGGAAACCCTGGAAACGATGCAGCCGGGTCAGTTGCTCGAGGTGGTGACCGATTGCTCGCAGTCGGTGCATGGCATTCCGGAGGACACCAAATCCAAGGGCTATAACTGCCTGGCGGTGGAGCAACATGGCGCACTGTTTCGTTTTCTAATCGAAGTGCCACGTTGAACGACAGTGCCATGGCGGCCCTGAGCGGTCGCTACGGCGCAGCCAGAGACCAGCTTCCCAGTTCGTCGTAGCGCACACCATCCTCCGTATTGCGGGAGCGGTAGAGCACGAAGCGGTCGACGTGCCAGCTGAAATCCGGTGCCGGTTTCTGCGCTCGGCTCCGGGCCTGGCGGCTCAACGTCAGGTGTGGCAGGAATGGCCGGCAGTCGAGCACCACGCCAAGCGCCGCCAGCCGTTCGGTCAGTGCTTCGACCAGCTGCAGCAGTTCGGAAGGTGTGGAGGAAGGCTGCAGGCAGATGAAGCCTTTACCGATGGTGGTCAGGCGGTCGAGCGAGAGGTTGAATGAGTCGGCCCGCACCGTCGCGGCCATTTGCAACAGGGCATCGAGGTGATTCTTCGGTTGCTCGCCGATAAAGGCCAGAGTCAGGTGCAGGTTGACGCGTGCCACGGCCCGGCCGTCGAGAGCCTGGCTGTCACGCCAGGTGCAGATGGCCTCTGCCTGCGCGGGTGGACAGGGCAGGGCAAAGAACAGACGCAGGGTGTCGTCGATCATGTCTGGTCTCCGGTCGCGGCGGCACATCTCGGCGGAAAACGTTTCGCGGTTTTCCACGCTACCTCAGACTCTTCAACTTTTATTTCCTTGCGGCGTGATAGAGGCTAACGCGCCTGAATTCCGCAGGCTCTGCCAGATCCGGCCAGGTGCAGGCATCCAGCACGTCCAGACGCCGATAGAGCGGATGAGCAAAATCGCGCACCCGTGAGTCGGCCACCAGTGCTTCGCGTCCGCGACTGAGGAAGTGATCCAGCAGCGGCAGGTTGGCGCGATCGTAGAGCACGTCGGCAACGATGATCAGGTCGTAGCGATCCGCTTCGCCGAAGAAGTCCTGCGAATAGCATAGCTCGACCTCGTTCAGCGCGGCGTTGGCCTGGCAGGCGGCGAGCGCCAGCGGATCGAGATCGCAGGCCACCACTTCGACTGCGCCAGCCTTGGCGGCAGCGATGGCGGCGACGCCCGAGCCCGCGCCGAAATCCAGTACGCGCTTGCCGCGCACCCATTCGGGTCTTTCGGCCAACCAATGGGCCAGCACCAGTCCGCTGGCCCAGCAGAAGCACCAATACGGCGGGTCCTCGAGAATCCGCCGGGTTTCCTCTGGGCTGAAGGCACGGTTCATGTTGGCCGCATCAATCAGCCAGAGTCGCAGATCGGTCCCCGGCAGCCGCTCGGCTGTCAGACGCGCATCGCCCAGCAGATCGTTCAGTGCCGCCTGTAAGGGTGCCGGTGCCGTCACGGCGCCGGAACCAGCTGCAACGGGCCGAGGGCCTGGCTGGCTGGGCTTGAGATGGTCCGCGATGGCAGTTTCATGATCAATTGGCCGGCTCGGGTGACCCGGCCGCGCAGTTCCACGCGCTGGCCAGTGGGGAAAGCATCGGGATTGAATTGCAGGATGAAGGGCAGTTCGCTGTCGCGGCCCTTGAGCTGCACGTTGCTCAGCAGGCGGTCCGGCTGGTCACGGCGATCCACCTCCAGCAGCGCCAGCTCAACGTCGCTGCCTGCCGGCGCACCGATGAGGCTGCCACTCAGTTCGTTGAGCAGCTTGGAGTGGGGTGCGCTGCTCATCTCGACAGGTGCCGATGGCGGTTCGCTGGGCTGACTGCTGCAGCCCGCAAGAAGGGCCAGCAAAGCGGGCAAAACGAGTAGACGTGGCGGCACGGAAAGGCTCCTGAACGACGGGGTGCGGGCTTGTATAGCAGCAAAGTCGTCGCCTTGTCTTGCCGGTCGGATGCGCTACCATGGCCGTCCCGACGTACGACCGATTTCAGCCAAATGCATTGTCCCTTCTGTGCCGCCAACGATACCAAGGTCATCGATTCCCGCCTGGTTGCCGAAGGCGACCAGGTGCGCCGTCGCCGCGAGTGTCTGGCTTGTGGCGAGCGTTTCACCACCTTCGAAACCGCCGAGCTGGTGATGCCACGCTTGATCAAGTCCGACGGCAGCCGCCAGCCGTTCGACGAGCAGAAGCTGCGCGCCGGCATGCAGCGTGCGCTGGAGAAGCGTCCGGTCAGCGTCGAGCGTCTCGAAGCAGCGATTGCCCATATCAAGCATCAGCTGCGTGCCACTGGCGAACGCGAAATCAAGTCGCGGGTGCTGGGCGAGCTGGTGATGGCCGAGCTGCAGAAGCTCGACGAGGTCGCCTATATCCGCTTCGCCTCCGTCTACCGCCGCTTCCAGGACCTCAACGAATTCCGCGAGGAAATCGAGCGGCTGTCCCGCGAGCCGGCCAAGCCCGAATGACAACCGATAACGCCTGGATGGCCCGGGCGCTGCAGTTGGCGCGCAAGGGACTGTATTCGACCCACCCAAACCCGCGGGTCGGCTGCGTCATCGTCGCTGATGGTGAGTTGGTCGGTGAAGGCTGGCACGTTCGTGCCGGCGAGCCGCATGCCGAAATCCATGCGCTGCGCCAGGCGGGTGAGCGCGCCCGCGGTGCCACCGCCTACGTCACCCTCGAACCCTGCAGCCATTACGGGCGCACGCCGCCCTGTGCCGAAGCGCTGGTCAAGGCCGGTGTCGGCCGCGTGGTGGCGGCCATGCAGGATCCCAATCCGCAGGTCGCCGGGAACGGTCTGGAGCTGCTGCGCAGCGCCGGTATCGAAGTCGCCAGCGGCGTGCTGGAAGGCGAGGCGCGGGAACTCAATGCGGGCTTTATCAAGCGCATGGAAAGCGGCCTGCCGTTCGTTCGCGCCAAGCTGGCGATGAGCCTGGACGGGCGCACCGCGATGGCCAGCGGCGAGAGTCAGTGGATCACCGGGCCGGCGGCACGCGCCGAGGTGCAGCGCCTGCGCGCTCGCTCCAGCGTCGTGCTGACCGGCGCCGATACGGTGCTGATGGACGCCGCGCGGCTGACCGTGCGTGGCGATGAACTGGGGCTGGACGCGGAAACCACCGCGCTGGCGCTGCAGCGCCAGCCGCTGCGGGTGCTGGTCGATGGTCGGCTGCGAGTGCCGCTGGATGCGCCGTTCTTTCAGGCTGGTCCAGCGCTGGTCGTCACGGCGGTCGCTGGTTGCGAGGAGACCTATCGTCGCGCCGGCCATGAGGCGCTGGTGCTGGGACAGGAGCGGGTCGACCTGACCGCGCTGCTGCGCGAGCTGGCTGCCCGTGGTGCCAACGAGGTGCTGGTCGAGGCCGGCCCGCGGCTGGTCGGTGCGTTCGCCAGTCTCGGCCTGATCGACGAATACCAGGTGTTCATGGCAGCCAAGTTTCTCGGCTCCACGGCGCGCCCGCTGCTGGAGCTGCCTCTGGAATGCATGACCGAGGCGCGCGAGCTGAAGATTGTCGACATCCGTGCGGTGGGTGATGACTGGAAGATCGTGGCGCGCCCGGCCAACTGATCGGCAACGCATGCCGGCAGCGTCTGCCGATAGCCTTCGTCTTGCACCCTCATAGCTGCTATCTGGCGATATCGGGCTGCCCCGCGCCGCTATTTGTGTTAAAAACGCTGCCGGGCCGCAAGCGGCCCAACGTTCTCAGGGCGGGGTGCGATTCCCCACCGGCGGTAATGGCGCAGTTACAAGGATGAAAGCGTAGCGAGCGCTGAGCAGGCAAGGCGTGATTCGACGAGAAGGCGGAGTTTACCCTGGTAAATGAGTACTTCGAGGAGGACCACAACGCAGCATGCTCTGCGCGCAGTAGCTTTCAATCGCGTCTAGCCCGCGAGCGCTTGCCTAGGCAAGGTCAGCAGACCCGGTGTGATTCCGGGGCCGACGGTATAGTCCGGATGAGAGAGCGGGATATCCCGATGGACGCCGTCCGTGCGCCCGTCATGCATCCCTATCGATCCGTAGCGCCCTGTTTTTCAAAAACAGGAGTTCGTCGTATGCAACGTTTTACCCGCCTTCCACGGGAGGCCACATGTTCACCGGAATAATCGAAGCCATCGGCACCATCCGTGCGCTCACGCCCAAGGGCGGCGACGTACGCGTGCTGGTCGAAACCGGCAAGCTGGATCTGGGCGACGTCAAACTGGGCGACAGCATCGCGGTCAACGGCGTCTGCCTGACTGCGGTCGAGCTGCCGGGCAACGGCTTCTGGGCCGATGTCAGTCGCGAAACCCTCGCGCGCACCGCCTTTATCGATCTCAAGGTCGGCAGCCGGGTCAACCTGGAAAAGGCCCTGACCCCTACCAGCCGCCTCGGCGGCCATCTGGTCAGCGGTCATGTCGACGGTGTCGGTGAGGTCGTCTCCCGGGAAGATAATGCACGTGCGGTGCAGTTTCGCATCCGTGCCCCGCGCGAGCTGGCCAAGTACATCGCGCTGAAGGGCTCAATCACCGTCGACGGCACCAGCCTCACGGTCAACGCGGTCAATGGCGCCGAATTCGAGCTGACCATCGTGCCGCACACCCTCGGCGAAACCATCATGGCCGACTACCGCCCCGGGCGGCAGGTGAACCTGGAAGTCGACCTGCTGGCGCGTTACCTGGAGCGCCTGATGATGGGCGACAAGGCCGCCGAACCCAAGGCCTCGGGGCTCACCGAAGGTTTTCTCGCCGAGCACGGCTACCTGAAGAATTGAGGAGACGCCCCATGGCGCTCAATACCGCTGAAGAACTGATCGAAGACATCCGCGCCGGCAAGATGGTCATCCTCATGGATGACGAGGATCGCGAGAACGAGGGCGACATCATCGTCGCTTCCGAATGCGTCACCGCCGAGCACATCAACTTCATGGCGCGCTTCGCCCGCGGCCTGATCTGCATGCCGATGACCCGCGAGCGCTGCGAACTGCTCAAGCTGCCGCTGATGGCGCCGCGCAACGGCTCGGGCTTCGGCACCAAGTTCACCGTCTCCATCGAGGCCGCCGAAGGGGTGACCACCGGCATCTCCGCTGCCGACCGTGCGCGTACCGTGCAGGCTGCTGTGGCGCGCAATGCCGTGGCCGAGGACATCGTCAGCCCCGGTCATATCTTCCCGTTGATGGCCCAGCCCGGCGGCGTGCTGGCGCGTGCCGGCCATACCGAAGCGGCCTGCGACCTGGCGCGCATGGGTGGTTTTGAGCCGAGCGGGGTGATCTGCGAGATCATGAATGACGACGGCACCATGGCGCGCCGTCCTGAGCTGGAAGCCTTCGCCGAGCAGCACGGGTTGAAGATCGGCACCATCGCCGACCTGATCCACTACCGCATGATCCACGAGCGTACCGTCGAGCGGGTTTCCGAACAGCCGCTGGAAACCGAGCTGGGCCAGTTCAACCTGGTCACCTACCGCGACGGCGTCGAGGACACCGTGCACATGGCGCTGACCCGCGGCGAAATCTCCCCGGAGGAGCCGACGCTGGTCCGCGTGCACAACATGGAGCCGCTGCGTGATCTGTTGCTGGTCACCGTGCCGGGCCGCTGGAGCCTGCGCGCGGCGATGAGCGAGGTTGCCAAGGCCGGCAAGGGCGTCGTGCTGCTGCTCGGCAACCCGCTGACCGGCCCGCAGCTGCTGGCGCAGCTGACCCGTCAGCAGCCGCCGACCCCCGCTACCTACAGCACCGTCGGCGCCGGTTCGCAGATCCTGCGTGACCTGGGCGTTCGCAAGATGCGCCTGATGAGCGCGCCAATGAAGTTCAACGCGATATCCGGCTTTGATCTGGAAGTTGTAGAATACCTCCCGGCCGAATAATCAGAGGCGCCGCGCAGTCCGCGGCGCCTTCGTTCTTTAAAGAGATGAGAAAGCACCCATGCCCCTGAAGACCATCGAAGGAACCTTCATCGCCCCGCAGGGCAAGTACGCCCTGGTCGTAGGCCGCTTCAACAGCTTCGTCGTCGAGAGCCTGGTCAGCGGCGCGGTCGACGCGCTGGTTCGCCACGGCGTCAGCGAGAACGACATCACCGTCATCCGCGCACCGGGTGCCTTCGAGATTCCGCTGGTCGCGCAGAAGGTCGCCCAGCAGGGTGAATACGACGCCATCGTCGCCCTCGGCGCGGTCATTCGTGGCGGTACGCCGCACTTCGAATACGTTGCCGGTGAGTGCACCAAGGGCCTTGCTCAGGTCTCCATGGAGTTCGGTGTGCCGGTCGCCTTTGGCGTGCTGACCGTCGATTCCATCGAACAGGCCATCGAGCGCTCCGGCACCAAGGCCGGCAACAAGGGCGCCGAAGCCGCACTTTCCGCACTGGAAATGGTGAGCCTGCTGTCGCAGCTGGAGGCGAAGTGAGCCTGAATCACGACGACAGCCAGGACGCTCCGCAACCTAAGGCCAAGGGCAAGATCGCCACGCGTCGGGTTGCCCGCAGTCTGGCGATGCAGGCGCTATATCAGTGGCACATGGCCGGTCAGAGCCTCAACGAAATCGAGGCGCAGTTTCGCGTCGACAACGATTTCTCCGGCGTTGACGGCAGCTACTTTCATGAGTTGCTGACCGGTGTCGCACGCAGCAAGAGCGAAGTCGACGGTGCCATCGCACCGAATCTCGACCGTCCGCTGGACGAGCTCGATCCGGTTGAGCTGGCAATTCTGCGGCTGTCCACCTATGAGCTGATGCAGCGCATCGACGTGCCTTACCGCGTGGTCATCAACGAAGGCATCGAGCTGGCCAAGGTCTATGGCGCCACCGACGGACACAAGTTCGTCAACGGCGTGCTGGACAAACTGGCCCCCACGCTGCGCAGCGCCGAAGTGCGCAACCACAAGCGCTGAGGGCGGCTCGCCTTGCTGGGTGAGTTCGAGCTGATTCGTCACTACTTCGCCGCCGCCGCTTGTGCCAGGGCCGGCGGCGAAGTCGTTCTCGGCATTGGCGACGATTGTGCCCTGCTGCAGCTTCCTACCGGCGAACAGCTGGCGGTTTCCACCGATACCCTGGTCGCCGGGGTGCATTTCCCTGACTCCTGCGATCCCTTCCTGCTCGGCCAGCGCGCGTTGGCCGTGGCCGCCAGTGACCTTGCCGCCATGGGCGCCACGCCCATCGGCTTCACCCTTGCCCTGAGCCTGCCGAGCGGCGATCCGCTCTGGCTCGCCGAGTTCGCCCGCGGACTGGATGCCATGGCGCTCGACTGCAGCCTGCGTCTGATTGGCGGCGATACCACCCGTGGCACGCTGAGCCTGACCGTCACCGTGTTCGGCCGCGTGCCGTCCGGGCAGGCACTGGTTCGGTCCGGCGCGCAGGTCGGCGATCTGCTCTGCGTCGGCGGCGTGCTGGGCGAGGCAGCCGGCGCGTTGCCGCTGGTGTTGCGGCAGGTCGAAGCCGATGCGGATGTCGCCGAACACCTGCTGGCGCGTTACTGGTCGCCGCAGCCGCAGCTGGCCCTGGGCGAGGTGCTACGAGGCAAGGCCACGGCGGCGCTGGATATCTCCGACGGTCTGCTGGCCGATTGCGGGCATATCGCCAAGGCTTCGGGCGTTGCGCTGCAGATCGAGTGTGATCGCCTGCCGCTATCCGAACCTTTGCGGCGTTTTGCTGGTGAGGCGGAAGCGTTGCGCTGTGCGCTGGCCGGTGGCGACGACTACCTGCTGGCGTTCACCCTGCCGCCCGCTGAGCTATCTGCGTTGCTCGATTCCGGTTGGCCTGTGCATGTCATCGGCTGGGTGTTGGCAGGTGAGGGTGTGCAGCTGATCGATGCGGCGGGCAACGAACTGCCCGTGTCCGAACGTGGCTACAACCATTTCAATGCGTAAGCGCCGCTGCGGAGCAGCCGCTTGCCTCCGATCCGATAAGGAACGCTGTTTTGACTGACTCCTCGCCGGTCGCGGCCAAGCCGCAAAACCTGGTCTGGTCCAACCCCTGGCACAACCTGGCGTTCGGCTTCGGCTCCGGGCTGATGCCCAAGGCACCGGGAACCTGGGGTTCGCTGGTAGCACTGCCGTTCGTGCCGCTGTGGCAACTGCTGCCAGGCTGGGGTTATCTGCTGATGCTCGGCCTGACCATGCTGTTCGGCGTCTGGCTGTGCGGTAAGGTGGCGCGCGAACTCGGTGTGCATGACCATGAAGGCATCGTCTGGGATGAGTTCGTCGGTATCTGGATCACCTTCTGGCTGGTGCCGGAAGGCTGGTATTGGATGCTGCTCGGTTTTGTCATCTTCCGCGTAATGGACATCGCCAAGCCTTGGCCGATCAGCTGGGTCGATCGGCATATCCACGGCGGTTTCGGGATCATGCTCGATGACATCCTTGCAGGCGTCGCGGCCTGGGTCGTTATGCAGGGGCTGGTGGCGCTATTGGTTTGATTGTGCGTCCGGTCGCTGCAGGCGGCTGGCCATTGAAGGATGATCGGCGTCCGGCCCGGGCCTGGTTTCGAGGGAAATTGCCATGCGTAGCATCCACATTCTGTTCGCCAGCCTTTTGCTGTCGCCCGCTCTGGCGCAGGCCGCATCCATGGTGCAGGTGGTCGGGCTGTTTCCGGGAGCGGCGGTGGTCAATGTCGACGGCCAGCGCAAGCTGGTCAAGGTCGGGCAGACTGGCCCAGGCGGCGTTCAGGTAGTCAGTGCCGATGCCAGCGGCGCGGTGCTGCGGGTCGATGGCGTCGAACGTCACTACAACCTGAGTCGCGAATACAGCGGCGCCTACGCCACACCAAGCAAGACCCAACTGAGCGTAGCCAAGGGCACCGGCGGCCATTACTGGATCGCCGGCACTATCAATGGCCAGCCGATCCAGTTTCTCGTCGATACCGGCGCTACCTCGGTGGCGATCAACGAGCATCAGGCCCGCCGCTTGGGTATCGACTATCGGGTCAACGGACGGCCGATGGTGGTGAACACCGCCAGCGGCACGGCGAAGGCCTGGCGGGTGCACCTCAACAGCGTCAAAGTTGGGGCAATCGAGGTTATTGGGGTGGAGGCGGTTGTCGTCGAAGGTGGCTCGCCCACTGAGGCCCTGCTTGGCATGAGCTTCCTCGGTCGCGTCAGCTGGCGCGAGGAGCAGGGTATGCTCGTGCTGGAGTCGAAGACCTCCTAGCACCTGCGCATCCGCTCTCTGGGTGGCACGATTGGCGCTTTCGTCGGCAAACTCTCCGGCCTGACTCGCCTTTTGTTGGTGTTACAATGTCCGCTTTTCTGCCTCTGGGATCTCCGCCCGTGTCTGTCGTGTTCGTCGCCGCTTCCCAACTGCCGACGCCGTTCGGCGTGTTCACCATGCATGGTTTTCTCGACCAGGACACTGGCAAGGAACATGTCGCGCTGACGCTCGGCGATGTGGCCGATGGCAAGCCGGTACTGGGTCGTCTGCACTCCGAGTGCCTGACCGGCGATGCGTTATTCAGCCTGCGCTGTGACTGCGGCTTCCAGCTCGAAGCGGCACTGCGCGCGATTGCCGACGAGGGCCGCGGCGTGCTGCTCTATCTGCGCCAGGAAGGCCGTGGTATCGGCCTGCTGAACAAGATTCGCGCTTACGAACTGCAGGATGCCGGCGCCGACACCGTCGAAGCCAACGAGCGTCTGGGGTTCGCCCCGGACATGCGCGACTACGGCATCTGCCTGCCGATGCTCGAGCACCTGGGCATCGCCGAGATCAAGCTGATGACCAACAACCCACGCAAGGTCAAGGCGCTGCAGGGCTTCGGCATTCGCGTCGCCGAACGCAAGCCATTGCAGATCGCGCATAACCCGTACAACCGCAACTACCTCGCCACTAAGGCCGGCAAGCTCGGCCACATGCTCGGCGAGATTCACCAAGGCGAAGCCGAGCAGTCGTGACGCGCGCCGCCGCCCTTCGCCAGCTCGCACGTGACGGCTGGCTGCATACGCTGCTGATGGTGCTGCCGGTGCTGGTGCTTGGGCGCACATCGGTGGTGTTTGCCGACTGGGGTCTGCCACTCTTCGCTGCAGGCCTCGTCTCGCTGTTCTTCAGCCTGCGGGCCTTCACCCGGTTCAAACATGCACTGATCGCCACCGAACAGGCGCTGAACGGTCCAGTGGAGGACACCGCCTGGAACGATCTGCGTCGCGTTCGCCGTCACGGCCTACTGATCGCCTCATTACCGGCCTGGTTCGGTGCTGCGGGTGCGCTGTTCGGCATGGAGCCGGTTGCCCGCCTGCTGCTGGTATTCGGCAGCCTGGTGTTGCTGGTGCTCTACCGCATTCCGCGGCAATTGCATTGATGCGACGTCTACTCCTCGCTGCGCTGATTTCCCTGGCGTCATTGCCTGCGTTGGCTGCCGAGCGGGTGGTGAGTCTGGCGCCATCGCTCAGCGAGATCATGCTCGAACTCGATGCTGCCGACCGGCTGGTTGGCGTCCTGGATGGTGGCGAGCGCCCTGCCGAGTTGCAGTCAGTGCCTTCGGTTGGGCGCTACGGCCAGGTGGAGATGGAAACCCTGCTCAGCCTGCGCCCTGATCTCGTGCTGCTCTGGCCGGATAGCGTGCCGCGTAGCCAGCGCGAGCAGCTGCAACAGTTCGGTATTCCCATTCTAGTTGTCGAACAAACCCGCCTCGAAGGACTGGCCGAACAATTCGTTGTGGTTGGCAATGCCGTAGGCCGCGTCGAACAAGGCGAGCGGCTGGCGGAGCAATTTCGCGCAGGCCTTGCCGAGTTGCGCAGCCGTTACGTGCGCGCGGAGCCACTGCGGGTGTTCTACCAGATATGGAATCGCCCACTGTATACCCTCGGCGGACGGCAGATCATCAGCGAAGCTATCGAGGTGTGTGGGGGGCAGAACGTTTTCGCCGACCTGACCCTGGCGGCACCTCAGGTCAGCATCGAAGCCGTGCTTGCCCGCGATCCCGAAGTCATCCTGGCCGGTAGCGGTGCGCAGCTGGATGAGTGGCAGGCCTGGCCGCAGCTCAGTGCCGTGCGCAGCGGTCGACTGCTTGAAGTGCCGGACAAGGGGCTGGAGCGGCCGAGCTTCCAGATGCTGGGGGCGATCGGGAAGCTCTGCGAAGTGATGGCGGCAGCGCCCTGAGCGGGCGCGCTGGTAAACGTGATTAGAGCGAGGGAGTCCAGGTGACGGCGAATAGCGCGGTGCGGCCCGCCTCGCGATAACCGTAATTCTGCGACGGATCCCACCAATTAATTCCGTCTGGGCGGTTGTAGGTCGCCAGCGCGTAGTCGCGGTCGAACAGGTTGTTGACCTTGGCTTCCCAACGCAGCGCTGAGTGGCTCTGCCAGGCTGCTCGGACATCGAAAGTGCCGTAGCCGGACAATTCGCGTGTATTGCTGGCGTTGTCGTAGCGGGAGCTGGAAATATGCCAGCCGGCCCCGGCTGATAGCGTGCCGAAAGTGCGATCAAGATCGACGCTGAGCGTGCGCTTTGCACGTCGCGCCAGAGTATGGCCGCTGTCCCGATCGCGAGGATCGATGATGCTCACACCAATATTCGCCTGCCAGCCTAGCAGCTCGCGTGCCGCACTGGCTTCGAAACCATTGATCCGTGCTTGGCTGACGTTCCCCATCCGGTTTTCGCCCCAGGCGATCATGTCTTCGACATCGGTGCGATAAAGCGCGGCTTCCAGCTGGGTCTCGTCGAATTCGGCGCGCCATTGCAACTCATAGGTCTTCGAGGTCTCCGGCTTGAGGTCCGGATTCGGTCCCCATAACGGCGGTCCGTAAAGATCGGAGAATGTCGGAGCGCGGAAGCCTTCGCCATAGCTCAGAATCCAGCGCTGCGACTCACCCACTGGCAGGCTGACCGCGGCATTCCAGCTGTTGTGGCTGCCGAACTGCTGGTTGTCATCGTGGCGTAGCCCCAGCTCGGTGCCGAAGCGCTCGCCTTGAAAGCTGTGCTGGGCAAAGAAAGCCGAATTGTCGCGGCTGTCTTCCTGAAAAATCGTCGCGGAATCGAGTTGGTCTTCATACCAGTCGCCGCCGACGCTCAGTTGGTGGCGCTCGCTCAATTGCAGCCGATTTATCCAGGCCGCCGAATGACGCGTGGTTTCCAACAGGGTGTTGTTCCAAGCGCTGCCGGCGCCGACGGCGTGATTACGATCGAAGCTGCGACCCAGTTCCAGACGGCTATTCCACATGTCGGTCAACTGACCGTCCAGGTAGCCGCTGTAACTGCTGACCCGAAACTCGTCCTGCGGCGTTCCGGGTTCGAAATCATTGGCATCGTCATACTCGTTCTTGCCGCGCTGGTCGTTGAGGCTCAAGCCCGCTTTCCAGTTTGCATCGAACTGGTGATCCAGCTTCAGGTGCAGGGCCTTGTTGCGCTGGCCATCGTTGTCCCGATCGGCGCCGCGGTTGTCGCGGGTGATATCGAAGCCGTCGCGCTCATCGAGGCTGGCGCCGAGGTGGACGCGAGTCTGCTCCGTTCCGGCTGCGAGGCTCAGGCTGCGCTGGAAGGTCTGGTCGCTGCCGGCGGCCAAGCGGACTTCCGGGTTTATTCCGGGTTTGCCGCCACGGGTAAAGATCTGGATGACGCCACCAATGGCATCCGCGCCGTAAAGCGAGGAGCGCGGGCCACGGATCACTTCGACACGCTCGATGTTGTCAATGGCCAAGTAGTCGAGACGGGCGAAGCCGCTGGTGGCTGAAGCAATGCGTTGGCCATCGACCAGCACCAGCGTTTGTGCAGTACCGGTGCCGCGCAGCGATAGCGACGCCACACCGCCAGGGCTGCTCACCTGTACGCCTGGCACACGCCGCAGCAGCTCGGGCACGCTGCGGGCTTGTAGCCGTTCGATATCGGCGCGAGTGAATACGGTATTGGCTGCCGTCGCCTGGGCGCGGGGTTCAGCCTGGCGGGCGGAGGTAATGAGCATGCTTGGCAGCTCCTGCTCAACAGCAAACACCTGCACGCCGGGCAGCAGCGCTACGGCCAGGGCAAGTCGGGACAGTTTCATTCTTGGAATTCCTCAAAAGATCGCAGACTTTTGAGGAGGGCAGGAACAAGCGCGGGGGATGACGGGCAGCAGCGCTTGACGGTGCTGCCCTCCGCAACACCAGTCGAATCCGTCAGGCCGGTCTCCGGGCTTTCGACACGCATCACGCTCACCTTCCCATGTCGGAACACAGTGGCTGTGGAGCGGACGGCGATCCCTGAGGATCGCGGTCGATTACCGTTGCGGGGGCAGCGCCGGCCTTGCTCATCGAGCGCACCGGCTTCCCGTTTAATGCGGACCTTGCGGTCGTGCACACCTGGGCGGATAAGAAAACGCGCGAACCTTACGGCCGGTGCTGGGGAAACACAAGCGGGTGATGCAAAAGCGGGCCAGTGCACGTCAAGCCAGTTGGCGCACGTGCCCGAGGCGAATGCAGGCTGCGCGCCTGCCCAAAGTCAAAAGCTTCGCCCCGAGGGCGGGCCTCCCACAAAAGCAGGCCAGTGCACATCGAACCAGTAGGAGGCGCGCCCTCGCGGCGAAGCAGGCTGTAGACCTGCCCGAAACGGCGACAGCTCCTATGAAAGCCCGCCGACAATCTGCAGATCACTCTGCCCATTGCCCTGCCGGCGCACCTGGATCTGCACTGGAATGCGCTCGTGCATTTCCGCCACATGGGAGATCACCGCCACCTTGCGGCCCTGGGCCTGCAGCGAATCCAGCGCGTCCATGGCGATCTGCAGCGACTCGGGATCGAGGCTGCCGAAACCTTCGTCGATAAACAGCGACTCGATCTTCAGCTTGCTCGACGCCATTGAGGCCAGGCCCAGGGCCAGGGCCAGCGAAACGAGGAAGGTCTCGCCGCCGGACAGCGAATGCACCGAGCGCAGCTCGTCGCCCATCTCGGTATCCATGACCAGCAGGCCCAGCGGACTTCCTCCGCGCTTGAGCCGATAACGCCGCGCCAGTTGGCGCAGCTGCACGTTGGCGTGCTGCACCAGCAGGTCGAGGTTGTAGGCCTGGGCGATCTTGCGGAAGGCGCCGCCGTCGCTGGAGCCGATCAGCGCGGCGATGCGTCCCCAGCGCTGATGCTCGGCCCGCGCGGCGTCGATCTGCGCGAGCAACGCCTGGCTCTGGCGGCGGCGCTTGTCGTCGTCGATCAGCTGGGCGCGGGTTTCCGCGCAGCGCTGGTCGGCCTGCTCGCACTGCTGCAGTTGCTCGGCATGGCGCTGTTGCAGCTGCTCGGTATCCGGGGCGTCGCTCTGCTGCTGTTTGTGCAGGTTCAGGCGGTTGAGGCAGCCGTCGAGACGCTCGCGACAGCGGGTCAGGGTTTCGCTGTTCTCTTGCAAGCGCTGGCGCGCCTCGGCGATCAGCTGGTCGTCCATATGCAGCAGCTGGGCGAGGGTGGTGTCGTCCAGCGCCGGATGGGCGGCGCGCCAGGCGCCCAGTTCCGCATTCAGCGCGTCGCGTTCCTGTTCCAGTTCGGCTTGGCGCTGTCGACAGTTCTGCTGCTCGCCGTGCAGCCGCGTCAGACCAAGCTTGCTCTCGTTGAGGTGCCGATCGATCTCGGCCTGGGTTTGCCGCGCAGCCTGGATGGTCGCGTCCAGCTGCTGTTGCCAGGCGCTGGCGCTGGCGCTGGTCTGTTCGCCAAGGCTGGTACGTAGCGCCTGCTGGCAGGCCAGCAGCAGTTTCTCGCGCTCGCTCAGTCGCGCGCTGCAGCCTGCCTGTTTCTCCTGGCGATGACGCTGCTGCAATTGCTCGTCGCTGCGGCGCTGCTCGCGCTGGCGCAGCTCATCGGCCAGCTCGGTCTGCGCCTGCAGTTGCTGCAGCCGCGTGGCGATGCTGGCGTCCAGCTGCATAAAGGTCTGCGCCGGATTTTCGCGCCAACGCTGCAGATGCTCGGCGGGCAGTAGTTCGGCAAAGGCCGCCAGCTCCTCGTCGAGCTGCTGGCTGTCGCGGGCGAGCGCATCGCGTTGGCGGGCGAGTTGCTGGGTCGCCTCGACGCAGGCCTCGCGCGCGGCCTGCCAGGCCTGCTGCAGGGTTTCGCTGCGCTGTTGCAGGGCGAGCAACTGCTGCTGACGCTGGCTGGCGCTGGCGATCTGGCCTTTGAGACTGGTCAGCTGCGCTTCCAGCCATTGCGAACGTTCGGCTTCCGGCTGTTCAAGCAATCGCGCGCGTGCGGGCAGGGCGAGCAAGCGCGGTGCCAGGGCCTGCAGCTGCGCCTCGACTTCGCTCTGGCGTTGCTGCGTCTGGCGCAGCTGCGTGCTGAGCGTGACATGGCGATCGCGCAGTTCCTGCAGGCGCTGGTCCTGTTCCTGTAACGCCTGCTGCGCGCGCGCGGCCTCGCTGTCGTCGTGCCGATCAAGGCTGGCAACCAGCGCATCGGTCTGCTGCCAGGGATGTTCATCGCTGCCGCAGACCGGGCAGGGCTCGCCGGGGACGAGCGCCGCACGCAGCGCTTCGACATTCTCGCTGCGTGCCAGGCGTTGGCGTTCGAGCAGGGCGAGGGTGACCTTGAGCGCCTGCTCGGCAGCATCACGGTCACTGCGAAGCTGTTTGCCCTGCGGTACCAGGCTGTCCAGCTCGGCCTGCTGGCGGATGTGGGCGTCGTTCAGTTCGCGCTGGCTGGCGGTGAGCGTGAGCTGCTGCGCCCAGAGTTCGCGCAGGGCCTCGGTTTCGCGCTCGGCCTGGCGCCACTCGTCGAGCTGTCGATGCAGACCGGCCAGCTGTTCGGCCAGCCCTAGTTCGCTGTCGCGCTCGCGCTGCAGATTTTCCAGCGCCTCGCGCGCCTGGCTTTGCCGGGTTTCGGCAGCCTTGGCCTGCGCTTCCAGTGCCGGGAGTTCGCCCTGACCTTGCTGCAGCCGTGCTGCCAGCTGGACGGCCTGTTGCAGGCGCGGACGGTAACCACCCCAGGCTGCACAGAGCGGTTGCAACGCTGCGCTCGTCTCGAGTTGCTGCGTCAGCGTTGCTAGCTGTTCGGCGGAGCGCTGTTGCTGCTCACCGAGCTGCTTGAGCGTTGCCTCGCCGGCGCTCGCCGCGGCATCGGCCTGGACGCTTTCTTCGCGGATCGAGGCGAGGTCGGCGTTCAGATGGCTGAGGCGTTCCTCTTCACGGCGCGCTTGCGCAAGCCTGGGCTCGGCCGTCTGGCGCGCCTGATCGGCCGCACGCAGGTCGTTGCCGGCCGCTTCGCATTGGCTCTGCAAGGTGTCGAGGCGTTGCTGCAGGCTTTGTGCCTCGTGCTGCAGGCGAGTGAGGCTGTCGGCGGCCTTGCCCAGCAGCGGTTCGAGTTCCTGCTGGCGCAGAAAGCGGTGGCGCTGCGGTGCGAGCCGTTCGAACAGGTCGAGAATACGGCGGGCCTCGGCCAGGCTCTCGTGCTCGTCTTCGGCGTCCTGTAGTTGCTGGCGTGCGGCTTCGCGCTCGTTTTCCAGGCGCTGCAGTTCGCTGAGCCATTGCCGCTGGGCTTCCAGCTCCTTGAGCTGCTGTTGCAGCTTCTTCAGTTCTTCGAGCTGGGCCTGATGTTCGCGCTCCAGTACGTCACGCTGCTCCGGCTCCAGCGGCTGCAGGCCGCCGGCCTGCTGTTCAAGGCGAGTCAGGCTTTCCTTAGCCTGCTTGGCGGCCTCGAACGCGGCCTGCCCGAGGCGGCTGTAGAGGCCGGTATCGGTGAGCTTTTCCAGCAAGCTGCCGCGTTCGTCGTCCTTTGCCTTGAGGAAGGCAGAAAATTCGCTTTGCGCCAGCAGTACGGCGCGGGTGAATTGAGCCATATTCAGCCCAAGACGGGCTTCGAGCAGCGCTCGAAATTCGAGTTTCTTGCCGCTGGCCAGGAGCGTGCCACTGTCGAGATCCGTGAGGCTCTGGCTGCTGGCCTGCAGTTTGCCGTCGATCTTCTCTTTGGCACGCCTGACCTCCCAGCGCGCGCGGTAGCGGTGGCCGTCGACACCGACGAAATCCACCTCTGCGTAGCCGCTGCCACAACCGCGGCGCAGCAGGTTGCGCTCGTCGCCACCGCCGATCTCGGCTTCGACGTCGGGAACCTTGTTCAGCGGTGAGACGCTGTCGAGCCGTGGCGTGCTGCCGAACAGCGCCAGGCACAGGGCGTCGAGAATGGTGCTCTTGCCGGCACCTGTAGGCCCGGTGATGGCGAACAGTCCGGCGCTGGCCAGGGGTTCGGCGGTGAAATCGATGATCTGTTCGCCGGCCAAGGAGGCCAGGTTCTTCAGGCGGATGGCGAGGATTTTCATCGCTCAATCTCCTCATGGGCGAACTCGACTCGTTGCAGCAAAGTGGCGAAATCGTTCAGCGCCTGCTCGTCCGCCGGGTTGCCGTACTGTTCTTCCCAGGCGCGGGCGAACAGCTCCTGCGGGGTGATCTGGTCGAGGCCGAGCAGCACTTCCGATTCCGTCTCGCCGCGCTTGCCGGCGTATTCACTGGCGATGCGCACCAGTCGGCAGGCCTTGCCGGTTATCGCGGTTTCGATGCGCTGGCGCAGGTCCGGCAGCGGCTCGTCGAGCAGCACGCGTACCTCCAGCCAGGGCAGGTTGTCGTCGAACAGCCCGGTGGGCGGCAGCGCTTCCAGCGCGGTAATGATTTCGGCCAGGGGCGCGCGGCCGATGCGGATCATTTCCACCGCGCGCGGCACCGGCAGACTTTCGACCTGCGTCAGCTGGTCGCCGTCGAGTTCGACCAGCAGCACCTGATGCGGGTAGTTGACCTCGGCGAAGGACAGCGGCAGCGGCGAGCCGCTGTAGTGGATGCGCGCCTGCCCGGCGACCTGCTGCGGCTTGTGCAGGTGGCCGAGGGCGACGTAGGCGACCGATTCGGGAAACAGGCTGGCCGGCAGCGCTTCGGCGTTGCCGATAACTATATTGCGCTCGGACTCCTCCGACACCGCGCCGCCGGCCATGTGCGCGTGGCTCATGGCGACCAGCGCCTGGCCGGGCTGGCGTGCGGATTCGGCAGCAGCGATCAGCCGCTCGTGGACCTGACGGATGCCGGCCATGTAGTCGTCGCCCAGCGTCATTCCGGTGACTTCGGCCGGACGCAGGAAGGGCAGGGTGAGACACCAGGCGGCGGTGTTGCCATTGGCGTCGTGTAGCGGCACCAGCAGCCGCTGGTGATCCAGCTGGCCCTCGGCGACCCAGCTGATGCGACCGACGGCGTGTGCGTTGAGGCGCTTCATCAGCGGCGCCGGCAGTTCGATACGCCCGCCGGAGTCGTGGTTGCCGGCGATCATCACGATGTCCAGCTGCGGGAGTTTTTCGTGGGCGCGGACGATGAAATCGTAGAGGCGTTCCTGGGCCTTGAGTGGCGGGTTGACCGTGTCGAACACGTCGCCGGCTATGAGCAGGGCGTCGGCGCGGTGGGCGACCAGCTGGTCGAGCAGCCAGGCGAGGAATTGCGCGTGTTCGAAGTCGCGGTCCTGGCCGTGGAGGGTCTGGCCGAGGTGCCAGTCGGAGGTGTGGATCAGGCGCATGGGCTCAGGCTCATTGTGGGCGGGTGCAGTGGCGAACCGCTGGCGTGGGATGGGCGGTGGGTGGTTGCGTCGGATGTAAAGGCTTGTGGGCGCGGTTGGATGTGGCTGTCACTTATCGTGCTGGTATGACGCGCTGGTTTCGCCCTGCTGGGCGACTCACTTTTTTCAGTCGCGAAAAAAGTAAGCAAAAACGCTTGCCCCTCCATCCGGCCCCGGCTGCGCCGGGGTTCCCTCGTTCCGGTGACGTTCCAAGGGCCCGCTGCGAAGGGCCATCCCTGGCCCATCGCAGCTCTCGCGGCATCCATGCCGCTCAACCCTTTCCACGCCACCTGCACTCGGCCTCCTGAAAGGGGCGTTTGGTGTTGCCTGAAAGGTCGTGCAATTGGGGATGGGCAGGGGGCGCTGTAAATGGCCGAACCCACGCTCTGCTTGGTTGCGTTGTCTGTAGCTTGGGTAACGCGACGCTTACCCACCGGTTTGCAAAGTAACCCGCCGTGGTCCGGCAACACCTTGCTTGAAGCCAGCGGTGGAAAATGTTGATCAGTGTTCCACCTTATATCGGGACACGTCATGACGGTACGTCCCTGTCCCGTCATTCCTCGCTCGGCGTCCATTGCTCGCGTCCCGCTGTGCAAGGGCTGAGTTCGGCCTCCTGAGGCGGATTCCAGTCCGGGTCGCCTGATGGATCGAAGGCTAACTACGCTTTGCTTCGCAGTTGACTTTGCTTTGTGCGTTTCCATGCGCGGCCTGACAGGCAGCACCAGATTCCCCTTCAGTAGGGAGAGCGGAATCGTTGCGCAAGGGGGTGAGCCGCATGGATGCGGCGAAAGGCTTAAAGGGCCATGGATGGCCCTTGTAAGCCGACCCCTGGAGCGGCGATGAAGCGAACGAACCCTGCGCGTAGCGCAGGGCCGGATGTAGGGGCGCGCTTTCTTTTGCTTACTTTTCTTTGCGCGTGCAAAGAAAAGTGAGTCGCCCAGCAGGGCGAAACCTGAGCCAAACGCCAAGGAAATCGCGCCGCTCACATACCGAGCTCCGTGCCGACGCCCTTCACGGCCAAGAGCGCCCCCAAGAGCCCTCACGAGTACAACCACTCCTTCAACGCCTGCAGATTCCCCACCTGCAGCTGCTGCGCCGCCGCATTGGCCTGCACGGTATTCGGGTCGATGCCGAACCGCTGCAGCACGTACTGCACCAGTGCGCCGCGCGTCTCCACCGGCAGGTGGCCGTCGAGCATGCCGTAATCCACCTCGATGATCGCCTTCTGTGCCGGGCTCAGCCGTGCGTCCGGCTCGATCAGCACCGTCACCGGCGTGTTCCATGCCTCGTCCTGTTCGCGGGTGTGTTCGCTGGTGTCCATCAGGTCCGGCTCGCCACGGAAGCGGCTGAGCACGAAGTCGCGGTATTCGCGGTTCTTCTCGCAGTAGGCGCGCACATGCCAGCGCATGCCGGTGAACACCAGCGTGTGCGGCGCCATCACGCGGATTTCCACCTCGGGATTGGCCAGCGAGACATACTCGCTCTCCAGCCGCAGCCCCTCGCGACAGGCCAGCAGGATCGGCCGCAGCACTTCCGGGCGGATGCTGCGGTCCGGCACCTGCAGCACTTCGGTATGCGCGTAGGCCAGCGCCAGGCCCTCGATATGCGGGGCGCGAACGCGGTTCTGATCGAGCAAATGCAGATAGGCGCTGGCGCTGCCGTCGATGAACAGGGGCTGAAAGCCTTTGGTCGGCTTGTAGCCCTTCAGGTGGCGGTCATATGTCAGGTTTTTGGGCGCATGTTCGTTCAGGTAGGTGTTGATGTCCTTCGATGCCTGCTGGCGGCTGATGCCGAAGCTCTGCATCAGGTGGCCCGTGGTCAGGCGGCCTTCCCACCAGGCGATGGTCTCGATCAGGCGGTAGCGCAGCGCCAGGTCCCAGCGAATCTGACTGATCGATTGCTTGCGTTTCATCGCCTCTGCACCTGTGCCAAAGATTTACATGCGTATGTCGAGCTGATCGACGTGTCGCGCAACGCTACATATATTCGGGGTATGTTTCAACTCGATCCGGTGGATGAGGAGACCCTGACATGAGCCTGATGATCAATGCGTTGGTGATGTCCTGCATGGCGTTCGTTGTGATGCTGTTTCTCGCTTGGCTGGCCTATGGCAGCGGCGATCGGAAGGGGTGATGAGCGTTACAGCTCTATGAAGATCAGTGGATTCCCGATGGACGGCATGAATCTCCGAGCGATGAACAGGGTCTTTGTCTCAGGCTCATTGCTAGAGATGTTCCATGAAGACTCTGTCCCGCTACCTGGCCGAAACCTTCACCTCGCAGTACCGCACGCGCGTCGAGCCGCAAGCGGACGGTCGCCTGCTGGTGCATGTCGGCTACCCGATCAATGGCACCCACGCCACGCGCATCATGGCCGGACACCAGGTGCAGAACACCCTGCTGGTCGAAACCATTCTCGAAGACATGCGTAACGAACTGGCTCGCCCGCAATAACGGTCAGCGCGTCGCCGGCAGTGCGATGCGCACGCGCAAACCGCCCAGCGGGCTTTCTTCAGGACTCCACTCGCCCCGCCAGGCCGTCAGGATATCGCTGACGATCCCCAGCCCCAGTCCGTGACCTTCCGCCGTTTCGTCCAGCCGTACGCCACGGTTGATGACCTGCTCGCGCTGTGCCGCCGGAATCCCCGGTCCGTCGTCGTCCACCAGCAGGACGAAGGCATCGCCGCTGCGCTCGATGCTCAGCTCCACACGGTTACGGGCCCACTTGCAGGCGTTATCCAGCAGATTGCCCAGCAGCTCGAGCATGTCCTCGCGGTCACGCGGCAACCGGCAGCCGGCGGGCGCCTGCCAGCGCAGGTCGAGGCCGCTGCGGTGGATCATCGCCAGGGTGTCGAACAGTGCCGGCAGTTCCGCATCGCAGTCGAAATGCGCACCGGGCAGCACGTCCACCGATAGCCGCGCGCGGCCCAGTTCGCGGCTGACCCGTTGCTGGATCTGCTCCAGCTGCTCCTGCAGGCTGGCCTGCAGTTCGGGGTAGGCGGCGACTTCTTCGCGTTGCACCAGGCTGCCGAGCACGGCCAGTGGCGTCTTCAGCGCGTGGCCGAGGTTGCCCAGCGCGTGCCGCGAGCGCTGCAAGGTGTCCTCGGTATGGCTGAGCAGGTGGTTGATCTGCTCGACCAGCGGTTGCAGCTCGATGGGCGCCTGCTGGTCCAGCTGCTGGCGCTGGCCCTGCTGCAACTGGGCGATCTGCTGCCGGGCGCGCTCCAGCGGGCGCAGTGCCAGGCCCATGGCGTAGCGCTGCAAAAGCAGCAGGGTGAGCAGGGCGAAACCGACCAGGCCCAGACCGCTCAGCCGCACGCGGGCAAAGCTGTCGAGAACCGGTGTGTAGTCCTGCGCGACGCTGATGACGATCGGCTGTCCATCGCGGCGGTACTCGGCGCGATAACCCAGCAGTCGCTGTTCCTGCGGGCCGTCGAGCAGTTCGTCCGCCAGGCCCGCGCGTTCCGGCCATTCTGGCGAGGCGTCCCACAGCGAGCGGGAGCGCCAGGTGCGCTCGGGCAGTTCGATCTTGAAGTAGTGGCCGGAGAACGGCCGTTGATAGCGTGGGTTGAGGAGCTGTACGTCCAGCTGATCACCGTTCGGTCCCTTCACCAGGGCAATCAGCAGGCCTTCGGTTTCCTCGCGTAGGTCGGTTTCCAGACTGCGCCTGAGGCCTGACTCGAAGAGCCACAGGCTGGTCTGCACCAGCACCAGCGCGACCAGCAGCAGAGTGGCGATCAGCGCCAGGCTGAGGCTGCGCTGAATCGATTTCACGGCTGGCCGCCGAAGCGATAGCCCTGGCCACGGCGCGTTTCGATCAGCTCGCGACCGAGCTTGCCGCGCAGCCTGTTGACATGCACTTCGATGACGTTGGAATCGCGTTCGGTTTCACCGTCGTACAGGTGTTCGGTCAGTTGGGTTTTCGACAGCAGCTGCCCCGGATGCAGCATGAAGTAGCGCAGCAGGCGGAATTCACCGGCGGTGAGTTCGATGTCCTGGCCGTCCTTGCGACAGCACTGGCGCGACTCGTCCAGCTCCAGGCCACCGGCTTGCAGCATGGGCTGGTTGGCCAGGCCGTGGGCACGGCGCAGCAGCGCCTGGATGCGCAACAGCAGCTCTTCGGGATGAAAGGGTTTGGTCAGGTAGTCGTCGGCGCCGGCCTTGAGGCCATCAATGCGTTCGGCCCAGGAGCCGCGCGCGGTAAGGATCAGCACCGGTGTGGTGAGGCCACCGGCGCGCCAGTCGTGCAGCACCTCCAGCCCCGGTTTGCCAGGCAAGCCGAGGTCGAGAATGATCAGATCGTAGGGCTCGGTCGCGCCCTGGTATGCGGCGTCGCGGCCGTCAGCCAGCCAGTCGATCGCATAGCCGTTGCGACTGAGACTGGCCACCAGTTCATCGGCCAGCGGCACATTGTCTTCGACCAGTAGCAGGCGCATCAGTCTTCTTCATCCTTGAGCAGGCGCCCGTCGCGGGCATCGAACTCCAGCTCGCGGGCGACGCCTTTGGTGGTGAGCAACTCGATTTCGTAGACGTAGATGTCGTCTTCCTCCTCCAGTTCCGCTTCCAGTAGACGCGCCCCGGGATAACGCTCCATCGCGCGCTGGATCAATGTTTCCAGCGGCAGGATCAGGCCCTCGCGACGCAGCCGCAGGGCTTCGTCCTGATCCAGGTCGCGGCTCGCCACCGGAGTGGCGGCGAGCAGCAACACAAGTGGAAGCGTTACGAAAAGTGGGGCACGCATGGCTGGCCTCAGTCGTCCTGATGGTCCTTCAGCACTTCGCCGGTCTTGGCGTCGAGCTCGACGTCCCATTGCACACCTTTGTCGTCGCGCAATTCAAGTTGATAGACGTAGCGGCCGTACTCTTCTTCCAGCTCGGTCTCCTCGATGGTCGCGCCGGGATGCTTGGCCAATGCCGCTTCGTTGAGCTTCTCGAACGACTGGATGGTGCCGGCATCGCGCAGCTTCAGTGCCTCGTCCGGGCCGATGTCCTTGGCCATGGCCAGGTTGGCGCCGAGGGCGAGGGTGGCGGCGGTGAGCAGCGTAGTCAGTGTTTTCATGGTTTTGATTCCTGTGGTTGGTTTCGACGATTCACAGGTTACGAGGGCTTGCTTAAACGAAACTGAACGCCACCACCCGCCTGCGAATGCACCGTTCGGGCGAGGGCGAACCGCGCCATGGGGACTACGCTTGCTGCAGGTCAGCACAACCGATCCTCGGGGTGAGACGCCATGAAAACCGTGTTTCTCGTACTGCTTGCGACCCTAGGGCTGAGTGGCCAGGCCTCTGCCGAGGATCTGCTGAAGCCCTCCACCACACCGCCACCGGTCGACGATGTGGCGGCTGGCAACAGCCTGGAGGCCGAGCCCGCTTACAGGGCCGAAGGCGTGATCCGCGCCATCGATGCGCAGCAGGGCAGCGTCACCATCGCCCACGGGCCGGTGCCTGAGCTGAAGTGGCCGGCGATGGTGATGCCGTTCAAGGCGGACGCCGCACAGCTCGGCGGGCTGGCCGTGGGCGATGCGGTGGAGTTCCGCTTCAGCAACGGCGAGATGGACCCGCAGATCGTCTTCATTCGACGGCAGTAGCCTCAGCGTCGCGCCTGCTCGTGGCAGCAGCCGGCGGGCTCTGAGCGACCGCTCGGGGCAACGCGATCATCGCTGTCGTAACGGTCGTGCAGGCGTACCCAGTCGGTGAGGTTGTGCCGCGGGCCCGTTTCGTTGCGGCCGTTGGGCGTCATGTCCAGCAGTACATAGGTGCCGAGCAGTTCTTCCGCGCCGCGACCATAGGCCGAGAAGGTGTGGAAGATGCCGCCCTGCGGGTCGCGGTAGAAAACGCTGAAGCCCGACAGCTCCTCGCAGACGAAGGGTTGCCAAGCGTAGTTGTAGAAGACCTTGCCCTCGACGATGTCCTCGGCATCGAAGGACACGTGGAAATCGCGGTTGAACGTGCTGCCGGCCGACGACAGCCAGCGGAACTGCCAGCCCATGCGCTGGCGGAACGCCTGCAGCCGGTCGAACGGCGCGCGGGAAATGGCGGCGAAGCTGACGTCATGCTGCAACAGGTGCAGCAGCGCGCCGCCGATATGATCGGCCTCAAACGAACAGCCGACGCAACCCTCGGTCCAGTCCGGGCCGAACATGAAGTGCTTGATCACCAGCTGGCTGCGACCCTCGAACAGCTCGCTCAGGCGAACCGCGCCGCTGGCATCGTGAAAGCAATAGTCCTGCGCAAGGTGCCGCCAGGGCAGTTGCCGGCGCTTTTCGCTGAGCGCATCGCGCTGGCGGGTGAGCTGTTTCTCTTCCTGCAGATGGGCGCTGTGGGCGGCCAGCCAGTCCTGATCGGATACTACCTTGTGCGTTGCCATGTAGACCTCCGGGGCGCGGATTGAGGTGAGCCACCGCCACGCGGCGGTGGCCCTGTGACAGAGTCGATTGGCGCCGGGCGAAATCGACATCGAGCCAGTGAACGCCCGGCGGCTGGCGGCGTGGCGGTTGAACTTAGCGGCCGCCGTTGGGCTCGTAATTCAGGCAGGGGCCATTCGTATGGCCGGATCTGGTTCCATTTGAAGAAGGAAAACGACATGTATAACAAGACACTGACCGCGGCGTTCGCCGTTGCCATCCTGAGCTCCGGTGCTGCCTTTGCCGCCGACAAGCCCGGCGCTGATTGGATCACCCTCGAACAAGCCGTAGAGAAGGCCAAGGCCGCCGGCTATACCGAACTGCATGGCATCGAAGCCGACGGCAATGGCTGGGAAGGCGAGGGCATGAAGCAGGACGGCAAGAAGTACGAGTTCAAGATCGACGGCCGCACTGGCGAAGTTACCAAGGACAAAGAAGACTGAGCCGACGCACTCCACGTGCCTGGCGTCTTTGCTGAGCGCATCGCCTGCCTTACAGCGGCGCTGTGCTCAGCTGTCACTTGCCACAACACTCCCGCAACGGGAGGCAGCCACTGACAGAGCGGGTATCATTCACCTCCCTCGTCGTTCCGTGTAGCTGCACTCATGTCCGCTTCTAGCCCCCGTCCCAGCACCCTGCATCTGCCGCAAGGCGATTGGCATACGGTGCTCGACTGCCTGTGCGCGCACTTCCCGGCGATCAGTCGCGATACCTGGCTCGATCGCATCGCCCGCGGCCGCGTGCTGGATGCGCAGATGCAGCCGATCGATGCCGCGCAAGCCTATCGGGTCGGCATGCGCATTCATTACTTTCGTGAAGTGCCGAACGAGACCCCGGTGCCATTCGAAGAACGCATCCTGCACGTCGACGAGCATCTGGTGGTGGCGGACAAGCCCCACTTTCTCTCGGTGATGCCGGCTGGCGAATACGTCAATGAAACCCTGCTGGCGCGGCTCAGCAAACGGCTCGGTAACACCGATCTGGTGCCGATTCATCGCATCGATCGGCTCACCGCCGGTCTGGTGCTGTTCTCGGCCAACCGCGAAAGCCGTGGCGCCTACCAGGCGCTGTTCCGTGAGCGGGAGATCAGCAAGCGCTACGAGGCGATCTGCCCGGCGCTGCCGCATCTCGAATTTCCCCTGCGCCGACGCCTGTGCATGGTGCCGGGTGACCCCTTCTTCCTGATGCGCGAAGGCGAGGATGAGCCGAACAGCGAAACGCTGATCGAGGTGCTCGAACGGCGCGGCGACCTCTGGCGCTACGGGCTTTCCCCCATCAGCGGCAAAAAGCACCAGCTGCGCCTGCACATGGCGACCCTCGGCGCCGGTATCTGCAACGATCCGTTCTATCCCGAGCTGCTCGAGCGCAGCGAGCGTGAGGCCGACGACTACGCGCGGCCACTGAAGCTGTTGGCGCGCGGGTTGCAATTTCGCGATCCGCTGACTGGTGAACGTCGCGAGTTCGAGAGCACGTTGCAACTGGACTGGTAACGGCGGGCGCACCTTCGCGGCGGTGGCGAGTCTCAAATCCAAGACAGCCCAGCCACTGGTGCAGCCATGCCCGAAGGTCCTTCCATCGTCATCCTGCGTGAAGAAGTCGCGGCATTCGCCGGGGGCACCATCGAAAGTGCCGAGGGTAGCGCTAAGATCGACATGTCCCGGCTGGCCGGTCAGGTGGTGCGTGGCTTCCATAGCTGGGGCAAGCATTTCCTGATCAAGCTGGACGACGTCTCCGTCCGCATCCACCTGCTGCTGTTCGGCAGCTACCGCATCAACGAGCGCAAGGACGCCGTAGCACGGCTTAGTCTGGGCTTTGCCAACGGCGAGCTGAACTTCTATGCCTGCTCGGTGCAGTTGATCGAAGGGCCGCTGGATGCGACGTACGACTGGAGCATGGACCTGATGAGCGACGCCTGGAGCCCGCGCGCCACGCTCAAGCGGCTGCGCGCACGTCCGCGGCTATTGGCCTGCGATGCGCTGCTCGACCAGACGCTGTTCGCCGGCTCCGGCAACATCATCAAGAACGAGGTGCTCTACCGCATCCGCGTGCATCCACTGTCGCTGATCGGCGAGCTGCCGGCGGCCAAGCTGCGCGAGCTGGTGCGTGAAGCGCGTACCTACAGCTTCGAATTTCTCGAGTGGAAGCGGGCCGGTGTGCTCAAGGCGCACTGGCTGGCCCACGGCAAGACCACCTGCGTGCGCTGCCGGATTCCCCTGGTCAAGGTGAAAGAGCTGGGCCGCAGCCAGCGCCGGGCATTCTTCTGTGAGCGCTGCCAGAAGCGCTATGGCGACTCAGCGCAGATCGTGGCCGACGAGCCGAGCGCGGTGGATGAGGGGTAGGGTGGACAACGGCACCGCCTTATCCACGTGATTGATTCGTCACCGCCGAGGTGGTCGCCGGGTTCCGGTGGAAAAGCTGCGCGTTTTCCACCCTACGGCGGCTGTGGTGTTGGGGCGTAGATGGTTTGCCGGTGCAGGATCCTCGTAGGGTGGACAACGGCACCGCCTTGTCCACGCGGCTGGCTTGGAAGAACACTGGGACAGCTGCCGCGTTATTCACCCTATGTGCCGCTCGTTGCCTATCGCCTCAGCGCAACAGCGGCCTGAGCGCCTCGGCCAGTTGCGGGGCCATGCTCACCGCGTTGCTTTCATGGGCGATGCAGTCGGTGCTCCAGATCTGACCGACGCCGGCAGCGCGGATCACCGCCAGCGCATCATCGCCGAACAGCGCGTGGGTCACGGCGACATCTACCGACGCCGCGCCGGCGGCCAGCAGTTTCTCCGCGGCGTTGGCAAGGGTGCGGCCGGAACTGGCGACGTCATCGAGCAGCACTACATGGCGCCCGGCAAACGCCAGCGCCGGCAGTGCGATGTCGACCTGGCGATCGCCGTGGCGCACCTTATTGCACACGCCGTGTTCGAAACCATGTTCGACGGCAGCGGCTTCGATCCACTGCAGCGCCTCGGCATCCGGGCCGATCAGCAGGGCATCGGGATGCCGCTTGGCGATCAGCCGTGCCAGCGCCGGTGCCGCGCACAGTGTCACGGCATCTTCCAGCGGCACGGCTTCCTGCAGGGTGGCGACGCGGTGCAGGTGCGGGTCGACGGTGATCAGCCCGTCGAACTGGCTGGCCAGCAGCTGGCCAAGCACCCGCTGGCTGACTACTTCACCGGGATTGAAGGCAATGTCCTGGCGCATGTAGGCCAGATAAGGCGTGACCAAGATCAGTCGCCTGGCGCCCAGTCGGCGCGCCTCGCCGGCGATCAACAGCAGCTCGACCAGCTTCTCGTTGGGATGGTCGAGGCCGCGGTAGATCACCAGCTGCTCGGCGATGGCCTCGCCTTCGCCCAGTGGCTGACGCAGGCGCAGTTCGTCATCGGGAAAGCGGTGGCGCTCGACTGCCGCGGCGGCCAGCCCAGAGGCTTCGGCCAGTCGCAGGGCGGCGGCGCGCTCGTCATCGAAATACAGCAGCTGGCTTTGCATCGGCACTCCCGAAACGGTTTTTGGCTGTCCGGCGCTGCCGACCTGAACCTCTGGCGATCTCGGCGCGGCAGTCCGCCTGAATGGGATACAGACAGCCTGCGATGCGCAGCCGTTCGCCGGGGGTGGCCAGTCGTCGTCAGCGCGCTGCCCAGCCGCCGTCCATGTTCCACGCGGCGCCGCGTACCTGATCGCCGGCCTCACTGCAGAGGAACAGCGCCATCGCACCCAGCTGCGTGGGGGTGACGAAGTCCAGCGAAGGCTGCTTCTCGGCGAGGAGGTCGTGGCGGGCTTGCTGTTCATCGCCGCTCTCCCGCGCGCGCTCGTCGATCTGCTGCTGTACCAGTGGGGTCAGCACCCAGCCGGGGCAGATGGCGTTGCAGGTGATCGGCGTGGTGGCGGTTTCCAGCGCAACGACCTTGGTCAGCCCGACCAGGCCGTGCTTGGCGGCGACGTAGGCGGCCTTCTGCTCGGAGCCGACCAGCCCGTGCACCGAGGCGACGTTGATGATCCGTCCCCAGTTGCGCTCGCGCATGCCGGGCAGGGCCAGGCGTGTGGTGTGGAACGCCGAGGACAGGTTGATGGCGATGATGGCGTCCCAGCGCTCCACCGGAAACTGCTCCACCGGCGCGACATGCTGGATGCCGGCGTTGTTGACCAGGATATCGACGCCGCCGAAGTCGCGCTCGGCATAGGCGAACAGCTCGGCGATCTGTGCCGGATCGGACACGTCCGCGCCGTGGTGCCCGACCTTGCGGCCGTGTCTGCCGACCTCCGCCAGCGCTGCCGAGGCATCGCCGAAGCCGTTGAGGATCAGATCGGCGCCGGCCTCGGCCAGCTTCAGCGCAATGCCCAGCCCGATGCCGCTGGTGGAGCCGGTGACCAGTGCGGTCTTGCCTGTGAGGTTCATGGTTTCTCCCGCTTGGTGGCGACCGCACGGGGCGGCGCCTTTGTTTTTCTTGTTGTCGGAAGGCAATCGCAGATGTCGTGGTGCTCGCCGATATCGGCGAAGCGCCGCGATCAGACGATGCCGGTAGCGTAGTACACGCCGATCACGAAGAAGGCCGCGGCCGTGGCGATCAGGGTGATGGCGAAGATGTCCTTGTAGGATTCGCGGTGGGTCAGTCCGGTGACGGCCAGCAACGTGATCACTGCGCCGTTGTGCGGCAGGGTGTCGAGCCCGCCGGAGGCCATCGAGGCAACCCGGTGCAGCACTTCCAGCGGTATCTGCGCGGCGTTGGCGGCGGCGACGAAGCTGTCGGCCATGGCGGCCAGGGCAATGCTCATGCCGCCGGAGGCCGAGCCGGTGATGCCGGCCAGCAGGTTGACGGTGATGGCCTCGTTGATCAGCGGATTGGGAATTGCCGACAGCGCATCGGCCACCACGATGAAGCCCGGCAGCGAGGCGATCACCGCGCCGAAGCCGAACTCCGACGCGGTGTTCATCGCCGCCAGCAGCGAACCACCGACCGCCGTGCGGCTGCCCTCGGCGAGCTTGCCGCGCAGGGTGCCGAAGCTGGTCGCCAGTACCAGGGCGATGCCCAGCAGCAGCGCGGCCTCCACCGCCCAGATCGCCGTGAGCTTGCCTACCTCGGTGACCAGCGGTGCGCTCATGCCCGGCAGCTGCAGGCTGTGGCTGGTGCCGTAGAACTCGGGAATCGAGCGGGTGAACAGGAGGTTGGCCACCAGCACCAGAATCAGCGGCGACAGCGCCAGCCAGGGGTTGGGCAGGGCGATGTCGGCGGGCGTTTCCGGCTCGTTGCGCAGGTTGGTGCCGTAGCCTTCGCCGGCGGCAATGGCCTTGCCGAGCTGCCACTTGAGATAGAGCATGCCCAGGCCGAACACGAATATCGTGCCGATCAGGCCCAGCCAGGGTGCGGCCCAGGTGGTGGTGTTGAAGAAGGTGGTGGGAATGATGTTCTGGATCTGCGGCGTGCCGGGAATGGCCGTCATGGTGAAGGTGAACGCGCCGAGGGCGATGGTCGCCGGGATCAGCCGCTTGGGCATGTTGCTCTGGCGGAACATCTCGGCAGCGAACGGGTACACCGCGAACACCACGACGAACAGCGACACGCCGCCGTAGGTCAGCAGCGCGCAGACCAGAACGATCACCAGCATCGCCTGGCTGGTGCCGAGCAGGCGGATCGCTGCGGCGACGATGGAGCGCGAAAAACCCGACATCTCGATCAGCTTGCCGAACACCGCACCGAGCAGGAACACCGGGAAGTACAGCTTGATAAAGCCGACCATCTTCTCCATGAAGATGCCGGTGAAGGCCGGCGCCACGGCGGATGGGTCAGTGAGCAGCACCGCACCCATGGCGGCGATGGGAGCAAACAGGATGACACTGTAGCCGCGGTAGGCGGCGAGCATCAGCAGGGCCAATGCAGCAAGGGCGATGACGACGCTCATCGGGGACGATCTCCTGGCCCCGTGCGGCACGACCGAACGCTGCCGAGGGCATTCGGGGACTCGCTGCTGCACGGCAGGCGCATTGTTTTTCTTGTTTCGGCTGCGGACAGGCCGCACGGTGATTTAGCGAGTTCCGTGCCAGATACGCAACTCGCTGATTTGCATGGTTTTTATCTTGGGTGTCCAGATCGTTGGACGGCGCTTGTGTCTTGCATCCTGGACAGTGTGGTCCAGCATTCCGGACAGTGTCGCCGTCCGGAATGCCCCGGCCTCAGGTCAGGAAGTAGAGCCCGCCGGCGATCACCACACCGGAGAACACCAGGCAGAGCAGGCAGTAGCCCATGATGTCGCGGGCACCGAGCCCGGCGATGCCCAGCAGCGGCAGGGCCCAGAACGGCTGGATCATGTTGGTCCAGGCATCGCCCCAGGCGATCGCCATGGCCGTGACTTCCGGCGCCACGCCCAGCGCCGCGCCGGCCGGCAGCATGATCGGCCCCTGCACCGCCCACTGGCCGCCGCCAGAGGGCACGAAGACGTTGACCAGCCCGGCGCTGAGAAAGGCCAGCACCGGGAAGCTCTCGGCCGACGACCAGGCGATGAAAGTGTCGGTGACCTGCCGGCCGAGCGATACGCCGGCCGCATTGGCGCCGACCATCATCCCCATGATCCCGGCGTAGAAGGGGAACTGCACGACGATGCCGGCGATGCCGCGGATGCTCTCCTCGATGGCGCGCATGTAGCGCTCCGGCGTGCCGTGCATCAGCAGGCCGGCAAAGAGGAAGATCGAGATCACGATGTTCAGGCTCAGCGCCAGGCCGTTCTCGCTGAAGTGCCGGTAGAAGAACAGCACCGCCAGCGCGACCATGATCAGGCCGAGAATACGGCTGTCGTCCAGGCGCTGGGTGCCGGTTTCCCGCGGGATGTCGCTCGGCTGGGGCTCTTCCAGCAGCGCCGGGTCGACCACCTTCGGCGTCTTCGGCTGCATGGCCCAGTTCAGCAGCGGCAGGCCCACCACCAGCACGGCGATGATGATCAGGTTGTAGGAAGCGAACAGCGTCTGGCCGACGCCGATGGCCTCGGTCAGTGCGCCACCAGTCATCTTTTCCAGATCGGCGCCACCGCTGGCCAGCGACAGCGGAATCGAGCCGGAAAAGCCGCCGTGCCAGATCAGGAAGCCGGAATAGGCCGAGGCCACCAGCAGCGGGTAGTCGACGCCGCGCACCTGGCGTGCCAGCGCGCGGGCGAACACGGCGCCGATCACCAGGCCGAAGCCCCAGTTGATCCAGGAACCGGCCAGCGCCACCAGTGTGACCAGCACGATGGCCTGGCCCGGGGACTGCGGGATGCGGGCCATGCGGTCGAGCAGGCGATTGATTGCCGGCGCCCGTGCCAGGGCATGGCCGGTGACCAGGATCAGCGACATCTGCATGGTGAAGGCCAGCAGGTTCCAGAAGCCGTTGCCCCAGTGCTGCGCCATCGCCGGCAAACCCTGACCGGTGCTGAGCATGGCGGCGATCAGCACGATCAACGTGAGCAGGATGGCGAAGACGAAGGGCGACGGGAGGAAGCGTTGCACCAGGTAGACGCTGGCGGCGGTTATTCTGTTGAGCACGATGGGGTTCTCCCTTGTTGTCGTTATGTCGCCGCGCAGGTGCGGTGCTTCGCTTATGAGTGCGGCGGCGGCCGGCTGTTCCCGCTGCGCTGCGCTGCGCTAGAGGAGGTTGGTTGATGCCTGTTGTGCTTTTGCTGTCGCTGCTGGTGCTTGCAGGCACCGTCCAGGCGGATGAGCCGCTGCGGCTGCGCCTGGACGGACATGAACTGCACGCCGAATACGCGCAAACCGTCGCCCAGCGCGAGCGCGGGCTGATGGGGCGCAGTGAACTCGCCGCCGACAGCGGCATGCTGTTTCGTTTCGACGAAGTGCGCCGCCACTGCCTGTGGATGAAGGACACACCGCTGCCCTTGTCGGCGGCGTTCTTCGATGAGGACGGGGTGCTGGTCGATGTGATCGATCTGGAGCCGTTCAATACCCAGATTCGTTGTTCGAAGCGGCCGGCGCGTTATGCGCTGGAGATGGATCAGGGATATTTTGAGACGCGGGGGATCGGGCGGGACGCGCGGTTGGAAGGGATACCTGGGGAGTAGGGGCGACTCCCCTACACGAGCGATAGAAACCGCCAATCGATCGCGGCGATAGCCTATGCGTGGTCCGTTGAACGCGTGGAAAAGGCTCTGGCCGTTTTCCACCCTACGCTCTTGGCTATTGTGGGAGGCCCCCCCCGCGGCAAATTCAGACTTCAAGCCTGCCCAAAAGCCAAAAGCTTCGCCCCGAGGTCGGGCCTCCTACAAAAACAGAGTGTGCACACTGCCCGTAGGAGGCGCGCCCTCGCGGCGAAAGCGGGCTGCAAGCCTGCCCAAAAGCCAAAAAAGTTTCGCCCTGAGGTCGGGTCTTCCACAAAGCAGAATGTGCCCACCTCCCGTAGGAGGCGCGCCCCCGCGGCAAATTCAGACTGCAAGCCTGCCCAAAAGCCAAAAGCTTCGCCCCGAGGTCGGGCCTCCTACAAAAGCAGAATGTGCACACCGCCCGTAGGAGGCGCGCCCTCGCGGCGAAAGCAGGCTGCAAGCTTGCCCACGCCAGCCCGAACGCTCAATCCAGCGGCAACTCCGTGGTCCGCTTCACCTCACTCATGGCGATATGCGAGTGCGCCTCCTGCACGTGGGGGCGCTGCAGGAGCTGGTCACGCAGGAAGCGTTCGTAACTGTCGATATCGCGCGCCACCACCTTGAGCAGGTAATCCGACTCACCGGCCATGGTGTGGCACTCCAGCACCTCGGGATAACCCACCACCGCCCGCTCGAACTCGTCGAGGTTGCTGCGGCCGTGGGCCGAGAGCTTGATGTTGACGAACACCGTCATGTTCAGCCCGAGTTTCTTTGGGTTGAGCAGGGCGACCTTGCGCTCGATCAGCCCCTCCTCCTGCATGCGATGGATGCGTCGCCAGCAGGGCGATTGCGACAGTTCGACCTTCTCGGCGATTTCCGCTGCGGATAGGTCGGCGTTGTGTTGCAGCAACAGCAGGATCTTGCGATCGATGCTGCTCAGTGGCGAAGTCTGCATGGTCGTGCCTGTTTTCTTGTTGTTAGCGAATGGGTCATGCACAGAAGCGCTGTTCTACCGCAAAAGTAGAAAGAAAATCTCTCTTCGTCACGGCCAGACTGTTAATCGACACGCGACGGTGGGGTGATCCCCTGCCGATTGCCGGCATGGAGAAACAACCGTGCGGTTTCTCCATGACTGCGTCAGGCGGGTAGCGAACAACGCTGCCCTGACTCCGATAACAACAAATTAGGAGCGCCCCATGTCTCTGGCCGAGATCCGTCTGGACGACAAGTACCGGCTTGCTACCGGTCATCTGTACCTCACCGGCACCCAGGCGCTGACCCGCTTGCCGATGCTGCAGCATCAGCGTGATCAGGCCCGTGGTTTGAATACCGGTGGCTTCATCTCCGGCTATCGCGGCTCGCCACTGGGCGGGCTGGACAAGAGCCTCTGGGAAGCCCGCGACTACCTCAAGCAACACGCCATCCACTTTCAGCCCGGCGTCAACGAAGAGTTGGCCGCCACCGCGGTGTGGGGCAGCCAGCAGACCAACCTGTTCCCCGGCGCCAAGTACGACGGCGTGTTCGCCATGTGGTACGGCAAGGGGCCGGGCGTCGACCGTGCCGGCGACGTGTTCAAGCATGCGAATGCGGCGGGTGTGTCGCCCAAAGGCGGCGTGCTGTTGCTGGCGGGTGACGACCATGGCTGCAAGTCCTCGACGCTGCCGCACCAGAGCGAGCATGCCTTCATCGCTGCCTCGATTCCGGTGCTGAACCCGGCCAACGTTCAGGAAATTCTCGACTACGGCATCATCGGCTGGGAGCTGTCGCGCTACTCCGGCTGCTGGGTGGCCCTGAAGACCATTGCCGAGAACGTCGACTCCTCCGCCGTGGTGGAAGTCGATCCGCTGCGCGTGCAGACGCGTATCCCGGACGATTTCGAACTGCCCGAGGACGGCGTGCACATCCGCTGGCCGGACCCGCCGCTGGTCCAGGAAAAGCGCCTCAACCTGTACAAGATCTACGCCGCACGCGCCTTCGCCCGGGCCAACAACCTGAACCGGGTGATGCTCGATTCGCCGAATCCGCGCCTTGGCATCATCACCACCGGCAAGTCCTATCTCGACGTGCGTCAGGCGCTGGATGACCTGGGCCTGGACGAAGCGCTGTGCGCCTCGGTCGGCCTGCGCGTGCTCAAGGTCGGCATGAGCTGGCCGCTGGAGCCGGTCTCGGTGCACGAGTTCGCCCAGGGGCTGGACGAGATTCTGGTGGTCGAGGAGAAGCGCAGCATCATCGAGGACCAGCTCACCGGGCAGCTCTACAACTGGCCCGTCAGCAAGCGTCCGCGGGTGGTCGGCGAGTTCGACGAGCAGGGCAATTCATTGCTGCCGAACCTCTCCGAACTGACCCCGGCGATGATCGCGCGGGTGATCGCCAAGCGCCTCGCGCCGATCTACACCAGCGACAGCATCCAGGCCCGTCTGGCCTTCCTGGCCGCCAAGGAGAAGGCCCTGGCCGCGCGCAGCTACAGCACCGTGCGTACGCCGCACTACTGCTCCGGCTGCCCGCACAACACCTCGACCAAGGTGCCCGAGGGCAGCCGCGCCTCGGCCGGTATCGGCTGTCACTACATGGTGCAGTGGATGGACCGGCGCACCGAGACCTTTACCCAGATGGGAGGCGAGGGCGTCAACTGGATCGGCCAGGCGCCGTTCACCGACACCCCGCACATGTTCCAGAACCTGGGTGACGGCACCTATTTCCACTCCGGCAGCCTGGCGGTGCGCGCCGCCGTCGCGGCGGGCGTAAACGTCACCTACAAGATCCTCTACAACGATGCCGTGGCCATGACCGGTGGCCAGCCCATCGACGGCGAGCTGCGCGTCGACCAGCTCAGCCGGCAGATCTTCCACGAGGGCGTCAAGCGCATTGCCCTGGTCAGCGACGAGCCGGACAAGTACCCGACTCGCGATACCTTCGCGCCGATCACCAGCTTCCATCACCGCCGCGAACTGGATGCCGTGCAGCGCGAGCTGCGCGAATTCAAGGGCGTCTCGGTGATCATCTATGACCAGACCTGTGCCACCGAGAAGCGTCGTCGGCGCAAGCGCGGCAAGCTGGAAGACCCGGCCAAGCGCGCCTTCATCAACCCGGCGGTCTGCGAGGGCTGCGGCGACTGCGGCGAGAAGTCCAACTGCCTGGCTGTGCTGCCGCTGGAAACCGAGCTGGGCCGCAAGCGCGAGATCGACCAGAACGCCTGCAACAAGGATTTTTCCTGCGTCGAGGGCTTCTGTCCGAGCTTCGTCACCGTGCATGGCGGCGGGTTGCGCAAGCCCGAAGCCGTAGCAGGCGGTATCGAGGCGGCGACCTTGCCCGAGCCGCAGCATCCGTCGCTGGAGCGGCCTTGGAATGTGCTGATCCCCGGCGTTGGCGGCAGCGGCGTGACCACCCTTGGCGCGCTGCTCGGCATGGCCGCGCACCTGGAAGGCAAGGGCTGCACCGTGCTCGACCAGGCCGGTCTGGCGCAGAAATTCGGTCCGGTGACCACCCACGTGCGCATCGCCGCGAAGCAGAGCGACATCTACGCGGTGCGCATCGCCGCCGGTGAGGCCGATCTGCTGCTCGGCTGCGACCTGATCGTCGCGGCGGGCGATGAATCGCTGACCCGCCTCAACGAGCGGATCAGCAATGCCGTGGTGAACAGCCACGAGTCCGCCACCGCCGAGTTCACTCGCAACCCGGACGCCCAGGTGCCCGGCGCGGCCATGCGCCAGGCGATCAGCGACGCGGTCGGCGCCGACAAGACCCACTTCGTCGATGCCACCCGCCTGGCCACGCGGCTGCTCGGCGATAGCATCGCCACCAACCTGTTCCTGCTCGGCTTCGCCTATCAGCAGGGGCTGCTGCCGATCAGCGCCGAGGCCATCGAGAAGGCCATCGAACTCAATGGCGTTGCCGCCAAGCTGAATCTGCAGGCCTTCCGTTGGGGCCGCCGTGCTGTGCTAGAGCGTGAAGCAGTCGAACAGCTGGCACGTCCGGCCGAAATAGCGGAGCCGATCTGCAAGACCCTGGAAGAGATCGTCGAGTGGCGCGTGGATTTCCTTACCCGCTACCAGAACGCCGGGCTGGCGCGCCGCTATCGCCAGCTGGTCGAGCGTGTGCGCGAGGCCGATAGCGCGGACGATCTGGCGCTGTCCAAGGCCGTCGCCCGCTACTACTTCAAGCTCCTGGCCTACAAGGATGAGTACGAGGTAGCGCGCCTCTACAGTGAGCCGGAATTCCGCCAGCAGCTCGAGGCGCAGTTCGAGGGCGACTACCGGCTGCAGTTCCACCTCGCCCCGGCCTGGCTGGCCAAGCGTGACCCCGTCACCGGCGAGCCGCGCAAGCGCGAGCTGGGGCCGTGGGTGCTGAACCTGTTCGGCGTGCTGGCCAAGTTCCGCTTCCTGCGCGGCACGCCGCTCGATCCGTTCGGCTATGGCCACGATCGCCGCGTCGAGCGCCAGCTGATCACGGAGTACGAGAAGACCGTGGACGAGCTGCTGGCCCAGCTCAAGCCGACCAACTACCGCACTGCCGTGGCCATCGCCGCGCTGCCGGAACAGATCCGCGGCTACGGCCCGGTGAAGGAGCGCTCTATCGCCAAGGCCCGCCAGCAGGAGAAGTTGCTCCGCGAGCAGCTGACCAGGGGCGACGAGGTGCAGAGCGTACGGCTGTTCCAGCCGGCGGCGTGATGATGCGTCCGCTGCTGGTTTGGCCTCGGGCAGGCCTGCGGCCTGCAATCGCCGCGGGGGCGCGCCTCCCACAGGCTTCGGTATGTGCCGGCCACTTTTGTGGGAGGCCCGCCCTCGGGGCGATGCTTTTCAGCCAGAACCGTTTTCAGACGGGCCCGACAGCAGGGCCCGAATCCAATAACAATGAAAGAGGTAATCCTAATGTCCGTCTTCGCTAACCCCGACTTCGACCGCCACGAGCAGGTGGTCTTCTGCCATGACCAGGCGTCGGGCCTGAAAGCCATCATCGCCATCCACGACACGCGCCTCGGTCCGGCGTTGGGTGGCTGCCGGATGTTTCCCTACGCCAATGACGACGACGCCCTGCGCGATGTGCTGCGCCTGTCGCGCGGGATGACGCTGAAATCCTCGCTGGCCGGACTCAAGCTTGGCGGCGGCAAGGCGGTGATCATCGGTGATCCGCACACTGGCAAGAGCCAGGCGCTGTTGCACGCCATGGGCGACTTCGTCGACAGCCTTGGCGGGCGCTACATCACTGCCGCCGACTCCGGCACCGGCGATGCCGAAATGCAGGCCTTTGCCCAGCGCACCCGCCATGTGGTCGGCGCCACGCCGCGCACGTTGCTCGACGGCAGCGTCGCCAGCGGCGACCCGTCGCCGTCCACCGCCTACGGCGTGTTCGTCGGCCTCAAGGAAGCGGTGCGCCAGCGCCTCGGTCGCGACGAGCTGACCGGGCTGAAGGTGGCGATCCAGGGCGTCGGCCATGTCGGCCTGGGTCTGGCGCGGCACCTGAAGGCGGCCGGCGCCGAACTGTGGGTGGCGGACATCTTCGATGCCAACGTCAAGCAGGCGATGGACGAGCTGGGAGCCAACGTGGTGCGCCCGCAGGACATCTACGGCCTGGACGTGGACGTTTTCGCGCCCTGCGCCATGGGCGGCATCCTCAACGAGCAGACTCTCGAAGTGTTGCGTGCCCCGGTGATCGCCGGGGCGGCCAACAACCAGCTGGCCACCGCCGAGATCGGCATCGAGCTGCAGCGGCGCAACCAGCTCTACGCGCCGGACTACGCGATCAACGCCGGCGGCATCATCGACGTCTACTACCAGCGCACCGGCGGTAGCGCCGCGCAGACCGACGCCCATGTGAACGCCATCGCCGGCACGCTGCGCGAGATTTTCGAGCGGGCCGCCGCCAGTGGCGAATGCACCTCGGTGATCGCCGACCGCCTGGCGCTGGAGCGCTTGCAGGCCGGCGGCGCGCCGCAGGTCGCGACGCTGCAGCGGCAGGCTTCATGATGGCACATGGCCGGTCGCCCGAGCGCGCCGGCCTTCGCTGAGCGGGGCGGCGGGTTCTGATCGCCAGCGCCGTGCCCGCTCCGTTCGTTCGCACCATCCCTGACAAAAACAACAAGCAGGAATCCGCAATGACCGATAAAACCAGCCTCGCGGCCGGCACCTTCGCCGGCGCGCGCGCACGCATCCAAGACAACGCCAACCGGGGCCTGTGGTCCTCGCGCTGGGTGTTCTTCCTCGCCGCCACCGGCTCGGCGGTGGGCCTGGGCAACATCTGGAAATTCCCTTACGTGACCGGGCAGAACGGCGGCGGCGCCTTCGTGCTGGTCTATCTCGCCTGCATCCTCTTGATCGGCATTCCGCTGCTGATGACCGAGGTGATGATCGGCCGCCGTGGCCGGGCAAACCCTGATGGCGCCGTGGCGCGGCTGGCGCGCGAGGCCGGGGCCAGCTCGCGCTGGCGCGTGGTCGGCTGGCTCGGCGGGCTTACCGGCTTTCTCATTCTGAGCTTCTATCTGGTGGTGGCCGGCTGGGCACTGGCCTATGTGCCGACGACCTTCAGCGGCGGCTTCACCGGGGTCAGCGGGGAGGCCAGTGGCGAGCTGTTCGGCGCGCTGCTGGCGGACCCGCTGCGCCTGGTGGTCTGTGCCACGCTGGTGCTGGCGGCGACCATGCTGATCGTCGGCTTCGGCGTGCGTGGCGGGCTGGAGCGATCGCTGCGCTTTCTGATGCCCGGGCTGTTCGTGCTGATGCTGGTGCTGGTCGTCTATGCCGCCATCGAAGGCGAATTCGCCCAGGCGTTGCAATTCCTCTTCGTCCCGGACTTCTCCGCGCTGACTGCGCAGAGCGTGCTGGTCGCCCTTGGCCATGCCTTCTTCACCCTGAGCCTGGGTTGCGGCGCGATGATGGTCTACGGCTCCTATCTGCCGGAAGGCACCTCGATCGCCAAGACCTCGATTCTGGTGGCGCTGGCCGATACCGCGGTGGCGCTGCTGGCCGGCCTGGCGATCTTCCCGCTGGTGTTCGGCAACGGCCTGGAGCCAGGGGCCGGGCCGGGACTGATCTTCGTCACCCTGCCGATCGCCTTCGGCCAGATGCCGCTGGGGCAGGTCGTCGGTGGGCTGTTCTTCGTGATGCTGGTGATCGCGGCGCTGACCTCGGCCATCTCGCTTTCCGAGCCGAGCATCGCGTGGCTCACCGAGCGCTTCGGCATCAGCCGGACCAAGGCGGTGCTGGGCAGCGGTCTGGTGCTCTGGCTGCTGAGCCTGGGCAGCGTGTTCTCCTTCAACCACTGGGCGGACTACCAGCTGTTCGGCAAGACCTTCTTCGACACCCTGGACTACCTCACCACCAATTGGCTGATGCCGCTGGGCGGGCTGGGCACGGTGCTGTTCACCGGCTGGGTGCTGCAGCGTCACGTGGTCAGCGAGGCGATCGGCATTCGCAACGCCGGGCTGTTCCAGGCCTGGTGGATGCTGCTGCGCTACGGCACGCCGGTGGCCATTGTGCTGGTATTCCTCAACCTGCTCGGGCTGATCTAGCGCGATCACGGGCGTCTGTGCAGAACGCGTCGGTGGGCTGAAGCCCACCCTACAAAAATGCTGCGGGCTTCTATCGAAGTCCTTTTGGTGGGCTCAGGTCCATCCTATCGAAAGGCCGACGCAGGCCTTCATGGGGTGGGCTTCAGCCCACCTTTTTTATGCGCGATTCCATGCGGCGAATCACAAGTGCGGCAGGTTGTCGCACCGCTCTGTCAGCTTTTCGTTACGCCTGGCAAGCCGCCGAGCCAGGCTTTTCAGCAAAAAAGGCGCTGTAAGGAAAACCTGACAGCAGGGCTGGCGCCAGCCGCTTTCCGTGCCCGTAAACAGCATTGTTCGCCGCCCTGGCCTGGGGTGTGATGGGGCCAGCCAAGCCGTGCAACGGCAGTCTTCACAACAATAATCAGGAGGCGATATGAGCGCCGTGAACAAGATCGAACAGCACAATCCCATCGGCACCGACGGCTTCGAGTTCGTCGAATTCACCGCGCCGAATGCCGAGGGCATCGAACAGCTGCGTACGCTGTTCACCCAGATGGGCTTTACCGAAACCGCCAAGCACCGCTCCAAGGAGGTCTGGCTGTTCCAGCAACACGACATCAACATCGTGCTCAACGGCAGCCCCACCGGGCATGTGCGCGAGTTCGGCGAGAAGCACGGCCCGAGCGCCTGCGCCATGGCGTTCCGGGTGAAGAATGCCGCGCAGGCCGCCGCCTACGTCGAATCCCAGGGCGCCAAGCTGGTCGGCAGCCACGCCAACTTCGGCGAGCTGAACATCCCCTGCGTCGAAGGCATCGGCGGCTCGCTGCTGTATCTCGTTGACCGCTACGGTGACAAGAGTATCTACGACGTCGACTTCGAGTACATCGAAGGGCGCACGCCGAATGACAACGCCGTCGGCCTGATGTGCATCGACCACCTGACCCACAACGTCATGCGTGGGCAGATGGATGTCTGGTCCGGTTTCTACGAGCGCATCGCCAACTTCCGCGAGATTCGCTACTTCGACATTGAGGGCAAGCTGACCGGCCTGTTCTCCCGCGCCATGACCGCGCCCTGCGGCAAGATCCGCATCCCGATCAACGAGTCGGCCGACGACAAATCACAGATCGAGGAATTCATCCGCGAGTACCACGGCGAGGGCATCCAGCACATCGCGCTCTCCACCGACGATATTTACGAGACCGTCCGCCGCCTGCGTGCCAACGGCGTGGATTTCATGACCACACCGGGCACCTATTACGAGAAGGTCGATACGCGCGTTGCCGGTCACGGCGAGCCAACCGATGTGCTGCGCGAGCTGAACCTGCTGATCGACGGCGCGCCGGGGGATGACGGCATCCTCCTGCAGATCTTCACCAACACGGTGATCGGCCCGATCTTCTTCGAGATCATCCAGCGCAAGGGCAACCAGGGCTTCGGCGAAGGCAACTTCAAGGCGCTGTTCGAATCCATCGAGGAAGACCAGGTGCGCCGCGGCGTGATCAAGGCGGACGAGTAAGGCCAGAGCCAGGACGTAGGGTGGAAGACTGCGAAGCATCTTCCACGCGTCTGTGTCGGGCCGACCAACGCGTGGATGTGCTTCGCGACATCCACCCTACGCATCGACAACCACCGCAGCGCCATTCAGATCACGCGGTATCACGAAGGAGAGGCACATGAGCCGCAAATGGATCAGTTTCCCCATCCGCGAGGGTGAAAGTTCGCGTCAGGCGCACTGCGATTTTCCGCAGGGCACCTACGAGCGCGAAATGGGCCGCGAAGGCTTCTTCGGCCCGGCTTCGCACCTGCATCACAAGCATCCGCCGACCGGCTGGATCGACTGGGAAGGCCCGCTGCGCCCGCATGCCTTCAACTTCAACCACATCCCCAGCGAAGGCGACTGCCCGCTGCAGGCGCCGTTGGCGCTGCACAACGCCGACGTCAAGCTGCGCCTGTGGAAGACCAACGGCGCCATGCGCCACCTGGTGCGCAACGGTGATGGTGACGAACTGCTGTTCATCCACGAGGGCGCCGGGCATCTGTACTGCGATTTCGGCCACCTGGAATTCCGCGACGGCGACTACCTGATGATCCCGCGCAGCACCGCCTGGCGCATCGAGGTGACGCAGCCGGTGTTCATGCTCTTGATCGAGAACACCGACGGCGCCTACCAGCTGCCGGAAAAAGGCCTGGTCGGCCCGCATGCCATCTTTGACGCCGCGGTGCTCGACCATCCGCGGCTGGACGACGCCTTTCGCGCGCAGCAGGACGAGAACCCCTGGCAAATCCGCATCAAGCGGCGAGACCAGATCACCACCGTGACCTACCCGTACAACCCGCTGGACGTGGTCGGCTGGCACGGCGACAACACCGTGGTACGGCTCAACTGGCGCGACATCCGCCCGCTGATGAGCCATCGCTATCACCTGCCGCCGTCGGCGCACACCACCTTCGTCGCCAACGGTTTCGTGGTCTGCACCTTCACGCCGCGGCCGGTGGAATCCGATCCGGGTGCGCTGAAGGTGCCGTTCTTCCACAACAACGACGACTACGACGAAGTGCTGTTCTACCACCGCGGCAACTTCTTCAGCCGCGACAACATCGAGCAGGGCATGGTGACCTTCCACCCCTGCGGCTTCCCCCACGGGCCGCACCCGAAGGCACTGAAGAAGGCCAGCACCGACCCGGCAACCTTTGCCGACGAGGTGGCGGTGATGATCGACACCCGCCGCGCGCTGGAAGTCGGCGAAGCCGCCGCAGCCGTCGATGTCCCCGAATACGTCAACTCCTGGCGTGCGCCGGGCAAGGAATCCTGATGAAACTCGCAACCCTCAACCAGGGCCGCGACGGCGTGCTCGTCGTCGTTTCCCGTGATCTCGCCCAGGCGGTGAAAGTGCCGCAGATCGCCGCCACGCTGCAGGCCGCGCTGGATGACTGGAACTACTGCAAGCCGAAGCTGGAAGCGGTCTACCAGCGCCTCAACGACGGGCTGGAGGAGGCCGCATTCGCCTTCGACGAGACCGCCTGCCACAGCCCGCTGCCGCGCGCTTATCACTGGGCCGATGGCAGCGCCTACGTCAATCACGTCGAGCTGGTGCGCAAGGCGCGCGGCGCCGAGATGCCGGAGTCCTTCTGGCACGATCCGCTGATGTACCAGGGCGGCGCCGATGCCTTTATCCCGCCGCACAGCCCGATCCGCCTAGCCGACGAGGCCTGGGGCATCGATCTGGAAGGCGAGCTGGCGGTGATCACCGACGACGTGCCGATGGGCGCGACGCCGGCCGAGGCGGCCGCGCACATCCAGCTGCTGATGCTGGTCAATGACGTCTCGTTGCGCAATCTCATTCCCGGTGAGTTGGCCAAGGGCTTCGGCTTTTACCAGAGCAAGCCGTCGTCGAGCTTCTCGCCGGTGGCGGTGACGCCGGACGAGCTGGGCGAAACCTGGCGCGACGGCAAGGTGCATCGGCCTTTGGTTTCGCACATCAACGGCGAGCTGTTCGGTCAGCCGGATGCCGGCACCGACATGACCTTCAACTTCCCGACCCTGGTCGCCCATGCCGCGCGCACCCGTCCACTGGGCGCCGGCACCATCATCGGCTCGGGCACGGTGTCGAACTACGACCGCAGCGCTGGCTCGTCCTGCCTGGCCGAGAAGCGCATGCTCGAAGTGGTCGAGCACGGTGAAGCGAAAACGCCATTCCTCAAGTTCGGCGACCGGGTGCGCATCGAGATGTTCGATGCCGCCGGGCAGAGCATCTTCGGCGCCATCGATCAGCAGGTTGAGCGCTATGAGCACTGAGCTGGCACTCTACGGCTACTGGCGCTCCAGTGCCGCCTACCGGGTGCGCATCGCGCTGAACCTCAAGGGGCTGGCTTATCGGCAGGTGCCGGTGCATCTGGTCAAGGATGGCGGCCAGCAGCGTGCGGCTGATTACCGCACGCTCAACCCACAGCAGCTGGTGCCGCTGCTGGTGGACGAGGCCAACGGTGGAGCGCGCATCAGCCAGTCACTGGCGATCCTGGAGTACCTCGAAGAGGTGTTCCCGGTGCCGGCATTGCTGCCGGCCGATCCGGTCGAGCGTGCCCAGGTGCGCTCCCTGGCCATGCACATCGCCTGCGAGATCCATCCGCTGAACAACCTGCGCGTGCTGCAGTACCTCAGCGCCGAACTGGGCGTCGACGACGAGGCGAGGAACGCCTGGTACCGGCACTGGGTCAGCCAGGGGCTGGAGGCTATGGAACAGGGTCTGGAAACCTTTGGTGACAAGCTTTCCCTGAACGACCGGCCAGGTTATCTGGAGGCATGTCTGGTGCCGCAGGTATACAATGCGCGCCGTTTTGCCTGTGACCTCGCGGCGTATCCACGCATTCTCGAGATCGTCGCACGCTGCGAGACGCTTCCGGCCTTCCAGCAGGCCGTGCCGGAGGTGCAGCCCGACGCTCAATGAACGACTGAATCCGCCTTGCACGCTGCTGCGCCTGAGCGCGGCGGTTCCGATCCCGTCACAGATAACAACAAACAGGTGACGTATGACTCGTGAAAAACCGAAGAACCTCTGGCTGTCGCGCTGGGGCTTCATCCTCGCGGCAACCGGCTCGGCCGTGGGCCTGGGCAACATCTGGAAATTTCCCTACATCACCGGCGAGTTCGGCGGTGGTGCGTTCGTATTGATGTACCTGCTGTGCATCCTGGCCATCGGTGTGCCGGTGATGATGTGCGAGATCGCCCTCGGCCGCCGCGGCCGTGGCAGCCCCATCGACGCCGTCGGCCGGGTAGTTCGCGAGAACAATGGCAACCCGCTGTGGAAGGGGGTCGGCGTGATGTCCATGACGGCCGGCTTTTTGATCCTCTGCTTCTATGTCGTGGTCGCCGGCTGGGCATTCGCCTACACGGTGAAGATGCTCGATGGCTCGCTGGCTGCACCCAGCGTCGAGGCGCTTGGCGGCGTGTTCGAGGCGCACAACGCCAACCCCTGGCAGCTCGGCGGCTGGAGCCTGTTGGTGGCGCTACTGACGCTATGGATCGTCGCCAAGGGCGTGCAGAAGGGCATCGAGAATGCGGTGCGCTGGATGATGCCGGGCCTCGCCGTGATGCTGCTGATCCTGGTGGGCTACGCCTACACCAGCGGAGGTTTCGATCAGGGCTTCGCCTTCCTGTTCAGCTTCGACACCTCGAAGATCACCGGTGAAGCGCTACTGGCCGCCCTTGGCCATGCGTTCTTCACCCTGAGTCTGGCGGCTGGCGCGATCCTTACTTACGGCTCGTATATCCCGGACGACCAGTCCATCGCCCGCACCACCTTCATGGTCGCGCTCGCCGACACTTGCGTCGCACTGATGGCTGGGCTGGCAATCTTCCCGATCATCTTCGCCAACGGCATGGACCCGACTGCCGGCCCGGGCCTGATCTTCATGAGCCTGCCGCTGGCCTTCCAGCAAATGCCGTTCGGTACGGCCTTTGGCGTGCTGTTCTTTGCCATGGTGTCGATCGCGGCGCTGACCTCGGCGATCTCGATGATCGAAGCCACCGTCGCCTACCTAAACGAGAAATATGGTATCTCGCGCCTGAAAGCGGCGATGGTTTCGGGCTCCGTACTGCTGGTGATCAGCCTGCTGGCGATGCTCTCGTTCAACGTGCTGTCCGGCTGGACGCCAATGGGCAAGAACTTCTTCGACTGGCTGGATTACCTGACTTCGCGCTGGATGATGCCGCTGGGCGGGATTTTCACCGTGCTGCTGGCTGGCTACGCGCTGCGCAGCGAAATCATGCGCGACGAGCTGAACCTGCCCCCGCTGGGCTACGCGCTGTGGCTGTTCATGGTGCGCTATGTCTGTCCAGTGCTGATCCTCATGGTCTTCCTGCATGCCCTTGGCTGGCTGGGCTTCGACCCGTTGCAGCGCTGGTACTGGATCGCCGGAGCGATCGGTGCGCTGGCGGTGCTTGGCGAGATGTTGCGTCCGCGGGTGATGCCGGCACTGGCCGGTCGCTGACCACGGCGCGGCCCCTTCGCGTGAAGAACGCCAGCCAGCAGGCTGGCGTTTTTTATGGGGAAACATCCGCATTGCGACTAGTAGGTCAAGTTTCTTTGGGAACGGCCGAAAAAGTGATTGAGATTAAAGGAATGCACAGTGCGCAGGATGCCAGCACCCCGTTCAGTCATTCGGATGCGCCTCAAATGTCTAGTCATCTCAAGTTCAGCCACAAGATTCTGCTGGCCGCCTCGTTAGTGGTGATCGCAACTTTTGCGCTGTTTACCCTCTATAACGATTATCTGCAGCGGAGCGCCATTCGCGCCAACCTCGAAAGCTACCTGGGGGAAATGGGCGAGGTTACCGCCCACAACATTCAGAACTGGCTGTCAGGCCGTATCCTGCTGGTGGAAAGCGCTGCGCAGACCATCGGCCGGGATGACTCGGCAGAGTCTGTTGGCAGTCTGCTCGAACAACGCGCACTGACCTCTACGTTCATGTTCACCTATCTCGGCGGAGCCGATGGCAGCTATATCCTCCGCCCTTACGAGGCCATGCCGGACGACTACGATGCGAGAACTCGCCCCTGGTACAAGGATGCGCTGTCTGCAGATGGCACGACGCTGACCGAACCTTACCTGGATGCCGCGCTGAACGAGCTGGTTGTGACAGTCGCAACCCCGGTCAAAAGCGGCCAGGGCGCGACGGGTGTAGTTGGTGGCGACCTAGGCCTGAAAACTCTGGTGGATATGCTCAACGCGCTGGATTTTGATGGCATGGGGTACGCCTTTCTTGTCAGCGGCGACGGCAAGGTGCTGGTCCATCCCGATCAGCAGATGGTCATGAAGTCGCTCCAGGATATTTACCCGCAGAATACGCCGTCGCTCAGTAGTGGCTATGTCGAGGCGCAGCTTGAGGGTAATCCGCGCATCCTCGGCTTCAGCCCAGTCAAGGGCCTGCCTTCGGTGCAGTGGTACGTGGGTATTTCGCTGGATCGTGACAAGGCCTATGCCGCGCTGACCAGTTTCCGTACCACCGCGCTGGTCGCCACGGTTGCCGCCGTGGCGTTCATCCTGCTGCTGCTGGGCATGCTGATTCGTGTACTGATGCGTCCGCTTACCGACATGGGCCGTGCGATGGCCAACATCGCCGAAGGCGAGGGCGACCTGACCCGGCGCCTTGCGGTGCAGTCGAAAGACGAGTTCGGCGAATTGGCCTCGGCTTTCAACCGCTTCGTCGAGCGTATTCATACGTCTATCCGCGAGGTGTCCTCTACCACGCAGCAGGTCAACGAAGTGGCAGCCCGCGTACTGGCGGCGTCCAACTCGTCGATGGTCAACTCCGATGAGCAGGCCAGTCGCACCAACAGCGTCGCTGCTGCGATCAACGAGCTTGGCGCGGCGGCGCAGGAGATCGCCCGTAATGCTGCGGATGCCTCGCACCAGGCCAGCGGTGCAAGACACCAGGCCGAAGACGGCCGTCAGGTGGTCGAGCAGAACATCAGCGCCATGCGCGAGCTGTCGGCCAAGATCAGCGCGTCCTGCGTGCAGATCGAGACACTCAATGCCAAGACCGTCGACATCGGGCAGATTCTCGAAGTGATCAAGGGTATTTCCGAGCAGACCAACCTGCTGGCGCTCAACGCCGCCATCGAAGCTGCACGGGCCGGCGAAGCGGGACGCGGCTTTGCCGTAGTGGCCGACGAGGTGCGCAACCTGGCGCATCGCACGCAAAGCTCAGCGCAGGAAGTCCAGCAGATGATCGAGCAGCTGCAGATCGGTGCCGGCGCTTCGGTGCAGACCATGACCGAGAGTCAGCGGCAAAGCGAATCCAGCGTCTCCATCGCCGATCGCGCTGGCGAACGTCTCGGCGAAGTGACGCAACGCATCGGCGAGATCGATGGTATGAACCAGTCGGTGGCTGCGGCGACCGAGGAGCAAACCGCGGTGATCGAGTCGTTGAATATGGACATCACCGAGATCAACACGCTGAACCAGCAGGGCGTGGAAAACCTGCAGTCGACACTGCGTGCCTGTGGCGATCTGGATCAGCAGGCGCGACGGCTCAAGCAGCTGGTGGACAGCTTCCGTATCTGACCTTAACGGTGTTATTCGAGGGCGCTGCGGCGCCCTTTTTCATGGATGTGATTTGGCAGCGGAGCAATGTGCCCGTGACGACAGTCAGAACTGTTCACGTCGCGCTTCAACAAGGAGGCTCCATGAAAATTCTTATCGTGCTCACGTCCCACGACCAGCTGGGTGACACCGGCAAACAGACCGGCTTCTGGCTGGAGGAATTCGCCGCGCCGTATTACGTCTTCATGGATGCCGGCGCGCAGGTGGTGCTCGCGTCGCCCGAGGGTGGCGAACCGCCGCTCGATCCGAAGAGCGACGAACCCGATGCCCAGACCGAGGCCACCGAGCGCTTCAACGGGGATGGCGAGGCGCAGACGCTGCTGGCCAACACCTATCGTCTGGATCAGGTCTCGGCCGAGGATTTCGACGCGGTGTTCTACCCCGGTGGCCACGGCCCGCTGTGGGATCTGGTGGACAACCCGACCTCCATTGCGCTGATCGAATCCTTCGTCAAGGCCGACAAGCCGGTGGCCGCGGTCTGCCATGCACCAGCGGCGTTGACCGAGGTGCGCGGCAAGGATGGCGAATACCTGGTCAAGGGCAAGCGCGTCACCGGCTTCACCAATGGCGAGGAAGCCGGTGTGGAGCTGACCGACGTGGTGCCGTTCCTGCTCGAAGACCGCCTACGCGAGCGTGGCGGCCAGTACAGCAAGGGAGCGGACTGGGCGCCCTATGTGCAGGTGGACGGGCTGCTGGTGACCGGGCAGAACCCGGCCTCATCGGAAGCGGCGGCAGAGGAACTGCTCAAGCTGTTGCGCGGCTGATACTCACTGCGGCCAGGCTAGCTGTTCCGCCTGGCCGCAGGCCTCGAACAACGGCCGGCTGAACAGATAGCCCTGCATCAGGTGAATGCCGAGGTCGAACAGAGCGCTGCATTCGCCGGCGGTTTCGACGCCTTCGCCGATCACCTGGATACCCAGCTCCTCACACATCCGCACTGTCGCCCGGACGATGGCCTGGCGCGTGCGGCTCTGATCGATGCCACGGATCAGGCCCATGTCCAGCTTGATGATGTCCGGCTGGAAATCGGCCAGCAGATTGAGCCCGGCAAAGCCCGCACCGAAGTCATCGATGGCGGTGAGAAAGCCGATGCGCTGGTATTCGCGGAACACTTCGGTCAGCCATTTGCCATCGCTGATGCGCTCGCCCTCGACGGTCTCGAAGATGATTTGCTCGATTGGAAAGTCGTGGGCACGGGCGGCTTCCAGCGTCGAACGAATGCACAGCTCGGGGCGGTAGATCGCGTTGGGCATGAAATTGATCGACAGCTTGCTTTGCATGCTCAACCTGGACGCGGTCTTGATTGCCTTGACCCGGCCGGCCTGGTCGAAGCGGAAACGGTTCTGCTCGGTGACTTGTGACAGCACGGTGGGTGCAGGCTCGCCGCCGACGCCGCGCACCAGCGCCTCATGGGCGAAGATTTGTCGGCTGTGCAGATCGATGATCGGCTGAAAGGCATAGCTGAAGGCGAAGCCCAGGCGCTCGCCACTGGCGCAGCTGGGGCAGGCACCGTGCTCGCTCGCGCCGTGGCAGGCGTAGGTGTCGGGAGCTGGATTTGTCGCTGGTGTTGCTTGATGTCATGGGCGCACTCAATTTTGAGCCGGGCTAATAGCAAGTTAGCGGCTGTGCAGCCGATCACTGAAGTCCGCTGGTCTACCAATGTTGCGCATGCAGCAGCCTTCAGCCCGCCACGGCAGGCGGTGTTGGTGTCTGAGGCTTGGCGTCCAGCTCCTCGATCAGGCTGCGCGCGGCGAAGTCGGCCGCATCGGTGAAGGGATTGAGTACCCGGGCAACGCCGGCCGCATCCAGTGCCTTGCCATGCTGGTCATCCCGCACCACGCCGGCGATCTTGCCTTGAAAACCGGCATGTTTGAGGGCATGCAGAAAGGCGCGATTGGCTTCCCACTGCGGAAAGCTGGTGACCACCCATTCGGCATGCTGCAACGGTAGCGATTCGAGAAAGCTCGGGTCCTCGCCATCGCCAAAGCGCACCGGCAGCTAGCAACGGCGTAGCGTGCGCACCGCTTCTGGATCGAAGTCCACACCGAGTACGGGTATGCGTGCATCGGCCAGCTGCTGCAGCAGGCGCGAACCGTAACGGCCAAGGCCGAAGACGATGATGCGCGGGTGGCCATCCGGTCGGCCTTGCGCCTCCACTTCCAGTTCGCGGTACGGACGCTTGCGCTCGAACACGTCGAGCCATGGTGCCAGGCGTTCATACAGCGGATGCGAGAACAGAATCATGTAGGTCGAGAGCATGATCGTCACCAGCCCGACCAGTGTCGTTAGCCCCAGCGCTTCCGGCCCGACATGGCCGAGGGTGATGCCCATGGCGACGAAGACGATGGAGAACTCGCTGATCTGCGCCACGGTCAGGCCGGCGAGAAAGCCGGTGCGCTTGCGATAACCCATGTAGCCCATGATCGCCATTACGATCAGCGGATTGCCGATCAGCACGAACAACGCCAGCACGACGGCCGGCAGGATCTCGTTGCCGAGGGTGGAGAAATCCAGCCTGCCGCCCAAGTCGATGAAGAAGAACAGCAGCATGAAATCGCGGATACCGGTCAGGCGTGCGTTCATCGCTTCGCGATAGGCGGTCGAGGCCAGCGAAAAACCGGCGACAAAGGCCCCGGCCTCCTTACTGAAACCGATGTAATCGCCCAGCGCGGCCAGCCCGGTGCCCCAGGCGATGGCAAAGATCAGCAGCAGTTCCTGTGAGCGCGCCATGCGGCTGACCAGGGTTGGCAGCACATAGCGCATCAATACATGCATCAGCACCGCAGCACCCGCCAGGCGCAGCAGCAGTGAACCGCTGACCTCGACCCAACCGGCATCGCCGGCCCCGCGCAGGGCACTCATGGTCATCATCGCCAGTACCACGGCAAGGTCCTGGACGATCAGAAAACCGACCGCGATGCGCCCGTGCAGCGAATCCAGTTCGTGTTTGTCCGAGAGTAGCTTGACGATGATGATGGTGCTGGAAAAGGTCAGCGCCACAGCGATGTAAATCGCTTCCATCGTGCTCTTGCCCATCAGCAGCGTGAGTGCGAAGCCGAAGATGATGGTGAAGGTGAGCTGCCCGAGCCCCGTAGCCAATGCCACCGGCCCGATATTGCGAATATGCGCGAGGTCGAGCTTGAGCCCGACCACGAACAGCAGTACGGCAACACCGATCTCGGCCAGCAGGTGGATCTGGTCTGCGGCGTTGACCGGGCCGAATAACGCCGGACCGAGCAGGATGCCGACCACGATGTAGGAGATCAGCAGCGGCTGGCGCAGGCTTACGGCAATTGCTCCGACAACCGCTGAGATGATCAGCAACATGGCGAATTCGGCAAAGGGGCCGTGGGCGAGCAGCGCTTCCATCGTTGACTCTGTACAGGTGAGATTCAGCGCCGCGCCTATCCTGCGGCAGCGCGCCGCTCACCGCTACCGTCGGATGATGGAAAATCCGCAAAGCCTCGCCTGTCGCCGTGGGTGCTTTGGGCGCATACCTGCGAGCGAGCAGTGCGGGCCTGCTGCTAGAATCCGTCCTTTTTTCACCCCGCCGAATTGGCGCTGCGAGCCTGCCATGACCTTCGCCTCCCTGTGCCTGATCGATCCGCTGCTGCGGACCCTGGAAACCCTCGACTACCGCAAGCCGACGCCGGTGCAGACCGAGGCCATTCCCGCCGTGCTCAAGGGCCGTGACCTGATGGCCGCGGCGCAGACCGGCACCGGCAAGACCGCCGGTTTTGCCCTGCCGTTGCTGCAGCGCCTGACCATGGAAGGCGCCAAGGTGGCGAGCAATTCGGTGCGTGCGCTGGTGCTGGTGCCAACCCGCGAGCTGGCCGAGCAGGTTCACGAGAGCTTTCGTGTCTACGGCCAGAACCTGCCGCTGCGTACCTACGCGGTGTACGGTGGGGTCAGCATCAATCCGCAGATGATGGCGCTACGCAAGGGCATCGACGTGCTGGTGGCCACGCCCGGTCGCCTGCTCGACCTCTACCGGCAGAACGCCGTGGGCTTCGCCCAGCTGCAGGCGTTGGTGCTCGATGAAGCCGACCGCATGCTCGATCTGGGCTTCGCCGAAGAGCTGGACCAGCTGTTTTCAGCCCTGCCGAAGAAGCGCCAGACCCTGCTGTTCTCAGCGACCTTCTCCGATGCGATCCGGCAGATGGCCCGCGAGTTGCTGCGCGACCCGCTGTCGGTCGAGGTTAGCCCTCGCAACGCCGCGGCGAAGACGGTCAAGCAGTGGCTGGTGCCGGTGGACAAGAAACGCAAGAGCGAGCTGTTCCTGCATCTGCTGGCGGAGAAGCGCTGGGGCCAGGTGCTGGTGTTCGTCAAAACGCGCAAGGGCGTCGATCAGCTGGTGGACGAGCTGCAGGCTGCGGGCATTTCCAGCGATGCGATCCACGGCGACAAGCCACAGGCCTCGCGGCTGCGTGCGCTGGAGCGCTTCAAGGCTGGCGAAGTGCAGGTGCTGGTGGCGACCGATGTCGCCGCGCGCGGGCTGGACATCCACGAGCTGCCGCAGGTGGTCAACTTCGACCTGCCGATCGTCGCCGAGGACTACGTGCACCGCATCGGCCGTACCGGTCGCGCCGGCGCCACGGGCGAGGCGGTTTCGCTGGTCAGTGCCGATGAGGTCGATCAGCTCGCCGCCATCGAAACGCTGATCAACCAGGTGCTGCAGCGCCACGACGAGCTGGGCTTCGTGCCTGACCATCGTGTGCCGACCACCACGCTGGGTGGGCAGATCATCAAGAAGCCGAAGAAACCGAAAAAGCCCAAGGACGGCGGCGGCAAGGGCAAGATTCACCTCGGCAATTGGTTCGATGAAAGCGAAAAGCCCAATGCCAAACCCATCCGCAAGGTGCCGAGCCTGGGCGGTGGCAAGCCGGGCAAGAAGCGCTGAAGAATATGGGCTACTTAGCTTTTCGGGCCAGGCCCTAAGAGGCTGCGTATGACGAGACCAGTCATGAGAAGCAAGACGACCGTGGTGATCCTGCTCGCAGGCTCGATGTTAGGTGCTGCTGCAGAGGCCTCGATGAGGTGTGGCACCCGCCTGGTTCACCTGAACGACACCCGCGAGCAGGTCGAGACCAAGTGCGGCCCTGCCGATAGTGAAACGTCCGAGGGGCCATCGCTGCGCAGCGACGGTGTCGTGCAACCGGGCGCCGTCAGGATCGACCGTTGGGTATACGGCCCGCGAAATGGTGCGAACTACTACCTGCGCTTCATCGACGGCAGCTTGGTTGAAATCCGCATGGAGCGTAAGCCCTAGGGCGTGGATACGCTGAGCGGGCTAAACATGAATCTGCCGTTGCGGCGTGGCTCAGGCCGGGCCCGCTTGGGCGTCGGCGCCGATCACTATCCACATCTTCGGGTCACCAGTTAGGCGGTCGCCAGCAATAGGTCTGCCTCGGGCCGCGGCCGTCGGATATGCGGCCAATAACCGCTCGACGGGCGGTCTAGAGCGTCGCGTGATGATTGATCTGGGTCTAGGCTTGCTCCGGTCTGCCCAATGCAGACTCGAACGTCCCGAATGAAGGAGCAAGCCCATGACCCAAACCATGAAAGCAGCAGTGGTCCACGCCTTTGGCGAGCCGCTGCGCCTCGAGGAAGTCAAGGTGCCGATGCCCGGCCCAGGACAGATCCTGGTAAAGATCGCCGCCTCCGGTGTATGCCACACCGACCTCCACGCCGCTGAGGGCGACTGGCCGGTCAAGCCGGCGTTGCCATTCATCCCTGGCCATGAAGGTGTGGGCCATGTCTCCGCCGTTGGCGCCGGCGTCACGCGCGTGAAAGAGGGCGATCGCGTCGGCGTACCCTGGCTGTACACCGCCTGCGGCTGCTGCGAGCACTGTCTGACCGGCTGGGAAACGCTTTGTGAAGGCCAGCAGAATACCGGTTACTCGGTGAACGGTGGTTATGCAGAGTACGTACTGGCTGACCCGAACTACGTCGGCATCCTGCCGAAGAACGTCGAGTTCGACGAGATTGCGCCGATCCTGTGTGCAGGGGTCACCGTCTACAAGGGCCTTAAAGTCACGGGTGCCCGACCCGGCCAATGGGTGGTCATTTCCGGTATTGGCGGCCTTGGCCACGTCGCGGTGCAATACGCCAAGGCCATGGGGCTGCACGTGGTGGCAGTGGACGTGGACGATGCCAAGCTCGAGCTGGCCAAGCGTCTGGGTGCCAATCTGACCATCAACGCACGCACGGAAAACCCCGTGGAAGTGGTGCAGCGCGACATCGGCGGGGCTCACGGCGTACTGGTGACTGCCGTATCCAACAGCGCCTTCGGTCAGGCCATTGGCATGGCCCGTCGGCGCGGAACCGTAGCGCTGGTTGGCCTGCCGCCGGGAGATTTCCCTACGCCGATTTTCGATGTGGTGCTCAAGGCGATAAGCGTCACCGGCTCTATCGTCGGCACCCGCGCCGACCTGCAGGAGGCGCTGGACTTTGCCGGCGAAGGGTTGGTCAAGTCGACCATCCACACCGACAGCCTCGACAATATCAATCAGATCCTCGATGACATGCGGGCCGGGCGCATCGAAGGTCGAATCGTGATGAAGATGTAACACTCCTCACGCGGCCGACTGGTTCGGCCGCGGTCTATCTTTCGCTCAACCCTTTGCGGCTGTGACCCTGTTGTTTTGCAGCCAGCGCAGCATGCCCTCGGCCGCGGCACGGGCGCTGGCGAAACAGGCGGTCAACAGGTAGCCGCCGGTGGGGGCTTCCCAGTCAAGCATCTCGCCGGCGCAGAATACGCCGGGCAGCTGTTGTAGCATCAGGTTGGTGTCCAGCGCTTCGAACGGCACACCACCGGCGCTGCTGATGGCCTCGTCCAGCGGGCGTGGGCGCAGCAGGCGGATGGGCAGGGCCTTGATCGCCGTGGCCAGGGCCTGCGGTTCCTGGAAGGTTGCCGCATCCGTCAGCTCCCGTAACAGCGCAGCCTTGACGCCATCGAGCTTCAGCTGACGGTGCAAGTGCTTGGCCATTGACTGCGAGCCTCGCGGTTTGGCCAGGGCGCTGGCAATCTGTGGCTGAGTGCGATCCGGCAGTAGGTCGAGCAGCACGGTGGCGGCGCCGTCACGGTTGATCGTTTCGCGGATCGGCGCCGAGAGCGCATAGACAAGGCTGCCCTCGATGCCCGTTGCGGTCAGTACGAACTCACCTTTACGCGGGGCTGATCCAGGGAGGGCAAGGCTGACCGTCTTTAGCGGAGCGCCGGCGAACTTGTCCCGCAGATGGGCGCTCCAGTCTTGCACCTCGAAGCCGCAGTTGGCCGGCTGCAGCGGCGCGATCGCAACGCCGCGGGCCGCGAGCAGCGGCACCCAGGCGCCATCCGAGCCCAGGCGCGCCCAACTGCCGCCGCCGAGGGCGAGTAGGGTGGCGTGCGCGTCGACTCGGATTTCGCCTTCCGGACCGGCGATACGCAGCGCGCCGTGGTCGTCCCAGCCCAGCCAGCGCTGGCGGGTATGAATGCGTACGCCGTTTTCACGCAGGCGCTTTAGCCAGGCGCGCAGCAACGGCGCGGCCTTCATGTCGGTTGGGAATACCCGGCCGGAACTGCCGACAAAGGTGTCGATACCCAACCCGTGAATCCAATCGCGCAGTGCGCCTGGGGAAAAAGCGTCGAGCAGGGGTCGCAGTTGTTCGGCCCGCTCGCCGTAGCGACCAACGAATGCGCTGTAGTCCTCGGCGTGGGTGATGTTCATGCCACCGACTCCGGCCAGAAGGAATTTGCGGCCCACCGACGGCATGGCGTCGTACAGATCAACGCTGACGCCCGCCTGGCCGAGCACTTCGGCGGCCATCAGGCCGGCAGGGCCGCCGCCGATGATGGCGACACTATAGGAGGGGGCGGGCGGGGTCATGGCAGCAGCCTGGCAAACATCACGGGGCGGGCATTGTAGCCGCTGGCGGGTGCTCAGCCGAGCCCGTGGCGCTGCCACGCCGCGGCGGCACTGACATGCAGGGTGGCATGGCGGCGTGCGAGCAGGACGCGGTCCTTGTCGTAGCCGCCGCCGATCAGGCCGACCACGGGGATGTTGCGGCCCAGACAGTGATCCAGCACGGCGCTGTCGCGGGCGGCGAGTCCTGCGTCGGTCAGCGAGAGCAGCCCCAGGGCATCATCGCGGTGCACGTCCACGCCGGCGTCGTAGAGCACCAGGTCCGGCTGATAGATTGGCAGCAGGTAGTTCAGAGTGTCGTGCACGACCTTCAAATAGGCCTTATCGCCCATGCCGGGTGGCAGCGGGATATCCCAGTCGCTGTGGGCCTTGCGCGTAGGGAAGTTCTTTTCGCAGTGCAGCGAAATGGTCACCGCATCCGGCACGTTTTCCAGGATGCGCGCGGTGCCGTCGCCCTGATGCACGTCGCAATCGAAGATCAGCACGCGACCAACACGTCCGCTTTCCAGCAGATAGAGCGCGATTACCGCAAGGTCGTTGAAAATGCAGAATCCGGACGCGTGGTCGTGATGGGCATGATGGGTGCCGCCGGCCAGATGGCAGGCCAGGCCATGCTGCAACGCCTGTTCCGCCGCTAGCAATGAGCCGCCTACCGCGCGTACGGTGCGCTGCGCCAGCTCCGGGCTCCAGGGTAGGCCGAGGCGACGCAGCTCGTCGCGGCTCATTTCTCCGCTGCAGTAGCGGGTGACGTAATCGGGGGCGTGAGCGAGGGCCAGAATGTCCTGGCTGCACAACTCCGGGCGCAATAGCGCCTCGTCCGTGGTCAAACCCAATGCGACCAGATGGTCGCGCAGCAGACGAAACTTCTCCATGGGAAAGCGGTGGCCCGGCGGCAGTGGCGGGCTGTAATCGTCGTGATAAACCAGGGGAAGCGACATGAATCCGCGCGTTCGGTGGATGTGCGCCGCAGTATGCAGGCTGGCCGTCAACGCGCTCAAGGAGCTCGGATGGCCGATCGAATCGCACTCGAAACCCCTCGCCTACGATTGCGCAGCTGGCACGACGAAGACCTGGGGCCGTTGGCGCAGCTCTGCGCTGATCCGGAGGTGATGCGCTACAGCCCGGCGTTGTTGTCGCGTGACCAGAGCGCGGCTTTGTTGGTACGCAGTCGCCTGCACTTGCTGCGACATGGGTTCGGGCCTTGGGCGCTGGAGCGCAAGGACAATGGTGTGTTCATTGGTTACTGTGGCCTGACCTGGCGCACGCTGCCGTCGTCGCCCTCGGCCGAGTTGGTCTGGGCGGTGGCCTGCGATCAGTGGGGGCAAGGCCTGGTTCACGAGGCCGCACAGGCAGTGTTGAAGTGCGCGTTTGACGATTTGCAGCTGGACGAGGTGGTCGCCTCTGCGGCCCACCTTAACGAACCGGCCAGGCAGCTGATGGAGGGGCTTGGCATGCGCCCGGAGCAGACCATGTCCTTTACTCACCCTGGCGTTCCGCCCGAACACCCACTGTACGCTCAGGTGCTTTATCGATTGCAGCGGGACGATTGGCAACAATGAGCAGGCTCGCTGGAGCGCTGCCGGCGAAATCCGTAACATGACGCGCCCCTACGCACGCCTCCCAAGGACCCCGAAATGACCCAGATACTCGACGCCCTGGTCAACCTGCTGACGCTGGAACGTATCGAGGAGAACCTGTTCCGCGGCGCCAGCCAGGACCTCGGTTTTCCGCAGCTGTTCGGCGGTCAGGTGCTGGGTCAGGTCATCTCCGCCGCGAGCCAGACGGTGACGCCGGAGCGTCATGTCCATTCGCTGCATGGTTATTTTCTGCGCCCTGGTGACTCGCATCAGCCCGTGGTCTATGACGTTGATCGCGTGCGTGACGGCGGTAGCTTCACCACGCGTCGGGTCAGTGCGATCCAGAAGGGGCAAACCATCTTTACCGGCATCGCCTCGTTTCAGGCCCAGGAAAGCGGCTACGAACATCAGTTGCCGATGCCGGACGTGGTCGGGCCGGATGAGCTGCCCAGTGAGTGGGAGTTGCTGCACAAACTGTCGCCGATGGTGCCAGAACGCGTGATGGAGAAGTTGCGCAGGCCAAAGCCAATCGAGATTCGCCCAGTGACGCTGATCGACCCTGCGAATCCGCAGCCCATTGAGCCGGTCCGTCATCTCTGGTTCCGCGCCGATGGTTCGCTACCCGACAGCCCGGCGCTGCACAAGTATCTGCTGGCCTACGCCTCGGATTTCAGTTTCATTGGCACGGCGCTGCAGCCGCACGGCGTCAGCTCGTGGAGCAAGTTCATCCAGCTGGCCAGCCTCGATCACGCGATCTGGTTCCATCGCGAGGTGAAACTGGATGATTGGCTGCTGTATTCCATCGACAGCCCATGGGCAGGCAATGCGCGCGGCTTCGCCCGCGGCAGTATCTTCAATCGTCAGGGCGAGCTGGTCGCATCGGTAGCGCAGGAAGGGTTGATCCGCGTGCGCGAGGACTGGATGTGAGAGTCGCCGACGTCCGTCACTGGGTATTCGATATGGACGGCACCCTGACCATTGCCGTGCATGACTTTGCCGCCATCCGCCGTGCACTGGAGATCCCCGAAGAGGATGACATCCTGCATCACCTGGCGGCGTTGCCGGCGGAGCAGGCGGCGGCGAAGCACGCCTGGCTGCTCGAGCATGAGCGTGAGCTGGCCTATGCGGCGCAGCCGGCAGACGGTGCTCGCGAGCTGTTGCATGCACTACGTGATCGCGGTTGCCGTCTCGGCGTCCTGACCCGCAATGCCCACGAGCTGGCCAAGGTCACTCTGGAAGTGGTCGGCATGGGCGACTGTTTTCTTCCCGAGGACATCCTTGGTCGCGGCGAAGCGCCGCCCAAACCCCACCCGGGCGGCCTGCTGCAGCTAGCCGAGCGTTGGGGCGTGGCACCATCGGCGATGCTGATGGTTGGCGATTACCGCTTCGACCTGGAGTGCGCCAGAGCTGCCGGCGCGCGCGGGGTGCTGGTCAACATGCCGCACAATGAGTGGCCGGAGCTGACCGACCTGTACGCGCGCGATTGTCGGGTGCTGCACGAGCTCTTGGCTTGACGCCGGCTCGATAGCTGGATGGAAAAGCAGCATCTGCTTACGGTGCTGCCACCTATTGCGGGCTCCAGTAATCCGTGCATTAGAAGGCAGGTAGGGTGGGCTTTAGCCCGCCGATGCCGTTGGTGGTGCGGTTGGTGGGTTGAAGCCCACCCTACGAAATCCCGCAGGCCCGTGGGCTGAGACGGCTTATACGAAGCTGCGCAACCAAACCCTATACGTCGTGAGCGCCCTTGGTCAGAAAGCGCTGGCTTCGGGGGGTAGGGTGGGCTTTAGCCCACCGATGTTACTGCTTATAGCCGTGCTGCCTTGAAGGTGTCGCAGCGCGCCGGGTCGCCATGCTCGAAACCGTCGCGGAACCAGCGCACCCGCTGTGCGGACGTGCCATGGGTGAAGGCGTCTGGGACCACGTGGCCCTGGCTGCGCTTTTGCAAGTTGTCGTCGCCGATGGCATTGGCTGCGTTCAGCGCATCTTCCAGATCACCTTCTTCCAGCCAGTCATGCCGCTGCTGCGCGTGGTATGCCCAGACACCGGCGAAGCAGTCGGCCTGCAGTTCCTGGCGAACCAGCAGGCCGTTGTCGCCCTCCATCTTCGCACCGCGCTGGCGGGCAGCGTGCATCTGCTGTGAAACGCCGAGCAGGGTCTGTACGTGGTGGCCGACCTCATGGGCAATGACATAGGCCTGTGCAAAATCGCCACTGGCGGAGAAGCGCTGTGCCATCTCGTCGAAGAACTGCAGGTCGAGATAGACCTGCTGATCCCCAGGGCAGTAGAACGGGCCCACTGCGGAACTGGCGAAGCCGCAGGCCGAGTTCACGCCGCCGCGAAACAGCACCAGTGTCGGATCGCGGTACTGCCCGCCGTTCTGTTGGAACAGGGCGCGCCAAGTGTCTTCGGTATCACCGAGTACGGCACGCACGAACTCGACCTGCGGATCGTCGCCTGCTGGACGCTGCCCTTGCTGGGAGACGGCAGGCCCGCTCTGGTTGGCCAGCTGGCCGAGAATCTGCATTGGGTCCTGGCCGGAAAGCAGGCCAATGATCACGACGATGGCGATGCCGCCCAGTCCCAGGCCGCCACCGAGGCGCATGCCGCTGCGGCCCCTGGCGTCCACTACGTTGTCGCTGCGTCGGCCACGATTCCAGCGCATGAGGAGCCCCTTTGAACGGTTAACAGGATTGAGTTGTAGCAGCACCGAAGCGGCGACCGCCTCCCGTTAAGACCCGTTGCACACGAAAAAGCTGCAGCGAGGGACGCATGCGTTCGTGATGAGGCGATTGATCAGTCGCCCGGGTATTCGGTAAGTACGCTTTCCTTGCCATCCTTATTGATGCCGATGACCTTGAAGGCGTCTTTGCGCTCACCCATTTCCATGCCTGGCGAGCCGATCGGCATGCCAGGCACGGCGGCGCCGATCAGATCGGGGCGGGCGCGCAGCTTGAGTATGTCCGCGGCCGGGACGTGGCCTTCGACGAATTTTCCGTCGATCACACCGGTATGGCACGAGCCGAGACGGTGCGGCACGCCGTGCTCCATCTTCACCGAGGTCATGTCATTGACCACGTGATCGGTCACTGCAAAACCGTTGTCTTCCAGATGGTCAATCCACTCCTCGCAGCACCCGCAGTTGGGATCGCGATAGACGTCGATGGCGATGGGGTCGGCAGCCTGAGCGAGGCCAACGAGAAGAAATGGAAGAAGTAGAAGGCGGCGCATAACAATCTCCGACAGGCGAGAGCTCCAGAATACGCCGGCTTGCAGCCATGCCCAAGGCACGGTCGTTATGCGAACGTCTCAATGGCGGCGGTTTTTAGACGGTCGGTCGCGTCAACCAACGCCGAACAAACCGGTCACATGACAGTCCCATGCCAACCGGTATAGCGAGTCGTTCATCAGGAGAGTTTTCGATGCGTTTTGCCCGTTTCGTTCTGCTTGTGCAGGCGCTGGTTATGGCCAGCCTGAGCTTGGCCTACTGGCTGCGTCCCTACGAGATGGCCAATCTGAACGGCATGCTGTTGATGGAGGGCGCGTCTGTCAGTCACATGCGGGTCTACTACGGTGGCCTGCAACTTGGCTTGGCGTTGTTCCTGATCTGGGCTGCGCGTGCGCCCGAACGAGCTCGCCCGGCGCTGATGATGCTGATGATTACCATGTCGGCGCTGGTGCTGGGCAGACTGGTATCGCTCTGGCTGGACGGCGGCGAGCTGGTCGGCTTCGACCTGGCCTCGCTGTTCTATCGCGTGCTGGCTGCCGCGCTCGCTGGGGCGGCCTGGTATTTCGTTCGCGAGCGCCCGGAGCCTGAACCGGAGCGCATTGCGCCTGCCGCCCGAAGGCTGGCCAGCGAGCCACCGAAACCCTTCAAGCTCGGCGATGTGCCGCCGCCAATCGAACCCGCGCCAGCGGAGGTTGCACCACAGCCATTTCGTCGCGGCGATCCGAACGCTTGACGGTGGTCAGGCCGCAGCGTCGAGGTAAGCCGAGAGACTCAGGTGGTCGAGAATTTCGATGCGCCGGCGCTGGACGGCGATCAGTCCGGCGTCGGTCAGGCGGTGCAGGATGCGAGACAGCGTTTCCGGCTGAATACCCAGTTGCGAGGCAATCAGCCGCTTGGGCATGTCCAGGTCGATTACGCCGCTGCGTGCTGCCTGCAGCTCCTGAAAGAGGTAGCGCACCACCCGTTGGCTGACATTCGACGAGGTCAGGCTGTCGATCTGATGCAGCCGTTGGTTCAGCCGTGCGCTAAGGCTGCTGAGCAGCTGCATGCACAATTGTGGCTGGGTTTCGAGCAAGCGCAGGTAGTGGCTGTTCTGCACATTGAGCACCAGGCTTTCCTTGAGAGTGGTGGCGCTCAGCGGATGTTCGGGAAGCTTGTTGAACAGCATCGCTTCGGCGAAGGCTTCACCGGGGCGGACCACCTCGATGACCTTCTCCTGACCATCACAGGTGACCCGGTGCAGCTTGACCTGGCCGTTGATCAGCACGTGAAAGTGCTCAGCAGCGTCGCCCTGGTGGAACAGCGTACAGCCGGCCGGCAGACGCTTGACCGTGGTATGTGCGGCTATGTCCTGCAGGGCGGCTTCGGCCAGCCCGCTGAATAGATGATGACGGCGCAACGTATTGAGCACTGCAGAGCCTGTCAGCATGGCCATCCCCTTCCTTTTGATAGGGGCATGCTAGGTTGCACCGCGCCGCCAAACCATACCTCTTTCTGGGCAGAGAGGTAGGACCTCAGCGGCTGCTTCCGGCCAGGCGCTCATAGTCCATCGTCAGCTGTTCGATCTTGCGCAGCAGCGAATCACTGGTAGTAACGATCACCGTCGGCACGAAGCGCGCGTCGTCTGCCAGGCTGAAACCGGCACGGGCGAAACGCCATTGTGCGCCGATCTGATCGAGCTGGCGGTTGATCTGCTCAGTGTTCTGCGGGGCCTTGTTCAGTTCATCCAGGCCGCGTTCGAACTCTGCTACCGCCGCGTCGAAGTCGCCGCGTAGGCGCTGCTCCGGTAGCTTCCAGGTCATGGCCAGGTAAAGCATGGCAATGCGCTGGCTGAGCATGCGCTGGCGCCCGCTGCGGTTGACCAGGCGGGCAGCCTGATTGCCGCTATGACGCTCGATTTCCTGCACCAGAGCCTCGCTTTGCCCGAGAAAGCGCTCGGCCAGGCGCAATAGTTCGGCGGACTGTTCGCGATCCGGCCGCGTGAGCGCTACCTGGCGATACTGGTTCCAGGTTTGCGTGGCCTCGCTCAGTGCCTTACGGATGCCGTCGTTGGGGGCGTATTCATCGAGCAGCTGGGCATTTTCCTCGACACTGGCAATGCTGCTGTCGAGCTGGCTGGCGGCGAGGTCGACCCGAGTGTCGGTGCCGATCATCAGGTAGCTCTTGGCGATGCGCTGACTGAGCATGCGCTGCATGCCGGCACGGTTGACCGCTTCGGCATCGCTGATCGCGGCCTGGCCGGGAAGACTGGTGGCCAACAGGGCAAGCAGCAGTGAAGTGGGTAGCAGAATCTTGAACATGGGGCGCTCCTTACGTCCGGGCGGGCGCGATGCTGACCGCTCGGTCAGCTCGGCAAGGTCGAGACGATAGAGCGCTTCGCAGCGATGGCATTGATGATCGTCAAGGTCTTCGAAGCAGTGTTCCGGGTTGAGCGATTGCGCACAGAATCGCTGGCGCAGCCGAGTCGTTCTCCGTCAGCCCTTCGCTTCGTTTTCCAGTACCCAGACCGCCGCCTCGACTCGCGATCGCAACCCCAGCTTGTGCAGCAGGTTCTTCACGTGGACCTTGACGGTACCTTCGGTGATGCCCAGCTTGCGCGCGATCATCTTGTTGCTCTGGCCCTTGGCGATCAGCCGCAGGACCTCCTTTTCGCGCTTGGTCAGGTTGGAAAACTGCACCTGGCCGGAAGGTTTCGGGCGCACCCGGATGGCCTCGGCGAGTACCTGGGTAAGCTCGGGGCTGAGTGCCATGCGTCCCGTGGCGGCGATGCGGATCTGCTCGATCAGCTGTTCGGCGTCCATGTCCTTGAGCAGGTAGCCATCGGCGCCGTTGCGCAACGCCTCGAGCACATGGCTCTGCTCGTCGGAAACGGTGAACATGATGATGCGGGCATCGATGTCCGCGTCGCGCATGCGTCGGGTGGTTTCCAGGCCATCGATGCCTGGCATGTTGAGATCCATCAGGATCAGGTCAGGCTCGATCTGCAGTGCCAGCCGGATGGCGTCTTCGCCGTTGCCCGCTTCGCCGACCATTTCCAGATCGTCTTCCAGATCCAGCAGGTCACGCAGACCCCGACGCATCATGGGATGGTCGTCGACCAGCAGGATTCGTGTGGTTGTCCCTTCGTTCATGCGTGACAGGCTCCTGTTTCAGGGGAATGTGTCGATAGGCGGGGGGAAATCTCAGGTGCACCTGAGTGCCGCCAGCGGGGCGCAGGCCAATGCTGATATTGCCGTTCAGGCTGCTGGCGCGTTCTTGCAGGATGATCAGGCCGTAGTGGCCGGCGCGCTGTTCTTCAGGCCGGATGCCGATGCCGTCATCGTCGATCCTTACGTGGATGGTGCCGATGCTGTCCTGCGTCAGGCTCAACCAGCAGTGGTTCGCTTCCGCATGCTTGACCACGTTGCTGAGGGCTTCACGGATGATCTGCAGGCAGTGCACTTCCTCGTTTGGCGTCAGCGGGCAATGATCGAGGTGGTAGTCGTTCTCGATCTGCAGGCCAGAGTTGGCACTGAATTCCTCTATCGTCGCCTGCAGGGCCGGTTTGAGTCCTGGTTCGTTGACCTTGATGCGGAAGGTGGTCAGCAGTTCGCGCAGCTGTCGGTAGGCCGCGTTCAGGCCCTGATCGATCTGCTGCACGCTGTCGTCCAGCTGCGCCTGGCTGCTTTCCTTCTGCATCAGGCGCTTGAGGCGCGCCAGTTGCAGCTTCTGTGCGGACAGCGCCTGGGCGAGGGAATCATGCAGTTCGCGAGCAATCACCGCACGCTCCTCCATCAGCGCCAGGCGCGCCTGCTTCTGGCCCAGCTGTGCCAGGCTCAGCGAAGCGGCGAAGAGGTCGGCCAGGGTCGTCAGTAGCAGCGTCTGCCAGGATTCCAGCGGCTCGCCTGCCGGATGGGCGACGCGTAGCGAGCCCAGATCGTCCTGGCCGGAGCGCAGCTCGAAGGTCATCAGCTCCTCGCCGCTGGGCAGCCGACCGGTCTGGTTGGCCGGGCAAACGTCGCACTGCGGCAGCTTGCAGTACTCCGGCGGTTGCAGATCGCGCGAGGTCATTGCGGTGTGGCTGCCGGCCTCCGCCGAGCGATTCAGACACAGCGAGATCGGCCCGGTGCCAAGGATCTGCTGCACCTTGGCCAGTAGCGAGCCCATCATCTGCGAGGGATCGTCCGGCTGGCTGTAGAGCATCCGTGCACTGTTGAATAGCAGTTGCAGGGTGGCGTTGCTGCGAGTCAGTGCGGCCGTCTTGTCATCGACCTTTTGCTCCATTTCCGCGTAAAGACCAGCCAGTTCCTGGCTCATCTGGTTCAACGTGCGTGCCAGCAGACTGAGCTCTGTGTCGCCGGGGATCTGCACCTGGCCGCTGAAGTCCCCCTTGCCAATGTCGCGGGCCATCTTGGTCAGGCTACGCAGCGGCGACGCCAGGTTGTTGTGCAACCCATAGATCAGCACGAAGGCGATCAGCACGATGACGAATAGCGTGCCGGCCTGCAGCGCGCGGATGACGCCAAGCTTGCCCTCGGATGCCTCCTGCAGGGTGCGCACGAAGGCGTCCAGCTCACTGACGAACTCCGGTGCCTCTCGACGGTAGTCGTCGACCTGCGCGGGTTGCGCGTCGAGCAGTGGCCGCATGCGTTCCACCCAGTGCTGCAACACGCCGGCATGTAGCGCGGGCAACTCGGTCGAGCCATGCCGATGTAGCGCCGAGCGCAGGGAAGACGAACGCAGGGTGCGTTCCAGCATTTCTATGCGCTCTTCAAATAGTTCGTGCGGACCGTGTTCGGCGGTGAAGGCCAGTCGGTAGGCCTGCATACGCAGGCTTCCGGCCTGATTGATGGCCTCGGCATCGCCTTCCAGGGCGTCCGCCAGGTACAGGCTGGCTAGCATGCTGACCAGCGAAAAACCGATGATCACCACGAAGGCCACCAACGTGTTGAACACGATCGAATGGCGGGTTGAGAGCTGCTCGCTTTCGGAAAGGGGCATGGTCGAATCGTCGGTCGGGCGGTGCCTCATTCTGCGCTTTGTGGCAAGCGCTGGCCATGGCCGGGGGTGTACTCACAATGCATTTGAGTCAGTTTGAAGAGGTGAAAGGGGACCGTGTTATTTCTTTTAACTAGCTGATATTTAAGGATTTTATTTGGTGTATGCGAGATACCTCGTAGGAGGTAGAAATGTGTTGTCAAGCAAAATGCCACTAGCCGTGTATTGACCTGAGTCAAATTCGGATCGATCCCTCCCGCTTAGCGTGCGAGCCATTCCTGATCCCGCTGCCTATGCAAGCAGGGTCTTGGCGCCAAGAGGATCGACCATGAGCAATATCGAAAAGTGGGACGTGGAGGACCAGAAGTTCTGGGACACCACCGGCAAGCGGATCGCCAATCGCAACCTCTGGATTTCCATCCCGAGTCTGCTTATGGGTTTCGCCATCTGGCTGATGTGGGGCATCGTCACAGTACAGATGCTCAACCTGGGGTTTCCCTTCGAGCCCGCAGAGCTGTTCACCCTGACCGCCATCGCCGGCCTTACCGGTGCCACCCTGCGCATCCCGGCGTCTTTCATGATCCGCATCGCCGGCGGACGCAACACCATCTTCCTGACCACCGCGCTGCTGATGATTCCGGCTGCCGGTGCGGGCATTGCGCTGCAGAGTCAGGACACGCCGCTGTGGGTGTTCCAGCTGCTGGCTTTCCTCTCCGGCATCGGCGGCGGCAACTTCGCCTGCTCCATGAGCAACATCAGCACCTTCTTTCCGAAGAATCAGCAGGGCCTGGCTCTAGGTCTGAACGCCGGCCTGGGCAACTTCGGCGTTACCACCATGCAGATACTGATTCCGCTGGTGATGACCGCCGGCGTGTTCGGAGTCTTCGCCGGTGCGCCGATGGAGCTGCTCAAGGACAGCGGTACGCTGATTGGCAAGATCCCCGCCGGTACTGAAACCTGGATTCAGAACGCCGGTTGGGTGTGGCTGTTGTTCCTGATTCCGCTGGCCTTCGCTGGCTGGAAGGGCATGAACAACCTGCTGGTGATTTCGCCGACACCGGGTTATCCGCTGAACGCTTTCGGCAAGATTATTGGCCTCTACGCCGTGGCCTTCGCTGCCGCTGCGGTTGGCCTGTACCTCTACCTGCCGGCACCTGTAGGCCTTGGCGTGCTGAACATGTGGGGAGTAATGCTGCTCACCATCGGCCTGACCCTCGGCATGCTGCGCATGCTGCCAGGCAGCATCAGCCCGAACATCAAGCGTCAGTTCGCGATCTTCCGCGACAAGCACACCTGGTCGATGAGCATCCTTTACATCCTGACCTTCGGCTCCTTCATCGGCTTCTCGATGGCGCTGCCGCTGTCGATCACCGTGATCTTCGGCTTCATGAACGAAGTGGCCGCGGACGGCACCGTCACCCGCGTCGTCAATCCGAATGCGCCTAGCGCCCTGACTTACGCCTGGATCGGCCCGTTCATCGGCGCCCTGATTCGTCCGCTGGGCGGCTGGATTTCCGACAAGGTCGGAGGCTCCATCGTCACTCAGATCGTCTCGGTGGTGATGGTGATCGCCTCGGTCGCGGCCGGCTATGTCATGCAGCAAGCCTACGGCTCGACCCAGCCTGAAGAGTTCTTCTTCCTCTTCCTGGTGCTGTTCCTGGTGCTGTTCGCTGCCAGCGGCATCGGCAACGGTTCCACCTTCCGCACCATCGGCGTGATTTACGACCGCGAGAAGGCCGGCCCGGTACTCGGCTGGACCTCGGCCGTTGCCGCCTACGGCTCCTTCGTCGCCCCGATCGTGATCGGCGAACAGGTCAAGGCCGGTACTCCCGAAGTGGCCATGTACGGTTTCGCTGTCTTCTGCGCGCTGTGCCTGATCCTCAACTGGTGGTTCTACCTGCGCCCCAACGCCTACGTGAAGAACCCCTGAGTCTGGAGTGCGTTATGAAGATCATGATTGCCTACGACAACTCGCGTAACGCCAGGAAAGCCCTGGACGCCACCCTCGACATGTTCGGCCCGCTCAAGCCGCTGATCATGCTGGTCGGGGTGGTGGAAGAGACCCGTGACACCAGCGATTCGGCCGTCGAGCTTTACGAGCGCGAGCGCAACGAGTTCCGCGGTTTCCTGCAGGAGGCGGCTGACAAGGTCAGCGCCTTCGGCCTGGACGCCGACGTGATTCTCGCCGAAGGCGACGCCCGCAAGATGATTCTCAAGGCGGCCGAGCACAAGAAGCCCGACCTGCTGGTGATTGCGCGGCATTCAAACGAACCGGACGGCGGCTTCATTTCCCGCTCGCTGAATCTGCTGGTCGACGAGCTCGACTACATGACCTTCGGCAGCGTGAGCGCTTTCCTGGCCCGCCGGGCGCCTTGCCCGGTCCTGATTCAAGCCTGCCCCTGAGTGAGGAGCTCAACATGAGAGTTTCTACGCTGTTCGAATGGAAGCGCCCCGAAGTCCGTGCTCTGCATCTGACCTGGATTGCCTTCTACATCTGTTTCTTCGTCTGGTTCGGCATGGCGCCGCTGGCCTCGAGCATGCTGAAAAGCGTGAACTGGCTGACGCCCGAAGACCTCAAGCTGTTCGCTATCGCCAACGTCGCGCTGACCATTCCTGCGCGGATTCTGGTCGGCATGGCGCTCGACCACTGGGGGCCGCGCCGGGTGTTCTCGGTGCTGCTGGTCACGATGGCGGCGCCCGCGCTGTTTTTCGCCTTTGGTGATAGCCGCACCCAGCTGCTGGTGTCGCGGCTGATCCTCGGCTCCATCGGCGCCAGCTTCGTGGTTGGCATCCATATGACCGCCATGTGGTTCAAGCCAAAGGACATCGGTTTTGCCGAGGGCTTCTACGCCGGCTGGGGCAACTTCGGTTCCGCTGCTGCCGCCATGAGTCTGCCGGCCATCGCCATCCATGCCTTCGGTGGCCCGGAAGGCTGGCGTTGGGCTACGGCAAGCTCGGCCATCATCATGGCGCTGTATGGCGTCTACTACTGGTTCGCCATTACCGACGGCCCCGCCGGCACCGTGCACCGCAAGCCGCACAAGGCCAGTGCGCTGGAAGTCAGCACCTGGGCCGACATGATCAAGCTGATCATCTGGACCATTCCCATGGTCGGTGTGCTCGCTGTCCTGGTCTGGCGCGTCGAGGGCATGGGCTACCTGGGCTCCACTGGCGCGCTGATCTGTTACGCGGCGATCGTGCTGGTGGTGGTGTTTCAGGTGGTGCAGATCCTGCGGGTCAACGTGCCGATCCTGAAGAAGGGCGTGCCGGAAGACGACAAGTACCCCTTCAACACCGTGGCTGCGCTGAACTCCACCTACTTCGCCAACTTCGGTGCCGAGCTGGCGGTGGTGTCGATGCTGCCGATGTTCTTCGAGCAGACCTGGGGGCTGACGCCGACCACCGCCGGCATCATCGCCGCCTCCTTCGCCTTCGTGAACCTGGTGGCGCGGCCCATGGGCGGCCTGGTCTCCGACCGCTTCGGTAACCGTCGCTTCGTGATGCTGGCGTACATGCTGGGGATCGCCGTCGGCTTCCTGCTGATGGGCCTGATGAACTCCAAGTGGCCGCTGATCGTGGCCGTGGCGATCACCGTGCTCTGCTCGGTATTCGTCCAGGGCGCCGAAGGCGCGACCTTCGGGATCATCCCGTCGATCAAGCGCCGCGTCACCGGGCAGATCTCCGGTATGGCCGGGGCCTACGGCAACGTCGGCGCCGTCTGCTACCTGACCCTCTACACCTTCGTGACCCCCTCGCAGTTCTTCATGGTGATTGCCGCCGGTGCGTTCGTCAGCTTCGGGCTCTGCCTGCTCTGGCTGAAGGAGCCCGAGGGGGCGTTCTCCGACGAGTACTACGTATCCAGCGTCGATCGCGAGTTGGAGGCCCGCCAGAAGCTCGCGTCCTGACGTTGCACCGAACGAATGCGCCAGCCACCTCGGCTGGCGCAAGCCGAGATTGATAAGCCGACCGGTCGGGCCAGTGGTTCGCAACCGGAGTGAGGAGAGAAACCAATGAGCCACTTGCTCGATCAACTGCGCTTCTTCAACAGGAAGCAAGGCGAATTCGCCGATGGTCATGGCGAAACCCGCATCGAATCCCGTGACTGGGAGAACGTCTACCGCTCGCGCTGGCAGTACGACAAGATCGTGCGTTCCACCCACGGGGTGAACTGCACCGGTTCGTGCTCCTGGAAGATCTACGTGAAGAACGGCCTGATCACCTGGGAAACCCAGCAGACCGACTACCCGCGTACCCGCAACGACCTGCCCAACCACGAGCCACGCGGCTGCCCGCGTGGCGCCAGCTACAGCTGGTACATCTACAGCGCCAACCGCCTGAAGTACCCCAAGGTGCGCAAGCCGCTGCTGAAACTGTGGCGTGAAGCGCGGCGCAACATGAGCCCGGTGGACGCCTGGGCCAGCATTGTCGAGGACAAGGCCAAGGCCGAGTCCTACAAGAGCAAGCGCGGCATGGGTGGTTTCATCCGTTCCAGCTGGGAAGAAGTCAACGAGATCATCGCTGCAGCCAACGTTTACACCGTCAAGCAGTACGGCCCGGACCGCGTCATCGGCTTCTCGCCAATCCCGGCCATGTCGATGGTTTCCTACGCTGCCGGTAGCCGCTACCTGTCGCTGATCGGCGGCGTGTGCCTGTCGTTCTACGACTGGTACTGCGACCTGCCTCCGGCCTCTCCACAAGTGTGGGGCGAGCAGACCGACGTGCCGGAATCGGCCGACTGGTACAACTCCAACTACATCATTGCCTGGGGCTCCAACGTCCCGCAGACCCGTACCCCGGATGCGCACTTCTTTACCGAAGTCCGCTACAAGGGCACTAAGACCGTCGCCATCACCCCGGACTACGCCGAAGTCGCCAAGCTCACCGACCTCTGGCTCAACCCGAAGCAGGGCACCGACGCCGCGCTGGCCCAGGCCTTCGCCCACGTCATCTTCAAGGAATTCCACCTCGAGAAGCCGAGCGAGTACTTCCGCGACTACGCCAAGCGCTACACCGATCTGCCGGTGCTGGTGCGCCTGAACGAGAAGGACGGCAGCTACATCGCCGACCGCTTCCTGCGCGCATCCGATCTGGCCGACAACCTTGGTCAGGAGAACAACCCCGAGTGGAAGACCATCGCGCTCGACGGCAGCACCGGCGAGCTGGTTTCGCCGCTGGGCTCGATCGGCTACCGCTGGGGCGAGAAGGGCAAGTGGAACATCGAAGCCCGTGAAGGCAAGGACGGTCGTGATGTCGACCTCTCCCTGACCCAGATCGAGGGCGGCGAGACGGCCGAGGTCGCCTTCCCGTACTTCGGTGGCATCCTCCACGAGCACTTCCAGCACGCCGAAGGCGAAAGCATCCAGCTGCGCCGCGTGCCGGTCCGTACCATCACCCTGGCCGACGGCAGCACCACCAAGGTCGCCACCGTGTTCGACCTGATGGCCGCCAACCTGGGTATCGACCGTGGTCTGGGTGGCGCCAACGTCGCTTCCAGCTACGACGACGCCAGCGTGCCCGGCACTCCGGCCTGGCAGGAAGTCATCACTGGCGTATCCCGCGAGAAGGCGATCCAGATCGCCCGTGAATTCGCCGACAACGCCGACAAGACCCATGGCCGTTCCATGATCATCGTCGGTGCGGCGATGAACCACTGGTACCACATGGACATGAACTACCGTGGCCTGATCAACATGCTGATGTTGTGCGGCTGCGTGGGTCAGACCGGCGGCGGCTGGGCTCACTACGTCGGCCAGGAAAAGCTGCGCCCGCAGTGCGGCTGGCTGCCGCTGGCCTTCGGCCTCGACTGGAGCCGTCCGCCGCGCCAGATGAACGGCACCAGCTTCTTCTACAACCACAGCTCGCAGTGGCGCCACGAGAAGATGAGCATTCACGAAGTGCTCTCGCCGCTGGCCGACAAGTCGCAGTTCCCCGAGCACATGCTCGACTACAACATCCGCGCCGAACGCGCCGGCTGGCTGCCGAGCGCGCCGCAGCTCAACCGCAACCCGCTGCAGATCTGCCGTGAAGCCGAAGCGGCCGGCATGTCGCCGGTGGACTACGTCACTCAGTCGCTGAAGGACGGTTCGCTGAAGTTTGCCTGCGAGCAGCCGGACAATCCGGATAACTTCCCGCGCAACATGTTCATCTGGCGCTCCAACCTGCTGGGCAGCTCGGGCAAGGGCCACGAGTACATGCTCAAGTACCTGCTGGGCACCAAGAACGGCGTAATGAACGAGGACCTCGGCAAGCGCGACGGCTTCAAGCCGCTCGAGGCCGAATGGCAGGAAGACGGCGCCATCGGCAAGCTCGACCTGGTCACCACCCTCGACTTCCGCATGTCCTCGACCTGCGTGTACTCCGACATCGTTCTGCCGACCGCGACCTGGTACGAGAAGGACGACATGAACACCTCGGACATGCACCCCTTCATTCACCCGCTGTCGGCAGCCATCGACCCGGCCTGGGAAGCGCGTTCGGACTGGGAAATCTACAAGGGCATCGCCAAGTCTTTCTCGAAGATGGCCGAAGGTCATCTGGGCGTGGAGAAGGATCTGGTCACCGTGCCGCTGCTGCACGACAGCCCCGGTGAACTGGCCCAGCCGTTCGGCGGCACCGACTGGAAAACCGCTGGCGTCGATCCGCAGCCGGGCAAGAACTGCCCGAACATGACCGTGGTCGAGCGCGACTATCCGGCGACCTACAAGAAGTTCAGCTCCCTCGGCCCGCTGCTCGACAAGCTCGGCAACGGCGGCAAGGGCATCAACTGGAACACCCAGGATGAAGTCGATTTCCTCGGCGAGCTGAACTACAAGGTCCGCGACGAGGGCGTCAGCCAAGGGCGTCCGCAGATCGAGTCGGCCATCGACGCGGCCGAGGTCATCCTCAGTCTGGCGCCGGAAACCAACGGCCACGTAGCGGTGAAGGCCTGGGCCGCGCTGTCGGAATTCACCGGCCGCGACCACAGCCACCTGGCGCTGCCCAAGGAGCACGAGGCGATTCGCTTCCGTGACATCCAGGCGCAGCCGCGCAAGATCATCTCCAGCCCGACCTGGTCAGGCCTGGAAGACGAGCATGTGTCGTACAACGCCGGCTACACCAACGTCCACGAGTTCATCCCGTGGCGCACCATCACCGGCCGCCAGCAGTTCTTCCAGGATCACCCCTGGATGCAGGCCTTCGGTGAGCAGCTGATGAGCTACCGGCCGCCGATCAACACCCGCACCATCGATTACGTGAAGGGCAAGAAGAGCAACGGCAATACCGAGATCGTCCTCAACTGGATCACCCCGCACCAGAAGTGGGGCATCCACAGCACCTACTCGGACAACCTGATCATGCTCACCCTGAGCCGTGGCGGCCCGATCGTGTGGATGTCCGAAGTCGATGCCAAGAAGGCCGGCATCGAGGACAACGACTGGATCGAGTGCTTCAACGCCAACGGTGCTTTGACCGCCCGTGCGGTGGTCAGCCAGCGCGTGATGGAAGGCATGGTGATGATGTACCACGCCCAGGAACGCATCGTGAACGTGCCCGGCAGCGAGACCACCAAGACCCGCGGCGGCCACCACAACTCGGTGACCCGCGTGGTGCTCAAGCCCACCCACATGATCGGCGGCTACGCCCAGCAGGCGTACGGCTTCAACTACTACGGCACCGTGGGTTGCAACCGCGACGAGTTCGTCGTGGTACGCAAGATGGCCAAGGTCGACTGGCTCGACGGCCCGAACGGCAATGACCTGCCGCAACCCCTGCCGCAAGACATCTGAGGAATAGGCCATGAAGATTCGTTCACAAGTTGGCATGGTCCTGAACCTGGACAAGTGCATCGGCTGCCACACCTGCTCGATCACCTGCAAGAACGTCTGGACCAGCCGCGAAGGCATGGAATACGCCTGGTTCAACAACGTCGAAACCAAGCCTGGCATCGGCTACCCGAAAGAGTGGGAGAACCAGGACAAGTGGAAGGGCGGCTGGGTGCGCAATGGCGACGGCACAATCAACCCGCGCATCGGTGGCAAGTTCCGCGTGCTGGCGAATATCTTCGCCAACCCGGACCTGCCGACCATTGATGACTACTACGAGCCGTTCGACTTCGACTACCAGAACCTGCACACCGCGCCGATCTCCGATCACCAGCCGGTTGCACGTCCGCGCTCGCTGATCTCCGGTCAGCGCATGGAGAAGATCGAGTGGGGCCCGAACTGGGAAGAGATTCTCGGTACCGAGTTCGCCAAGCGTCGCAAGGACAAGAACTTCGACAAGATCCAGGCGGACATCTACGGGCAGTACGAAAACACCTTCATGATGTACCTGCCGCGCCTGTGCGAGCACTGCCTGAACCCAACCTGCGCCGCCTCCTGCCCGAGCGGTGCGATCTACAAGCGCGAGGAGGACGGCATCGTCCTCATCGACCAGGAGAAGTGCCGCGGCTGGCGCATGTGCATCAGCGGCTGCCCGTACAAGAAGATCTACTTCAACTGGAAGAGCGGCAAATCCGAGAAGTGCATCTTCTGCTTCCCGCGCATCGAGGCCGGCATGCCGACCGTCTGTGCCGAGACCTGCGTCGGCCGCATCCGCTACCTCGGCGTGCTGCTGTACGACGCCGACCGCATCCATGAAGTAGCCAGCACCGTCAACGAGCAGGACCTGTACGCCAAGCAGCTGGAGATCTTCCTCGATCCGTTCGATCCGAAGGTCATCGAGCAGGCGCTCAACGACGGCGTACCGATGTCGGTGATCGAAGCCGCGCAGAAGTCGCCGGTCTACAAGATGGCGGTCGACTGGAAGCTGGCGCTGCCGCTGCACCCGGAATACCGCACGCTGCCGATGGTGTGGTACGTGCCGCCGCTGTCGCCGATCCAGAACGCCGCCAGCGCCGGTCACGTCAGCATGGACGGCGTGCTGCCGGACGTCGACAGCCTGCGTATTCCGCTGCGTTACCTGGCCAACTTGCTCACCGCAGGTGACGAGGAGCCGGTCAAGCTGGCGCTCAAGCGCATGCTCGCCATGCGCGCCTACAAGCGCGCCGAGCAGGTCGATGGCGTGCAGGACCTCAAGGTGCTGGAGAGTGTCGGTCTGTCGGTGGCCCAGGTGGAGGACATGTACCGCTACCTGGCCATCGCCAACTACGAAGACCGCTACGTGATCCCGACCGCGCACCGCGAAGAGGCCATGAGCGACGCCTTTGCCGAGCGTTCCGGTTGCGGCTTCAGCTTCGGCAGCGGCTGCTCGGGCGCCTCGGACACCAACATGTTTGGCGCGAAGAAGGCCAACCGCCGCGACATCATCAAGACCGTCCAGCTGTGGGAGGACTGAGCCATGCGCATCCTTAAAGTGATTTCCCTGCTGCTGGACTATCCCGACCAGCACCTGCGCGACGGCCATGCCGAACTGGCCCAGGCCATCGGTTCGGCCCGCGAGATCAGCCCGGAGCAGCGCATCGCGCTGCGCCGCCTGCTCGACGAGCTGACCGAAGACGACCTGATGGACGTGCAGGAGCGCTACACCGACCTGTTCGACCGTGGCCGTTCACTCTCGCTGCTGCTGTTCGAACACGTGCATGGCGAGTCCCGCGACCGCGGCCAGGCCATGGTCGACCTGATGGCGCAGTACACCGATGCCGGTTTCGACATCGGTGTACGCGAGCTGCCGGACTACATCCCGCTGTACCTCGAATACCTCGCCACCCGCGACGACCTCGAGGCCCGCGAGGGGCTGGCCGACGTGTCGCACCTGCTGGCCCTGCTGGCGGCGCGTCTGCAGGAACGCGAAAGCCCGCATGCCGCGTGCTTCCGTGCGCTGCTGCAGATCGCCGGCGAGCCGGTGCAGGAAACCTTGGCCGGCCTGCAGGAGCAGGTCGCCGCCGAGGAACGCGACGACTCGCTGGAAGCGCTGGACAAGATCTGGGAGGAGGAACAGGTCAACTTCCTCCAGGCCGAGCAGCAGGATCGCTGCCCATCCATGCCGAGCGGGCCGGGCAAGGCTCGCGAGGAAAGCCCGGTGCCGCTGCACTGGACCGATTTCAAGCATGACGGGCAGGCCGCCGCGCTCGCCCAGGAGGTGCGCAATGTCTAACTTCAATTTCCTGCTGTTCGGGGTCTACCCCTACATCGCGCTGGCCATCTGCCTGATCGGCAGCTGGGCGCGCTTCGACCTGTCGCAGTACAGCTGGAAGGCCGGTTCCAGCCAGATGCTGTCGAACAACCGCATGCGCCTGGCGAGCAACCTGTTCCACGTCGGCATCATCTTCATCCTGGCCGGTCACTTCGTCGGCCTGCTGATGCCCGAGGCGATGTACCACTCGTTCATCACCAGCGGCCAGAAGCAGATCGTGGCGATGGTTTCCGGCGGCTTCTTCGGCATCCTCTGCCTGATCGGCCTGGTGATGCTGATCCATCGTCGTCTGACCGACGCTCGTGTGCGTGCCACCTCCAACACCAGCGACGTGATGATCCTCTTCGTGCTGCTGGCGCAGCTGGTGCTGGGTCTGCTGACCATCGTCGCCTCCACCGGCCATCTGGACGGTTCGGTGATGGTGCTGCTGGGCACCTGGGCGCAGAGCCTGGTCACCTTGCAGCCGGTCAAGGCTGCAGTCGCTATCGAGTCGGTCAGCGTCATCTACAAGCTGCACGTGTTCCTCGGCGTGACCCTGTTCGTGCTGTTCCCCTTCACCCGTCTGGTGCACATCGTCAGTGCGCCGGTGTGGTACTTGGGCCGGCGCTACCAGATCGTCCGCCAGAAGGGCGTCAAGCCGGCCATGCCGCGCCCGCAGCGCCCGCGCACCTACGAAGCCCCGGCCCGCGAAACCGCAGTGCCGACCGCTGTGCCCGCCACGGCAAAGAGCAAGACCCCGGTATGACCCTTGCCGGCTGACGCCTGGCGCGTCAGCCGGTCTGGCCGATCGGTTCGAAGGTTCAAGCGTCTTATCGAGGTAATCATCATGGGTTGTGGATGCGGTGGTAGCACAGGTGGAAGCGGCGGCTGCGGTGGCGGCGCGCGTCCGGAAATCGAAGTGCCGGTAGATGCCCCTCTGTTCGAGGAGCTGCCGCACGAGGAAGACAACGAGCCGGCTGCCGAGCAGGCATCCGGTGAGCCGCTGCTGATCGCCAGCAGCGAACAGGAATGGCCGCGGGTGCGGGTCAATGGGGTGGCGATTGCCTCCCAGGCCATCGCTCAGGAACTGCAGTATCACCCGGCCGAAAGCCGCGAAGAGGCCGTCTACCTGGCGACCCAGGCGCTGGTGCTGCGCGAGTTGCTGCAGCAGCGCATCGGCGAGCTGGGCCTGGTGGTGCGCGCCGAAGCCGGCGAAAGCGAGGAGGAGGCGGCCACCCGCACGCTGATCGAGCAGGAAGTACCGCTGCCGCTGGCCGACGAGGCTGCCTGCCGGCAGTACTACACTGGCAACCAGCAGCGCTTCTTCAGCGCGCCGTTGCTGGCCGCACGGCACATCTTGCTGGCCTGTCCGGCGGATGACGCGGAGGCGCGCAGCCTGGCTCGTGAGCAGGCCCAGGGCTTGATTGCCGAGCTGCAGGCCGCGCCGCAACGCTTCGCTGAACTGGCGCTGCAGCATTCGGCCTGTCCGTCCAAGGAGCAGGGCGGGGCGCTTGGGCAGATCAGCAAGGGCCAGACCGTGCCGGAGTTCGAGCGGCAGCTGTTCCGTCTGCCGGTCGGCCTCTGCCAGCAGCCGCTGGAAAGCCGCTACGGCTATCACCTGGTGTTCGTCGACCAGCGAATCGAAGGCGAGCAGCTGCCTTACGAGGTGGTCGCCGGTTCGATTCGCGCCGAGCTCAACCAGCGCGTCTGGCAGATCGGTGTCAGCCAGTACCTGCAGAATCTGGTGGGTGCAGCGAACATCGAAGGCATCCATATGCAGGGCGCGGAAACGCCACTGATGCAATAGCGGCGGCTTGGCCCAACGTAAGGTGGATGACGCTTCACCCATTCACCTTTGCGGGCTGGAGGTGGATGGAAGCGGCGGCGCTCGCACTACCCCACCGGGCGGGGCCATGGTGGATGAGAAAAGCGTCATCCACCCTACGAAGTTTCAGAGGTGTTATCGATGACTCAATTACGCGATGCCCACAACCGCCAGATCGACTACCTGCGCATGTCGGTGACCGACCGCTGCGACTTCCGCTGCGTCTACTGCATGGCCGAGGACATGACCTTCCTGCCGCGCCAGCAGGTGCTCGGTCTGGAGGAGCTGGAGCGCATCGCGCGCATTTTCGTCGGCCTGGGGGTGAAGAAGATTCGCCTCACCGGCGGCGAGCCGCTGGTACGCCAAGGCATCGTCGGTCTCTGCGAGCGCATCGCCGCATTGCCGGGCCTGCGCGAACTGGTGATGACCACGAACGGCTCGCAGCTGGTCAAGCTTGCCGCGCCGCTGGCTCGGGCCGGGGTCAAGCGGCTGAACATCAGCCTGGATAGCCTGGACGCCGAGAAATTCCACGCCATCACCCGCACCGGCCAGCTGCAGCAGGTGCTCGATGGCATCGATGCGGCGCGCGCCGCCGGCTTCGAGCGGATCAAGCTCAATGCTGTAGTGATGAAGGGCCGCAACGCCGAAGAGGTCGCCGACCTGGTGGACTTCGCCATCGCCGGCGGGCTGGACCTGAGTTTCATCGAGGAAATGCCGCTGGGCGACGTCGGTCGCTCGCGGGGTGAGAGCTTCTGCTCCAGCGACGAAGTACGCGCGCTGATCGCCGAGCGCCACGCGCTGATCGATTCGGCCGAGCAGAGCGGCGGCCCGGCGCGCTACGTGCGCCTGGCGGACCATCCACAGACGCGCATCGGCTTCATCTCGCCGCATTCCCACAACTTCTGCGCCACCTGCAACCGCGTGCGGCTGACGGTGGAGGGCCGCCTGCTGCTTTGCCTCGGGCACGAGAATTCCATCGACCTGCGTGCGCTGCTGCGCCGCCATCCGACCAGCGACCAACCGGTGATCGATGCCATCCACGCCGCGCTGCAACGCAAACCGCTGCGCCATGAATTCTCCAGCAGCGGTGAGGTCCAGGTATTGCGCTTCATGAATGCCAGCGGCGGTTGAGGCAGACGCCCGCATGGGCTACGAGTCGACCGCCTAATTCGCTACCATCGACCGGCATCGCCGGTTTGACCCACGTGCCCAGTTGCTGCAGCTGGGCCTTGTCGCAGAGCCAGGTCGCGCAAACGCCTGCAGCGTTGGCGGATCTCATGGCACCCACGCCGCGCGGACATACCTCCAATGGGGAATGGGTTCGTGTACGACACGGGTGCAGCCTGCGCACACATCTTCAAGGGAGTTTCGAGCCATGGCTCATCTGTCCAACAGCGAATTTCAGCCCCTGAGCATTGCGGTGCTCACGGTGAGCGACACCCGCAACATCGACTCCGATACCTCCGGCCAGGCACTGATCGACGGCCTGCAGAGCGCAGGCCACACGCTGGCCGAACGGGCCATTGTCAAGGACGACGTCTGGCAGATCCGCGCCCGCGTCTGCAGCTGGATTGCCAGCGAGAACGTGCAGGTCGTGCTGATCACCGGCGGCACCGGTTTCACCGCCCGCGACAACACCCCGCAGGCGGTGCAGCCGCTGCTGGACAAGGACGTCGACGGCTTCGGCGAGCTGTTCCGCTACGTCTCGCTGGGCGAGATCGGCACCTCCACCGTGCAGTCCCGCGCCCTGGCCGGCATGAGCAATGGCACCCTGGTCTGCTGCCTGCCGGGCTCGACCAATGCCTGTCGCACCGCCTGGAACAAGATCCTTGTCGAGCAGCTGGACAGCCGTACCAAGCCCTGCAACTTCGTGCCGCACCTCAAGGCCAGCGCGGTCGAATACTGCGGGCCGCGCTCATGAGCGCCTGTGGCTGCGACACCAGTGGCCTCAAACCCGTCGACGAGGCCATCGCCGAACTGCTGGCACGAGTGCCGGCGCTGCCGCCGGTGGAGCACGTCGCCTTGTCCGACGCCCTCGGCCGGGTGCTCGCGGAATCCCTCGACGCTCCTTTCCCGGTGCCAGCCTGGGACAACAGTGCAATGGACGGCTACGCCCTGCGCGCTGCCGATCTGCCGGCCGCAGGCGGCTGGCTGCCACTGGCCGGGCGCATCGCTGCCGGTGATGCCGCCGATCAGCAACTGCCTGTCGGCCACGCCGTGCGCATCTTCACCGGCGCACCACTGCCGCCGGGCGCCGACACCGTGGTGGCGCAGGAGGATTGCCAGATCGAGGCTGATCGCGTGCATTTCCCCGGCGTCACCCAGGGCGCCCATGTGCGTCGTCAGGGCGAGGAGTTACAGGCCGGCGCCCCGGTGCTGCAGGCCGGCAAGCGCCTGCGCCCGCAGGAGATCGGTCTGCTGGCAAGCTTCGGCGTCGCCCGCGTGGCGGTCTATCGACGCCTGCGTATCGGGCTGCTCTCCAGCGGCAACGAGCTGCGCGAACCCGGTGAGCCGCTGGCACCGGGGCAGATCTACAACTCCAACCGCTACTGCCTGCTCAGCGTGCTGCGCAGCCTTGGAATGGAGGTTCACGACTACGAAATCCTCGTCGACGAACTGGCCGCCAGCCGTGACGCACTGGCGCTGGCCGCTTCCGAATGGGACATGCTGATCACCTCCGGCGGCGTCTCGGTCGGCGAGGAGGATCACCTCAAGCAGGCCATTCGCGAGCTGGGCGAGCTGCACATGTGGCGCCTGGCGATCCAGCCCGGCAAGCCGCTGGCCTTTGGCGAGGTCAATGGCAAGCCGTGGATCGGCCTGCCGGGCAATCCGGCTGCGGCGCTGATCACCTCGCTGGTGGTGGCGCGGCCGTTCCTGCTCAGTGCCCAGGGTTGCACCGAGGTGCTGCCCAAGCCGCTGCGCCTGACCGCCGGCTTCGCCTGGCGCAAGCCGAACAACCGCCGCCAGTACCTGCGCGCGCGGCTGGAGCAGGTCGATGGCGAGATGCGCGTGTGCCTGCACCCGCGGCAGGGTTCGGCGATGCTGACCTCGGCCAGCTGGGCCGAAGGCCTGGCCATCGTCGAGCGCAACCGCACGCTGGAAGAGGGTGAAACGGTGGAGTATCTGCCGTTCAGCGAACTGCTCGGCTGACACATGAAAACGCCCGGTCGATGATCAGTCGACCGGGCGTTTCTGCGTCTGCGCGTCAGCCCTGGTGGCGCTGCGGCAGCATCCGCAACAGGGTGCCGTCGCGGCGCACGTACTGGTGGAACAGGGCGGCCGCCGCATGCAGGCCGATCAGCCAGTAGCCGGCCACCGCCAGCGTTTCATGCAGCTCCTTGAACCGGCCGGCCAGTTCTTGGTTGGCGCCGATCAGCGCCGGCAGCTCGAGGCCGAAGAACGGAATCGGCTTACCTGCCGCGCTCAGGGTCAGCCAGCCGAGCAGCGGCAGGCCGATCATCAGGCCGTACAGCGCCAGGTGCATCAGCTTGGCCAGCAATCGTTCCCAGCCGGCCCCGGCGACCGCTTTGGGTGCGGGATGCAGCCAGCGTGCAACCAAGCGCAGCCAGACCAGTGCAAACACCGTCGGGCCGAGCATGAAATGCCAGTGTTTGAGCAGTTCGCGCGGTTCACTGCCCTTGGCGAAATTGCCCTTGAGTTCGATGGTCGCGTAGACCGCTGCGATCAACAGCAGCATCAGCCAGTGCAGCCCGATGGAAAGCCGCCCGTATCCTCGCGCACCTGTTTTGACGTTCATTTCACCTACTCCGTGTGTGGATAAGGTGGCGATTCTAGGCGGCGAAACTTAAGCGAACCTTACCGACGACGATGCCTCGGCCCCGCACAGAAACAACAGGTAGCGGAGGTTTCGCGGGTCAACATTTTTTTCACATCGTTTCGGCTATGTTCCGCCTCGCACGCAGGCGCAATACTGTCTGTCGCTCCGTTCCGCATCCTTCAACGGGTACTCCATGCGCATTCTGGTCATCGAAGACAACCGTGACATTCTGGCTAACGTGCTCGACTACCTTGAACTCAAGGGCTATGTGGTCGACTGCGCGCAGGATGGGCTGAGCGGTCTGCACTTGGCCGCTACCCAGGAGCACGACCTGATCGTGCTGGATCTGATGCTGCCTGGTATCGACGGTTATCAGGTGTGCAAGCGGCTGCGCGAAGATGCTCGGCGTGATACGCCCATCATCATGCTCACTGCCCGCGACGCGCTGGCCGACCGCCTGCAAGGGCTGAGCGCTGGTGCAGATGACTATCTGATCAAGCCGTTCGCATTGTCGGAGTTGGTTGCCCGCATTGAGGCGATCCTGCGGCGCTGCCAGGGCTCGCGCACACGCCAGCTGCAGGTCGCTGATCTGAGCTACGACCTGGACACGCTGGAGGTCAGTCGCGCCGGTCAGCCCATTCGCCTCAACCCTATCGGCCACAAGCTGCTGGCGCTGCTGATGCAGAGGAGCCCTGCGGTGGTCCGGCGTGAAGCGCTGGAAGAGGCATTGTGGGGCGAAGACCTGCCAGAAAGCGACAGCCTGCGCAGCCATATCCATCAGCTGCGCCAGGTATTGGACAAGCCCTTCGACAAGCCGCTGCTGCATACCGTGCACGGTGTTGGGTTCCGGCTGGCGGAGGAAGGCAATGCTCGCTAAGCAGCCGCTTGCGCGACGCATCGTCATCGCCTTCACGCTGATGACGCTGGTGGTGAGTGGTGCGTTCGCGCTGGGCATCGTCGGCGTAGTGCATTTCATCGAGGAACAGCTGGTCACCGAAGAGCTGAGCGGCGACCTGGACGTCGTGCTCAACGAAGACCTCCCCTTGGGAAGACCGCCCCAGCTAGATGTCAGCACCCACTTCTTCGCCTCGCATTTGCCTGAATACGCAATGCCGGAGGCTTTCGCTTCACTGGCACAGGGCTTTACCGAGCTGGTGCGGGATGATGAAGCCTATTACGTCTATGTGCGCGATGTCGGCGATAACCGCTATGTACTAGTGCGCGACCAGCGCGAGTTCGAGGCTCGTGAGGATGCGCTGTTCAACGTCGTGCTCGCCGGTTTTCTGCTCAGCGTAGTCGGTGCCTGGGGGCTCGGTCGGTTGATGGCCAATCGGGTGATGGCACCGGTGAGTCGGCTGGCCAGTCAGGTGCGTCATCGCGATCAGCTGCACCCTCTTGCGCCCCCTCTAGCGCCGCAATATCCCGAGGATGAGGTCGGCCACCTGGCCGCCGCCTTCGACAGTACTCTTGGGCAGTTGCGTCAGACGCTAGAGCGCGAGCGGTTGTTCACCGCCGATGTCAGCCACGAACTGCGAACGCCGTTGATGGTGGTGCTTGGCGCCTGCGAGTTGCTCGAGCAGGCCGAGCTGCCGCCACGCGCCCAGCGACCCGCTGCGCGAATCCAGCGCGCCGCGCAGGAAATGCACGAGCTGGTGGAAACATTCTTGATGTTGGCGCGGGCGCGTCCGGAACAGGCGTCTTTTGCCGGCGATGCCAGCCTGCGGAGCATAGCGGCGGAGCAGGTCGAGCGCTGGGCACCGTTGCTGGCGGAAAAGGGGCTGAGCTTCGAACTGCTGGAAGAGGGTGAAGACCTGGGCGCCTACAACCACACATTGCTCGGCACCGTGATGTCGAACTTGTTGCGTAACGCATTGCACTACACCGACAGCGGCACGGTGCGGCTGATCCTGGTTGACGGCGGTTTCCGCGTCGAGGACAGCGGAGTGGGCATTCCTCTGGCGGATCAGGAGCGCATGTTCCAGCCGTTCGTTCGTGGTGCGGAGGAGCGCGGCGAGGGCCTGGGATTGGGGCTTTCACTGGTCAAGCGCATCTGCGCACACCAGAGCTGGGATGTCACCGTGACACCGAGGCCACCGCAAGGCAGCTGCTTCCAGGTACGAATGCACGACGGCGCCGCTTGACGGATTTTTCACATCCATTTGACAGAGCCTTGATGTCCGCCTCGCTAGTTTGGCGTTCCGTTATCCACTGGAATACCCGCCATGACGACATCAAGCCCTATCGAGCTGGAGTTCTCGCGCAAGTACGATCGCCAGCACGCCTACGAATACCTGCATAAGCATCGGGATGGTCTGGCCCGACGTCTGTCGCACTGGCGCGACGAGCAGATGGCCCGCCGCGCGCTGAACGTCGCCGGCGAGCCCGATCTGGTGCTTGATCTGCCATGTGGCGCTGGGCGCTTCTGGCCGCTGCTGGCCGAACATCCGAACCGGATGATCTTCGCCGCTGACAATTCCGCCGACATGCTGGCGATCGCCAACGCGGCGCAGCCGATGGAAGTGCTCAAGCGGGTGGAAACGTTCCAGACCTCGGCCTTTGCCATCGACATGGGCGACAACGCGGTGGACAACATCTTCTGCATGCGTCTGCTACACCACATCGCCAATCCGGCGCACCGCCTGGCGATGCTGCGCGAATTCCATCGCGTTACCCGCGACACGCTGATCGTTTCGCTGTGGGTCGATGGCAACTACAAGGCCTGGAAACGCAAGCGCCTGGAGCGGCGCCGGCCGGCCAAGGACAACCAGAACCGCTTCGTCGTCGCCCGCTCGGTAATTGAGGCGGAGTTCACCGAGGCCGGCTTCGACATCCTCGACCGCAATGACTTCCTCCCTGGCTACGCCATGTGGCGGGTCTACGTGCTGCGCAAGCGGGGCTGAACATGAGCCGACCACTCGTACTGCCGGCCCGCGAAGCGCGTACCAGCACCTTCCAGCGCTGGTGGAACACCCAGGGCGAATGGGTCGAGGAGCCCAACCAGCGCCGCGCCGGCGAAAGCGGTGTGCAACGGATACGGCTGCGCGATTTGCAGCAACCGCTGCTGTACTGCAAGCGACAGACGGGCCATCTGTATCGCTCGCTGCTGCATCCCTTCGGCCGCCCCACGGTGATGCGCGAACGTTATGCCCTGCAAGCCATCGGCGATCTTGGCGTGCGGGTGCCTGAGTTGGTCTATTGCGGCGCTCGACAGCACGCCGGCCAATGGCAGGCGCTGCTGGTGACGCAAGAGCTCAGAGGCTTCGTCAGCATGGAGGACTGGTACGCCGAAGGTATGGGCGAGTACTACGGCCAGGCGGTACAGGCGCGCATGCTTGAGGCGACAGGCGTCACCCTTGCCAGGATCCACCAGGCGCGCTGGCAGCATGGCTGCTGCTACCCCAAACACATCTTCCTCAGGGTTCACGGCGAAGGCGACGCAACCTGGGTCGAGGTCGCGCTGCTCGATCTGGAAAAAAGCCGACGCCGGCTGCGCCGCAAGGCCGCGGCACGGCATGACTTGCGCCAGCTCAAGCGTCACCGGCAGGCGATGCCTGAACAGGATTGGCAGCGCCTGTGCGCGGCCCATGCTGCATTCAGTGAGCTGCGCTGCGATGTAATTTGAGCCGACCCTTATAGGTGACTGATGACAGTGTGGTGAAGGCCCGCGGCGGGCTGTGGCGGTTCTGACGTATCCAGCGAGGACGCCGTGCTTGGCGGCGTCGCTTCACCAGTCAATGCAAAAGGCGACGGTTACTTGCGAACCAGCAGCACCCCGGATTCCATGTGGTGGGTGTAGGGGAACTGGTCGAACAGCGCGCAGCGCTCGATGCGATGGGTATCGGCCAGCTGGGCGATGTTCTGCGCCAGGGTCTCCGGGTTGCAGGAGATGTAGAGGATGCGCTCGAAGCGGCGGGTCAGCTCGCAGGTGTCCGGGTCCATGCCGGCGCGCGGCGGGTCGACGAAGATGCTGCCGAAGTCGTAGCGCTTCAGGTCGATATGGGCCAGGCGGCGGAACGGGCGCACCTCGTTCAGGGCCTGGGTCAGCTCCTCGGCGGAGAGTCGCACCAGCTCGATGTTGTCGATGCCGTTGCCTTCGATGTTGGCCAGCGCGGCGTTGACCGAGGTCTTGCTGATCTCGGTGGCCAGCACGCGGCGCACGCGGGTGGACAGCGGCAGGGTGAAGTTGCCGTTGCCGCAGTACAGCTCCAGCAGGTCGTCGTCGCGCTCACCGAGCGCCTCGTGCGCCCAGTTCAGCATCTTCTGGCAGACCTCGCCGTTGGGCTGGGTGAAGGCGCCCTCCGGTTGGCGATAGCGGAAGGTTCGGCCGGCGACCACCAGCGCTTCTTCAACGTAATCACGACCGATAACGATGCGCTTGCCCTTCGAGCGGCCGACCAGGCTGACGCCGAGGTCGGCGGCAAGCTGCTCGGCTTCGGCCTGCCAGGCCTCGTCCAGCGGGCGGTGGTAGGCGAGGGTGATCAGCGCATCGCCGGCCAGGGTGGTGAGAAATTCGACCTGGAACAGCTTGAAGCTGAGCACTTCCGACGCCTGCCAGGCGGCCTTCAGTTGCGGCATCAGCTCGTTGATGCGGCGGCTGGCGATGGGGAAGTCGTCGATCAGGATCGCCTTGTGCTTGTCACCCTGCTCGAACATTGCGTAATGGCGCTGGCCATCCTCGCGCCACAGGCGAAACTCGGTGCGCAGGCGGTAATGCTCGCGGGGCGAGTCGAAGACTTCCGCTGCCGGTGCATCGAACGGCGCCAGCAGTTCTACCAGCCGGGCGGCTTTCTCGGCGAGTTGGGCATCGTATTGGGCGGGGTCGAGCTTGGGCAGCGGCATGGCGGGGGCTTCTTGCAGAATTTGAAGAGCTTCGCGGCGCCGGTCGCTCCCACAGCAATTCGATCCGTGGGGGCGGCCTTGCCGCGAATTAACGTATGTTGCGGATCGCTATTCGTAGGGTGGATCGGGGCGCGCAGCTGACGCTTTTCTCATCCACCTTCTGTGCGATCTGGTGGATGGATAAAGCGTTATCCACCCTACGCTGCCATCAGCCGGCGAACCAGCCCAGCTTGACCACGAACAGCGCCGAGAGAATCCACATCGCCGGGCTCAGCTCGCGCCAGCGGCCGGCCAGCAGCTTGATGGCGGTCCAGGCGATGAAGCCAAAGGCAATGCCGTTGGCGATGGAGAAAGTCAGCGGCATGGCCAGCGCGGCAACCACGACGGGCGCGGCGACGGTGAGGTCGTCCCAGTCGATGCCGGCGAGGCTGCTCATCATCAGCACGGCGACGAACAGCAACGCCGGTGCGGTGGCGTAGGCCGGTATGGCGCCGGCCAGCGGGGCGAAGAACAGGCTGAGCAGGAACAGCAGCGCGACCACGCAGGCGGTCAGGCCGGTGCGGCCACCGGCGGCGGTACCGGCGGCGGATTCGATGTAGCTGGTGGTGGTGGAGGTGCCCAGCGCGGCGCCGGCCATGGTCGCGGTGCTATCTGCCAGCAGGGCGCGGCCCAAGCGTGGCAGCTTGCCGTCCTTGTCTAGCAGGTCGGCCTTCTGCGCCACGCCGATCAGGGTGCCCGAGGTATCGAACAGATCGACGAAGAGGAACGCGAAGATCACGCTGATCAGGCCGATGTCCAGCGCGCCCATGATGTCCAGCTGCATGAGCGTCGGTGCCAGCGACGGTGGCATCGAGACCACGCCGTTGAGTTCGGAAAGTCCGAGCAGGATCGATAGCCCGGTGACAGCCAGGATGCCGATCATCACCGCGCCAGTGACCTGGCGGTAGGCCAGCGCAGCGATCAGGAAGAAGCCCAGGCAGGCCAGCAGCGGGCCGCCGGCGCTGAGGTCGCCGAGGCCGACCAGCGTGGCCGGATTGTCGACGACGATGCCGGCGTTCTTCAGCGCGATGATCGCCAGGAACAGGCCGATGCCTGCCGCGATACCCGAGCGCAGCGCCAACGGAATGCTGTGGATGATCCATTCACGGATCTTGAAGATCGACAGCAGGAAGAAAATCGCGCCCGACAGGAACACCGCGCCCAGCGCGGTCTGCCAGGTGTAACCCATGGTCAGCACGACGGTGTAGGTGAAGAAGGCGTTCAGACCCATGCCCGGCGCCAGCGCGATCGGGTAGTTGGCGACCAGCCCCATGATCGCCGAGCCGATGGCCGCGGCCAGGCAGGTGGCGACGAACACCGCACCGTGATCCATGCCGGTTTCGGCAAGGATGCTCGGGTTGACGAAGAGGATGTAGGCCATCGTCAGGAAGGTGGTGATACCGGCCAGGACCTCGGTGCGCAGCGTGGTGTTGTGCGCCTTGAGTTGAAATAGCTTTTCCAGCATGGTCGATCCTCTATGTGCCGGTCAGTGTGAGGGCTGTCGCCTCTGGCGGGCGATTCGCGTGTCGTCGCAAAAGCCGCGCATCTTACACCGGCCGGCAGCGCGGTTGAATTTCCATTGAGCAGGTGAACGCCATGAGCAAACGAGTCCTGATTCCGATCGCCGACGGTTCAGAAGATCTGGAGGCCGTCACCCTGATCGACGTGCTGCGGCGTGCCGAGTTCGAGGTAGTGGTGGCCAGCGCGGAGGAACGGCGCATGCTGACCTGCGCGCGCGGCACACGGATCACCGCCGACGCCATGTTGCTCGACGTGCTTGCGCAGGACTTCGACCTGATCGTGCTGCCCGGCGGCATGCCCGGGGCGAAAACCCTCGGCGAGCTGGAGCCACTGGCCGAGCGCGTGCGCCAGCAGGCCCGCGCCGGTCTCGATTTCGCCGCGATCTGCGCCGCACCGGCGGTGGCGCTGCATCCCTACGGCGTGCTCAAGGGCCGTCAGGTGACCTGCTACCCGGGCATGAGCGACAACCTCACCGGCACGCATTTCCTTGACCAGCCGGTGGTGGTGGACGGCAACTGCATCACCAGCCAGGGCCCGGCGACTGCCCTGGAATTCGCCCTGACCCTGGTGGAGCGTCTGGCCGGTCGCGGTAAGCGCCGCGAAGTAACCGACGCCATGCTGGTGCCGGCAACGAACTAACCTCGTTCCGGACCGGTCACTCCTTGCATTGCCGGAAGTCCCGGCGGCAAGTGGCTGAAGCCGAGGAGAACGATGGACAGTGTCGATCTGGCGGTACTGCGGCGCGCCCGCGACTGGTTGCGTGACGGCCATTCCGTGGTGCTCTACACGGTGCTGGAGACTTGGGGCAGCGCGCCGCGCCCGGTGGGTTCGTTGCTGGCGCTACGCGGCGATGGGCGAGTGGAGGGCTCGGTGTCCGGCGGCTGCGTCGAGGACGATCTGCTCGCCCGGGTCATGGCCGACGAGCCTCCGCAGGCTTGCCAGCTGATCACCTATGGCGTGAGCAAGGAAGAATCCGCGCGGTTCGGCTTGCCCTGCGGCGGCACCCTGCGCCTGCTGCAGGAGCCGTTGCGCGGTGCCGGCTGGATCGACGAGCTGCTGCGGCGTTGCGTCGGGCATGAACGGCTGCTGCGCTGCGTGGATATCGCCAGTGGTGATGTAACGCTGCAAACCGCCAGCCGCGACGCCGCGCTGCAGTTCGATGGCCATACCCTGCGCGCACCATTTGGCCCGGCTTGGCGCCTGCTGATGATCGGTGCCGGGCAGCTGTCGCGTTATGTCGCCGACCTGGCACATGGCCTCGGCTTCGAAGTACTGATCTGCGACCCGCGCGAAGGTTATGCCCATGACTGGGATGCGGCCGCCGTGCGCTTCGTGCCCGGCATGCCGGATGATGCCGTGCTGGCCATCGAGCCGGATGCGCACACCGCCATCGTCGCGCTGACCCACGACCCGCGGCTGGACGACATGGCACTGCTTACCGCGCTGCAATCGGACGCTTTCTACGTCGGCGCGTTGGGCTCGCGGGTCAATAGCGAGAAGCGAAAGGCGCGACTGCTGTCACTGGGCCTCGGCGAGCGCCAGGTGCAGCGGTTGCACGGACCCATCGGCTTGCCCATCGGCAGCCGTACACCGGCGGAAATCGCGCTGTCCTTGATGGCCGAGGTGGTGGCGCTGAAAAACGGCGCTCTGGTCAGCCAGGCGTTGCCGGAACAACAGCGCTGTGCCTGAAGCGGGCGTCTGCGCCATCGTTCTCGCCGCGGGGCAGGGCAGCCGTTATCGCGCGGCCGGTGGGGCGGACAAGCTGCTGGCGGCCAGCCTGGCTGCTGCGTCTTCGCCGCCGGTGCTGGCGGCCACGCTGGCGAACCTTCGCGGTGTCGCCGAGCGGCTGCTGGTGGTGACCCGTGCGGACAATCTGCCTCTGCGCGACTGGCTGAGCGCCAACGCTGCCGACTGCGAGGTGCTTGCGCTGGAATCCCGCGGGCTCGGCCACAGCCTTGCGCAGGCCGTGGCCCAGGCGCCGGCAGGACGTGGCTGGCTGGTGGCGCTGGCCGATATGCCCTATGTGCAGCCGCGGACCCTGCACGAGATCGCGGCGGCAATCCGCGAAGACAACCTGGTTGTGCCGACCTATGACGGCCGCCCCGGCCATCCGCGTGGCATCGGCAGCGCCCATCGCGATGCGCTGCTGCAGCTGGATGGCGATCGCGGTGCCCAGGCGCTGTTCGCCGCGCACCCGGTACTGGAGCTCGCCCTGAACGATCCCGGCGTGCTGCAGGACATCGACCATCCGGCCGATCACAGGCCTCACTAATCCAGCAAACCAGAGCGTCTTGCTCTCGTAGGAGGCGCGCCCCGCGTCGAACAGGCCGCAGGTCTGCCCTAAACCAAAAACTCGCGCCAAGGGCGGCCCTCCCACAAAAACAAAACCCGGTACGACCGCTCCTGTAGGAGGCGCGCCCCCGCGGCGAACCGGCTGCAGGCCTGCCAACTTCCACAGCCCTACCAAGATGCTGAACGTTTTCCACGCCACGCCAGTCGTACCCCAAGACGCACGGATAGCGCATACCAACGCCCAAACCGTGAGGCTGCCATGAGCGAAAACTCTTCAGTTGCAGGCCAAACCTGCACCATCAGCCTGGAGCTGAACGGCGAACGCCGTGAGCTCCAGGTGCAACCCTGGACCACCTTGCTCGACCTGCTGCGCGACCAGCTCGGCCTGACCGGCACCAAGAAAGGCTGCGATCACGGCCAGTGCGGCGCCTGCACGGTGCTGCTCGACGGCCGGCGCATCAACAGCTGCCTGACCCTGGCGGTGATGCACGACGGCGCGCGCCTGACCACCATCGAAGGCCTGGCTAGCGATGCGACGCTGCATCCGTTGCAGGCTGCGTTCGTCAAACACGATGCCTTCCAGTGCGGCTATTGCACGCCGGGGCAGATCTGCTCGGCCGCCGGGCTCGCGGCGGAGAACCGTGCCAGCAGTCGTGACGAGATTCGCGAACACATGAGCGGCAACCTCTGCCGCTGTGGCGCCTATCCCAACATCCTTGCCGCCATCGAGGACGCACTGCCGGCGCTGCGCGGCCAGGAGGGTGCGCAATGACGCCGTTCAGCTATCAGCGCCCCGAACGCATCGACCAGGCCATCGCCCTGCACGGGCCGCAGAGCCGCTACATCGCCGGCGGTACCAACCTGCTCGACCTGATGAAAGAAAACGTGCTGCAGCCGGGCCAGCTCATCGACATCAACGGCCTGCCGCTGCGCGAGATCGAGCAGACCGCCGAAGGCGGCCTGCGCATCGGTGCGCTGGTGAGCAACGCCGACCTGGCCTGGCACCCGCAGATCGAACAGCGCTATCCGCTGCTGAGCAAGGCGATTCTCGCCGGGGCATCGCCGCAGCTGCGCAACATGGCCAGTACTGGCGGCAACCTGCTGCAGCGCACCCGTTGCTACTACTTCTACGACACCGCCACGCCCTGCAACAAACGTGAGCCCGGCTCCGGTTGCAGCGCGCGTGACGGGCGCAATCGCATCCATGCGATTCTCGGTGCCAGCGAACACTGCGTCGCCGTGCATCCGTCGGACATGTGCGTGGCGCTGGCGGCGCTGGACGCGCGGGTGCACATCGAAGGGCCGCATGGCCAGCGACGCGTCGACCTGGTGGACTTCCACCGCCTGCCCGGCGACCAGCCGCAGCAGGACAACGTGCTCACCGAGGGTGAGCTGATCACCGCCATCGAGCTGCCGGTGGAAGGTTTTGCCAGCCACTGCGCCTATCTCAAGGTGCGCGACCGCGCCTCCTATGCCTTCGCTCTGGTGTCCGTTGCGGCGGCGCTGGAGATGGATGGCGACGTCATCCGCCGCGGGCGTATCGCGCTCGGTGGCGTGGCGCACAAACCCTGGCGCCTGGAAGAAGCCGAAGAACTGCTCAGCGGCAAGCGTGCCGAACCAGATTGCTTCGCCGCCGCGGCTGATTGCCTGCTGCAAGGCGCGCAGCCACTCGCCGACAACGCTTTCAAGATCGACCTGGCTCGGCGCGCCATCGTGCGTGCACTGACCGAAGCCGCCGGAGGAACCGTCCGATGAACAGCGCCAACTCTCCACTGGGCAAGCCGCTGGACCGTGTCGACGGTCCGCTCAAGGTCACCGGCAAGGCGTGTTACGCCGCTGAGGCCGAGGTGCCGGGGTTGCTCTACGGCGCCGTGGTCTCCAGCAGCATCGCCCGCGGCCGGATCACGCGTATCGATGCCTCCGCAGCCGAAGCGTTGCCCGGCGTGCGGCTGGTGCTGACCCACCAGAACCGCCCGCCTGTCGCCAGCTACGACGAGCCCTACGAAGACGACGATGCCGCCGACGGCTCGCCGTTCCGACCGCTGTACAACGACCGCGTGCTCTACAGTGGCCAGCCACTGGCGCTGGTCGTCGCCGAGACCCAAGCGCTGGCGCGCCACGCCGCGAGCCTGGTGCGCATCGAATACGACGTCGAGGCGCACCAGACCGATCTGCAGGCCGTGCGCGACCAGGCCCACGATGCGCCTGCCGAGCTGCCCGAGCCGCGTGGTGATTTCGACTCGGCGTTCTCGGCGGCGGCAAATCGCATCGACCGTGAGTACGAAACCCCGGTGGAACACCACAACCCCATGGAGCCGCATGCTTCCACCGTCCAGTACCAGCCGGGCGGGGAGCTGCTGATTCACGACAAGACCCAGGGCGTGCAGAACTGCCAACGCTACCTGGAACAGGTCTTCGACATGGAGGGCAAGATCCGCGTGCTCGCGCCCTTTGTCGGTGGTGCTTTCGGCTCCGGCCTGCGTCCGCAGTACCAGCTGCCGCTGGCGGTGATGGCGGCGCTCAAGCTCAAGGCCGCGGTGCGCGTCGAGCTGACCCGCCAGCAAATGTTCACCTTCGGCTATCGCCCGCGGACCGTCCAGCAGCTCAAGCTCGCCGCCGATGGCGAAGGGCGGCTGCGGGCGATCGAGCACAAGGCCATCGGCCAGACCTCGCGCTTCGAGGACTTCACCGAGCACGAGGTGGAATGGTCCGGCATGCTCTACGCCTGCGACAACGTGCGTTTCGGCTACCGCCTGGTGCCGCTGGACGTCTATACCCCGCTGGATATGCGCGCCCCGGGCGCGACCATCGGCGTCTATGCGCTGGAGTGCGCGATGGACGAGCTGGCCCATGAAGTCGGTATCGACCCGCTGGAGTTGCGCCTGCGCAACTACACCGACATCAACGGTAACGAGGGCAAGCGCTATTCCAGCAAGGAGCTGCGTGCCTGCTACCAGCAGGGCGCCGAGCGCTTTGGCTGGTCGCGGCGCCCGGCGCAGCCACGCAGCCTGCGCGTCGGTCATCAGCTGGTCGGCATGGGCATGGCCACTGGCGTCTGGGAAGCGATGCAGATGCCGGCCAGTGCCCGCGCTTGCCTCGATGCCGACGGCAGGCTTTTGGTGACCAGCGCCACCGCCGATATCGGCACCGGCACCTATACCGCGATGACGCAGATCGCCGCCGATGCCATGGGCCTGTCTATGCAGGACGTAGAGTTCCGCCTCGGTGATTCCAGCCTGCCGCAGGCGCCGTTGGAAGGTGGCTCGGCCACCGTGTCCTCGGTCGGTAGTGCGGTGCAACGGGCCTGCGAAGGCCTGCGGCAGAAGCTGCTGGATGCCGTGCAGCAGTCGCCGGCCTCACCCTTTACCGGGGCGAATCTGGAGACGGTGGAGTTCGTCGATGGCGAACTGCGGCTGAAATCCGGCGAGCATGCCGTGGCGCTGCGCGACATCGTCCAGGTCAGCGGCGCGTTGGAGGCCGAAGCCAGCGTCAAACCCGACGAGAAGCGCGATGCCTGGGCGACGGGAACCCATTCGGCGGTGTTCGTCGAAGTGCGCGTCGACGAGGACCTCGGCACCATCAAGGTCAGCCGCGTGGTCAGCGCGATTGCCGCGGGCCGCATCGTTAACCCGAAGACCGCCGGCAACCAGATCGTCGGCGGCGTGGTCTGGGGCATCGGCCAGGCGCTGCACGAGGAGACGCTGATCGACCACCGGCTCGGCCGCTACATGAACCACAACCTTGCCGAGTACCACATCCCGGTGAACGCGGACATTCCGGAGATTGACGTGATCTTCGTCGAGGAACACGACGAGATCGTCAACGACCTGGGGTCCAAAGGCGTGGGCGAGATCGGCATTGTCGGCGTGGCGGCGGCGGTGGCCAATGCGATCTACAACGCGACGGGCAAGCGGGTGCGGGATCTGCCGATTACCTTGGACAAGGTGCTGTAACGGCTTATGGCGACCGTAGGGTGGGCTTCAGCCCACCTTTGCGGCTGTGTTGGTAGGCGGAAAATCAGGCGTAACGAATTTCCTGATGGCTTAGGAACACCGAGTTCTCTCGCCGCACCCCTGTGGCTCGCCCCTCTCTGTGACAGCTTTGATCGCATCCTGAGGGAGCGTTCGCTGCCGTCTGATAAGTCGTGCAGAACGCCCAAGTCAAGGCGGCCGCTAGCAACTTCCAGGCAACTCGGCATCGTTCCCCGTCCTGAGGACAGTCGCTGCGTCAGAGCACGTGACGGCGGGCTTAGCCACGTTCTTCCAGTTTTCCTGGCGCGCTGATGCCGATCACGCATCCGGCAAAAGGTCTCGTTCGACAAACACCGCCTTAACCGTCTGCATGCCGTTGAGCGCGGCCGGGAAGCCGGCGTATACGGCCATTTGAATGACCACCTCGACGATCTGTTCCGGCGTGCAGCCGACATTGAGCGCGCCGTGAACATGCACCGCCAACTGCGGTTGGCAGTGGCCGAGCGCGGTAAGCGCCGCCACGGTCGCCAGCTCCCGCTGCGGGAGGTCGAGGCCGGGGCGCTGGTAGATGTCGCCGAAAGGAAATTCGATCACGTAGCGCGCCAAGTCCGGCGCAATGGCTTGCAGGCTGTCGATGACCTTGCGCCCGGCTTCGCCGTCAATTTCCTCGAGCTTGGCCAGGCCGTCTGTGTAGCGGGTCGATGCAGACATGGAGCGTTCCTCTTGATGGGCAAGGGTCTGTTCCCGTTTCGTCGCAAGCCGCGTTGCTGCACCAAATGGTGCCAGGCAAGGCGCGGGACGCAGGTAATGGGGTTCCCTTGCCAAGTCCCGCAACGCCGCATGGCGCCATTTGCCGCGCAACCCGCAGGGCCGGGCCGTTTTTTGCGCGATGCGGCGTTACTCGTCGCTTATTTGGAATGACCAAACCTCGCTCCTCGTGCCTTGCCTCGCGCAAAAAACGGCTCCGGCGCGGCCGCGTACGAAACGCGAACAGACCCTAGAGAAAGCCTGCGGGTTGGAGTCAGCTCCAGGTCAAGCGGAAGTTTGCTGGCGATACAGGGCGATCTTCGCGCGCAATGCGTCGAGATGATCATGGTCGCGCTGGATGCGTTCCTGCAGCCGGGCCGCATGTTCTTCGAGCAGCACCTGGCGCGCCGCCAGCGTGGTATCGCCGCATTCGCGCAGTTCGGCATAGCGGATGATGTCGTCCAGCGCCATTCCGGTGTCTTTCAGGCGCAGGATGAAACCGATCCACTCCAGGTCGCGCGGGCCGTAGACGCGAAAGCCGCTGGCGTCCCGAGCGACATGCCGTAGCAGACCGATCTTTTCGTAATAACGCAGCGTGTCGGCGGACAGGCCGGTACGCGCGGCGAACTGCCGGATGCTCAGGCGGACCGGCGCCTCGCTCATGCCTTGATCGACCGCAGAATGACGAACTTCGGTGTGGCGGCCACCTGCTCGGCGTTGCCGAACAGGCGCTTGAGCTTGAGGTGATAGCCGAGGTGGCGATTGCCGACGATCCACAGCTCACCGCCCTTGGCCAGTGCCGTCTTGGCCTGGGTGAACATGCGCCAGGCGAGGAAATCGCCGACCACCTGCTGCTGGTGGAACGGCGGATTGCACAGCACCAGATCCAGCGAGGCCGGCGGTTGCTCGGCCAGGCCGTCGCCGGCGCGAATCTCGACCGGGCGCTGGCCATGGATTGCTTGCCAGTTCTCCCGCGCCGATTGCACCGCCATGTAGCTCTCGTCCACCAGCGTCAGTTCCGCCTGCGGGTTGCCCAGCGCGTAGACGATGCCGAGCACGCCGTTGCCGCAGCCAAGATCGGCGACGCGCAGCGCACCGAGTGCCTGCGGCAGGTGTGGCAGAAAGGCGCGGGTGCCGATGTCCAGCCCTTCGCGACAGAACAGGTTGGCGTGGTTGAGCAGCTCCAGTTTTGGCTGTTCGAGCTGGTAGCGGGTCGGGTAGGGCGACCGCGGCGCCGGTTTATCGACCGGCGTTGCGCTGAGCAGGCGGGCCTTCTTTACCGCCAGCGAGGCCTGCACCGGGCCGATGTACTGCTCCAGCAGATCGCCGGCGGTACGCGGCAGGTGCTTGATCATCGCCGCCGCGATCACCTGCGCGCCGGGCGCCAGCTGGCCGTGCAGACGGATCAGCTGTTCCTCCAGCAGGGCGAGGGTTTTCGGTACTCGGATCAGCACCCGGTCGAACGGGCCCTCGGCGACCTCGCTGGCGGGAACGAAACGCACGCGTTCGGCCGGCAGCTCGTTGCGTGCCAGGTTCTTCTGCAGCGCCAGGTGCGCCAGATGCGAGTCGCCGCTGCTGGTTACCTCGACATGCGCTGCCAGCGAGCAGGCTAGGGCGCCGAAGCTGTCATTGAGAATCAGCACGCGCGCGGCAGCCGGCAAACCCTGTTCATGCAGCGTGGCGAGCAGGTATTCGTCGGCGGCGTCGAAGGCCTGCAACGGCTCGTTAGGCTGCTCCGGCTGACGGATCAGATCGAGGCTGGCGTACGGAGTGTCGAGAATAGGCATGAGAACTGGCGGTGTTTATCTGCGTCGGAAAGGAGTATCAAAGATCCATACGGGCGCTGCGTGCAGTGGGCCCGAAGATGCTCGGAGGGAGCGCAGTATGACCGCCAGCGAAGAGAAGTTCACCCGCCAGCGCCTGCTCGAGGTGCAGACGCTGACGCCCAACCTGTTCACCCTGCGTACCAGCCGTGATCCCGGCTTTCGCTTCAGTGCCGGGCAGTTCGCCCGCCTCGGCGTGCGCAAACCCAGCGGCTGCATCGTCTGGCGCGCCTATTCGATGGTTTCGGCGCCGCACGACGAGTTTCTCGATTTCTTCTCCATCGTGGTGCCGGACGGCGAATTCACCAGCGAGCTGAGCCGGTTGGCAGTCGGCGACGAGCTGCTGGTGGACAAGCAGGCCTTCGGCTTTCTCACCCTCGATCGCTTTCCCGACGGCCGCGACCTCTGGCTGCTGGCAACAGGCACCGGGATCGCGCCGTTTCTTTCGATCCTGCAGGACTTCGAGGCCTGGCAGCGCTTCGAGCGCATCATTCTCGTCTACAGCGTGCGCGAGGCGCGTGAGCTGGCCTATCAGCAGCTGATCGCCGAACTGCCGCAACGCGACTACCTGGATGGTCTGGGCTCGAAGCTGCTGTACCTGCCGGTGGTGACGCGCGAACAGGTACCCGGTGCGCTGCACGGGCGCATCACCACGCTGATCGAGAACGGCGAACTGGAGCGCGCCGCCGATCTGCAGCTGGTGCCCGAGCATTCGCGGATCATGCTCTGCGGCAACCCGCAGATGATCGAGGACACCCGAGCGGTGCTGAAAGCGCGTGATTTGAACCTGGCGATGACGCGCAGGCCCGGCCAGGTGGCGGTGGAGAACTATTGGTAGCCGGTACGCGGCCCGGGCGCTGGTCGTCGGCGGTAGGCAAGCACTGCGGCGTTTCCCACTCGGCGGCTTGGAACATGAGTAGCGTGGATGGCCGAAGCCATCCACGCGCGAGGCGCGGCGGTTCTGCACTTGGCCTTGTCCATGCCGCCCGCTTGGAAAGTTGCTTCACGGCCCCGGTTTGGTGTCCGAATGGCGTTCTCAAATGAAAAGCCCCCGCCGGACAATCCCGGCGGGGGCTTTTTCTTGTCGCTTGCAGCTCGAGGCTGGTGGCTGCCTTAGACGACGCCCTGGGCCAGCATGGCATCGGCGACCTTGACGAAGCCGGCGATGTTGGCGCCTTTGACGTAGTTGATCCGGCCGTTTTCCTCGCCGTGGGCGACGCAGGCGTGGTGGATCGACTGCATGATGCCGTGCAGCTTGGTATCCACCTCACCGGCGGTCCAGTGCAGGCGCATGGCGTTCTGGCTCATCTCCAGACCGCTACAGGCCACACCACCGGCATTGGATGCCTTGCCCGGTGCGTAGAGGATGCCGGCCTCGAGGAACAGGTCCACGGCCTCCAGGGTGGACGGCATGTTCGCGCCTTCGGCCACGCAGATGCAGCCGTTCTTCAGCAGTGCGCGGGCGTCTTCGCCATCCAGTTCGTTCTGCGTGGCGCAGGGCAGGGCGATGTCGCACGGCAGGTTCCACGGACGCTGATCGGCCAGGTAGGTCACGCCGAACTGCGTGCCCATCTCCTCGAGTCGACCGCGACGAACGTTCTTCAGGTCCATCAGGTAGGTCCACTGCTCGGCAGTCATGCCGTCCGGGAAGTGCAGGGTGCCGCCCGAGTCGGACAGCGAGACGACCCGGCCACCCAGTTCCATGACCTTCTGCGCCGCGTACTGTGCGACGTTGCCGGAACCGGAGATCGCCACGCGCTTGCCGTCGAAGCTGCTGTGGCTGCTCTTGAGCATTTCCTCGGCGAAGTACACGCAGCCGTAGCCGGTGGCTTCCGGGCGGATCAGACTGCCGCCATAGGCCAGGCCCTTGCCGGTCAGGACGGAAGTGAACTGGTTGGACAGGCGCTTGTACTGGCCGAAGAGGAAGCCGATCTCGCGACCGCCGACGCCGATGTCACCGGCCGGCACGTCGAGGTCGGCGCCGATGTGACGGTACAGCTCGCTCATGAACGACTGGCAGAAGCGCATGACCTCGTTGTCGCTCTTGCCCTTGGGATTGAAGTCCGAGCCACCCTTGCCGCCGCCCATGGGCAGCGAGGTGAGGGAGTTCTTGAAGACCTGTTCGAAGGCGAGGAACTTGAGCACGCCGAGATTGACCGAGGGATGGAAGCGCAGACCACCCTTGTACGGGCCGATGGCGCTGTTCATCTGGATGCGGAAACCGCGGTTGACCTGGACGCGGCCCTGATCGTCGACCCACGGCACGCGGAAGATGATGGCGCGCTCCGGCTCGACCATGCGCTCGATGATGCCGGCCTGCATGTAGTGCGGATGGGCTTCGAGGAAGGGCCAGAGGCTGCGAACCACTTCTTCCACCGCCTGGTGGAACTCGGGTTGGTGGGGGTCGCGTTGCTTCAGTCGGGCGAGAAAGGCATCAACGGTTTCGATCATCAGTAGGCCCTCGGCGACCGCTTGTTGGCAGTCATTGATAATTTTGGCGGGCGACTGTAACAAACCTGATTTGCACCGCGGAAGTGCGTTGTAGCTCGATTGCGCTTATCGATGGTGCGTCGAGAGGTGAGCTGACTGGCGTAAGGTATCGCTCAGAGCGCCTCTGGGACGGGTGTTTCAAGATGCTTCTGGAGGGGCGAGCCTACCGCTGGATCAATTTGCGCCGAAATGTCGCATTTAGCGCATCATTTTTGTGCGGGGGCGGCGCGTTACTCCGCCAGTTCGCAGCGGTTGCGACCGCTGCGCTTGGCGCGCAGCAGGGCCAGGTCGGCGCGGTTGATGGTATTGGAGTAGGTTTCGTCGGCATGCAGTTCGGCGATGCCCATGCTGGCGGTGACGCCGAGCAGGTCGTCGTTCACCCGCACGCCCAGAGACGCGATGCTGTCGCCCAGGCGGCGCATGACCGGTTGGGCGGTCGCGGCAGTGCACTCGGGCATCAGGATGAGGAATTCTTCGCCGCCCCAGCGCCCGCACAGATCATGTTCGCGTATTTCCGACTCCATGACCCGCACCACCTCGATCAGCACCCGGTCACCGACTTCATGGCCGTACTCGTCGTTGATCACCTTGAAACGATCGATATCCAGCATCACCACGGCCAGCGGTCGCGTATAGCGCTTGGCGCGCTCGCTTTCCTCGCGCAAGCGTTCGGTGAGCAGGCGGCGGTTGGCGATCCCGGTGAGGGAATCCAGGGTCGAGGCCTCACGCAGCGAGGCGTTGAGGTCCTGCATCATCATTTGGTAGCGGTCAGAGATGCGCGCGACCTTTTCCAGCTGGCGCAGCTGCTTGTCGAAACGCGCCGCCAGGCTCAGCTCGCGTTCGCGGGCGATGCTCTGGTAGCCATCCGACACGCGAGCGATGCGCTCGATGCGCCCGAGCAGATCGTGATGGGCGCTCCACAGCTGGCTGAGGGCCTCCTTCAGTGGGTGGCCTTCGAACTCTGGATTGGCAAGGAGACCGGCGATCTCCTGTTCTAGCTGCGATGGCCCGCGCATATCGACCTTCCGTCAGTCGTGGCTCTGGATGGCAAAGGGGAAGGTGCAGTCTTCCTTGAACTCTTCGGCCAGCTCGACCACACGCTCGTTGCGGATGTCGTAGTACCAGTTGACCGCCACCTGGCGACCGTCCTGGAAGGCCGCTTCGAGCAGGTCGAAGATGTCCATCATCGCCTTGATGCTGCTGGTGTTGAGGTACAGCAGGCGCAGCTCGAGGCTGAGTGGGTGGCTAGCCTGGGCGAGAAAGCGTTCGATCCACTCGTAGACCTGATGGAACAGCTCGTAGGAATTCTCAGGGTAGGAATCGCCCCGCATCGAGACGATGCCTTTTTCCCAGTCGGACTGGATTTCAGGGGTGGACTGGCTGCCAGGGATGGAAAAGTCGTTCATGGGGATGCTCTTGGGATTCAGATGACGGCGCTCAGGCTGATGAAAGACAGTTCGTCGGAGACTGGCTGCAACGAGGCCTTGAGCGGTTCGCTGGACTTGCGGGCGATGTCGATCAGGCCAAGCCCTGCGCCAGACGCCACGTGCTCGTCGCGCGGCTTGCGCAGTTGTTCCTTGTACAGAGCCTTCAGTTCGGCTTTGTCCTTCTTCGCCAGTTCCGCGATGGCATCGAGCAGTACCTGGCCATCGGCGGTTTCGATCAGGTTGCCGGCCGATACCACGTACCTGCCTACATCATCACGGGCGACGACGACCGTTGCGCCGGCCTGCTGATCGGACCAGTTCTTTTCGCGGGTGTAATGGCGGATGTTCTGCGTCATCTCGATGTACACGGCGAACACATCCATGGCCGAGGAGGGGTGCGCTTGCTCCTCGCTCATGTAGTTGCGCAGCGCATTGCCGATTTCTTCGATCAGACTGCGTGAGATGGGGCCGTTGAAGCACAGCATGATCTGTTGCTGGTTGTAGGATTCGCGCATCGCGAACATGTCAATGGAGGCCATGGCCAACTCCCTGTCTCAATCGAAACGGAAACATAACATCGTGATGTCGTCGCGCTGCGGGAAATCGCCCTGGTAGCGCGCTAGCGCGCGGCTGAACGCCTCGCCCTGCTCGGCCAGTGGCAGCTGCGCGTGCTCGCGGATCATGCTGGCGAAGCGGCTGTTGCCGAAGCCGTAGCCCTGTTCGCCGCCAGCCTGGTCGAGAAATCCGTCGGTGGTCATGTAGAAAGTGCGTCCCGGCAGCAGGTCGATGCAGGTGTTGTGGTATTCGCCGACCCGCTTGTCACCGATGGAGCGTCGGGCCGCCTTGATTTCCTGCACGTCTGCGCCGTCGCAGTAGTACAAGGCAATCTTCGCGCCGGAATAATGCACCTTGCGCTGGCGAAGATCGACATAGGCCAGGCCGATATCCATGTTCGTCGCCAGGGCGTGGGAGCCGTTTTCGTCACGAAGCATGCTGCGCACGATGGCATCGGTGCGTGAAAGTGCCGCAGCGGGATCCTGCAGGCCACTACTGCCCAGCGCCTGGTCGATGGCCGCATGGGCGAGCATGGTCATCAGTGCGCCGGGAACGCCGTGTCCGGCGCAGTCGACGACGCCAAACAAGCAGCCTTGCTCGTCGGCGCGGTACACGTAGAAATCGCCGCCGACAACATCACGCGGACGCCAGAGCACCGCATGGCGGTCACCCATGGCGGTCACCAACTGGCGGTTGGGCAGGATGGAGCGCTGGATCAGGCTGGCGTAATCGATGGAGTCGTCGATCTTCTTGTGCGCTGCTGCCATCTCGCGATTGGCCTGCTCGAGGTCACGGGTGCGCTCGCGTACGCGCTTCTCCAGTTCGCTGGTGTGGCTGCGGACCTGCTGCGCCATGGTGCCGAAGGCTGCACTGAGTTCGCCGATCTCGTCCTGGCGATGCAGCGGAAGCGGCGCGTCGTACTGCCCGGCCGCCAGCGCCTGGGCGCTGCGGCGTAGCTGGCGCAGTGGCTTGAGCACACGCTTTTCCACCAGCCAGGCGCCGCCGCCGATCAGCAGCAGGAACAACACCAGGAACAGGCCGATGGCCGGCAGCAGTGGGCGGATCTCGACCACCTGCGCGGTGCCCAGGTCGACGGCGCTGGCGACGAACCACTGCAGTTCAGGAATCCAGCTCAGTGCCAGCAAGCGGGGCGCGCCGTCCAGAGTGACGCGCAACGTCGTCACCGTGCCGGGGTTTTCGCGGCTTTCCGCCATCGCCTGACGCACTGCCGAGGCCGCGCTCAGGTCGTCGAGCTGGCCGAGAATGCTCGTCGACAAGGAGCGTCCGCGCGCGGTTTCGGCATTCAGAGTGACCAGATTCTGGTTCGGGTGGACCAGGATCGAGCCATAGGCATCGAGCACCATCGACTCGACCCCGACCTTGCCAGAGGCGATGAAGTCATCGAGAAAGGCCTTCAGGCTGATACCCGAGCCGACCAGGCCTAGGCGGCGCTCGCCATCGCGTACCTGCACGTTGAACCATACCTTCAGCTCGCCGGTCACCACCGAGCGATCGACGTTGATGGCGTAAGGGGCATCGCTTTGCAGGGTCAGGTAGAACCACTCGTCGCGCGGGTTGTCCGGACTCATCTGATAGCGCGGCGCATCGCTGCGTGGCTGGTCGGGCCCGTTGGAGTAGTAACTGTTGCTATGCGCCGACGCGGCGAAGTAGGCGTGATCGCCGAGTGCCTGCTGGTAGCCGGCGGCTTCCTTGAAAAAGATCTCACGCTTGGCTGGATCGCGCTCATCGCTCAGCCAGGCGAGGGTCAGCTGCGAGGCCGCCAGCCGTTGGGCCAGGGCCAGCTCACGGGAGACCGGCGCGAACAGGCGCTCGCGGTTGAGTTGCACGACATTGCGTGCATAGGCTTCGCCAAAGCGATGCTGCACACCGAGCAGCGCTTCGCGGCCGATGAAGCCGGCAAACACGAAGGCCAGCAGGCAGCTGAGCAACAAGGCCAGCAGTGATTTGCCACGCAGTCCCAAGGCTGCCATGCGAATTCCTTTCCTGTCGCGAAGTCGTGGCGCGGTAGATGATTGCCGGCCGGGGTCAGAGAGGGCGGCAATTATCCGGCATAAGGCATTTTGCTACTAGCTCGTTCGTCGTCTTTCTGACGCAAGAACGGAGCCATAAGGCTCCGTTCGGGTTTTCCACAGCGTTATTGCGCTAGTTTCTTGTACTTGACGCGGTGCGGCTGGGAGGCGGCGTCGCCGAGGCGTTTCTTGCGATCGGCTTCGTACTCGGTGTAGTTGCCTTCGAAGAAAACCACGCTGCCATCGTCCTCGTAGGACAGGATGTGGGTGGCGACCCGGTCAAGGAACCAGCGGTCGTGAGAGATCACGATGGCCGAACCGGGGAAGTCCAGCAGCGCCTCTTCCAGCGAGCGCAGGGTCTCGACGTCGAGGTCGTTGGACGGTTCGTCGAGCAGCAGCACGTTGGCGCCCTGCTTGAGGGTCAGCGCCAGGTGCAGGCGACCGCGCTCCCCGCCGGAGAGGTCCTTGACGAACTTCTGCTGGTCGGCGCCCTTGAAGTTGAAGCGGCCGACGTAGCTGCGCGACGGTACCTCGTAGTTGCCGATGCGGATCTGGTCGAGGCCGTCGGAAACCGCTTCCCAGACCGTCTTGCCGCCGTCCAGGTCGTCACGGCTCTGGTCAACGCAGGCCAGCTGCACGGTTTCGCCGATCTCAATGCTGCCCGAATCCGGGGTTTCCTTGCCCATCAGCATGCGGAACAGCGTGGACTTGCCCGCGCCGTTGCCGCCGATCACGCCGACAATGGCGCCCTTCGGTACGCTGAAGGACAGGTCGTCGATCAGTACGCGATCGCCGTAGCCCTTGCGCACGTTCTTCAGCTCGATGACCTTGTCGCCCAGGCGCTGGCCGGCCGGGATGTAGATCTCGTTGGTCTCGCTGCGCTTCTGGAATTCCTGCGACTGCATTTCCTCGAAGCGCTGCAGGCGGGCCTTGGACTTGGACTGGCGGGCCTTGGCGCCCTGGCGCACCCACTCCAGTTCCGCCTTCATGGCCTTCTTGTGTGCCGACTCCTGCTTGGCTTCCTGCTCCAGGCGCGCGGCCTTGGCTTCCAGCCATTGCGAGTAGTTGCCTTCGAAGGGTATGCCCTGGCCGCGGTCGAGTTCGAGAATCCAGCCGGCGACGTTGTCGAGGAAGTAGCGGTCATGGGTGATCGCCACCACGGTGCCGGGGAAATCGTGGAGGAAATGCTCCAGCCAGGCCACCGAGTCGGCGTCCAGGTGGTTGGTCGGTTCGTCCAGCAACAGCATGTCGGGGGCCGACAGCAGCAGGCGGCACAGCGCGACGCGGCGCTTCTCGCCACCGGACAGGTGGCCGACCTTGGCGTCCCACGGCGGCAGGCGCAGTGCGTCGGCGGCGACTTCCAGCTGGCGCTCCAGGTTGTGGCCATCGGAGGCCTGCAGGATCGCCTCGAGCTTGGCCTGCTCTGCGGCCAGCGCGTCGAAGTCGGCGTCTGGCTCGGCATAGGCGGCATAGACGGCATCCAGACGGGTCTGGGCGTCCTTGATCACGCTGACCGCTTCCTCGACGATCTCGCGCACGGTCTTCTCGGGATCGAGCTGCGGCTCCTGCGGCAGGTAGCCGACATTGATGCCCGGCATGGCGCGGGCTTCGCCGTCGAACTCGGTGTCGACGCCGGCCATGATGCGCAGCAGGGTGGACTTACCGGCGCCGTTCAGGCCGAGCACGCCGATCTTGGCGCCGGGGAAGAACGACAGGGAAATGTTCTTGAGGATCTCACGCTTCGGCGGAACGACCTTGCTCAGCCGGTGCATGGTGTAGACGTAAGAGCCTGTTTTTCCAGATTTGTCAGTTTTAGACATGATATGTGAGCCTTTAATCCCTTACTTTCAGTGCCTTATGGGTAGGAAAGGCACTCAAATTCGAAAAAGAAAACGTTAGGTTATGCGATGACTATCCGGAGCCCCCTGACTATACTTAGAAAAAGTTATGTTTTATGAGGGAGCAACATGGGTTTCCAGGTCATAGAGCAGGTGGTGAATGCTGCTCGAAGAAAGCTGTTGGTGCAAGACTACATCCCTGTGTACTACCCCAACCTGTACATCACCATGGAGCACTCGGGCAGAGCCCTCGAAACAACCAAGAAGTACCTTGAGCATCTGGCTGTGTTAGAGGAGTTTCTGGCTTTTTCCTCCATTGATCTGATTTCTCACCTCGAACAGCGCCCTCACAGCCAATACCTGACAGACATTGAGCTTTCTAGGTTTGTGTCGGATGCGGGGTTTAGCAAGGAAACCTTGGCCATGAAGTATGCGGGGATGCGCTTGCATCCGACTGCCTACAAATCCGTTGGCAAAGTCCATGCGCAGCAGCGAATCGAGGCAGTACGTGACTATCTGGCCTTCCTCTATGACAAGCTGGGTGATCACTCAACACGATTTGAGGCGGCTGACGATCTGAAGAAGCGCATCAATCGCAAGATCAAAGCGGCTTGCCCTGCGTGGAAAAAAACGCGATTGGGCGAAATGAAAGGGCTTACGAGTCAGGAGCGAACTCGATTGCTGGAAATCATGCATCCGGATAGCGCCGAGAACCCCTTTTCAGATGAAGCCATCAGGCTGCGTAACTACATCATTTTGCTGCTGGGTCTCGACATGGGGCTGCGACGCTCCGAGATGCTGCTGATCAAGACCAGCGACATTCACTGGCACAGTCGTCAACTAGCGGTGGTCAACCTAGAGGATGAGAGCCTCGATCCACGAACCATGGCCCCGCAATTCAAAACACACGAGCGAATGCTGGTGATGACCGATGACCTGTATGACGCAATCACTGAGTACGAATCGAAATATCGCCACAGAAAGCCCCGTAACGGCTCATCGCGGGCGAGAAGGCATCCGTTTTTGCTGGTGGCGCACAAGCGAAATGAGGGCGGACCTCTGACCATCAAGGCAGTGGATGGTGTTCTGTCCAGGGTCCGAGAAATAGCGCCGGAACTGGCTCATGTGCACCCACATATTCTGAGGCATGACGCGGTCTACACGATGCTGGAGAGCATGCGTGAGGAACTGGCAGCGCTCACGCCGGAGGATCGCACCACGCAAGTTCAAAAGACCCTCACATGGATGTTCGGCTGGAGTCCCGAATCGAACATGCCCGGCCTCTACGGCGCGAAATTCTGGAAGGAAGAGGCAGACAAAGCGATACAGAAACGGGCTGAGCGGTTTACGGCCAACCGTCAGAAGGTCGGCACGACACAAGGAGGGCCAGAGTGAACATCGCCGTCGAAGCACTTCAGGCACCCACGAAGGACAGCCTCGATGCATGGCTGAACACGCCTCGCCTGGCGAAATGTGGAGAGATGTTCACACCCGCCGAACCGATGTGGAAACCGGACAAAGCGGCTAATCAATCAGTCAACTGGGAAGCGGCTATTGCCTGCGTCTCGCCGGATTGGCAGCCCTGGTTGCACGCCGCCCTGGCGTACCGAATGGCCGATCTGGAAGCGGGTACGGTTGCTAACACGACAAGTGCATTGTCGCGGGCTGCTCAGGCCGGGATTGACCCGCTCAACGAGGATCACCTGATCGCTCTGCGGGAGCGCTTGAACAGTTCTGAGTTTAGTGCCATTGCCGCTTGCATGGCGTTTTGGCACGACTGCGAATCCCTCGAACAGCGCCCCTCGCAACCCCTGATCGATGCCTACCAGGCACTGCCCAGGAAAAAGCATTCCAGCAACGATGTGATCCTCAGCCTGGACCCCGAAAAAGGCCCGTTCACGCAGGTGGAGCAAGACGCGCTGCACCAATGGATACATGAGCAGTTTTGTCACGGGCAGCTAGATTTCGAGCAGTTCCTTTACCTGCGCATGTTGATGATTTACGGGCAGCGTGGCGCTCAGGTGCGAATGATGATTTTTGGTGATTTCACGAAGAGCGATCAGGGCTGCAAGGTCAGGTTTCATTGGGCAAAGCAAAGAGACGACGAGACGGGTTGGCGAGCAAAGTCCGAAACATTCAGTCTAGATGAGGATCTCTACAACACCGTGCAGGCCTACAAGGCAATGGTTCTGGCGCAACTCTGGCAAACGTATCCAGACGGTGCCGACTGGAATGCAGCCATTGAGAATGTGCCCCTCTTTCGTCGGAAGCTGGATGATGATGATGCAGAACCTTGGGAGCGAGTGAATCCCCCTGTTTTGCTCGATAGCCCCCTTCAGAAAGGCCTCGAAGACGCGCCACAGCCGATATTTCATGTCGGATCAGACGCGATCAAGCAGTGGCTTAGGTGCATCGAGCAGATGGAGGGCTTTCCGATTTCGCCTCGCACCCATCAGCCGCTGAAAGTGACGCGGGGGCACCGGTTCAGGCACACCCTCGGCACGGATCTTTCCAATGCGGGGCTGGATGAGTGGACGATGGCCCGCGCATTGATGCACAAAAATACTCGGACAGTGCGAAAGTACCGAGCCGTGTCGCCGGAGTTGCTGGCGTTGATCGACGCGAAGATGAGCGACCATCTGGCCTTGGTTGTGAATGCGTTCACCGGGATCATCGTCACGGATCGCACCTCAGCGAAAAACGGGGATCGAGCGGATCGACAAATCGAGGATGTGGCAGTATGCGGTGCCACTGCCGCCTGCCATCTTGATGCGCCGTACACCTGTTACGCATGCGGAAAATTCCAACCCCTTCTGAACGGCAATCACCATGCGGTCCTTGAGCGATTGGAGCGTCGTCGGGCGCAAACCATTGCCACGGATAAAATTACCGGCGTGCTCTGGGATCGGGCCATTCTGGCTTGCCGTAAGGTGATTCTGGATTGTGAGGCCATGCTCCGATCCGGGAGGGAAGACGAATGACCGATGCGTTTTATTCTGAATCGGCGAATAACATTGTCGATTTTAAGCCCAGGAGCCAGCTGGCTGCGGAGGCTCAACTTGAGGCGTTTATCGAATGGGCAAAACAGACCCTGCCCAAAGGCATTCCCAGTCGAGTGCACGCGAGTATTCTCTGGGAAGATAGCAGTTGGCACCCGCATGGATTCACAGGCTGTAACTTCTCGGCGGTCGGATCAACTAGATCTGCCCCAAAGGCAATGCAGGCACCCTTCACGGATTTTGCCAAAGCCTTACTGGTGTATCGAGGGGTGTATTTGCAAAAAAAGGCGGTGGGAGGCTGGATGGGTTCTCTGAGGGCGCTGGAAGCCGCCCTACTCGAACTGACCGGCACACGGGATGTGACGCGGGTGTCCGCCGCTGTTTGCAATAAAGCGTGCGAGTACATGGACCGTTACTGGACCAAAGGTAACAACGCATACACGTACAGTAAGTCACTTGAGACCATCATCAGCCTGATGCGGGCCAAAAATCTGCTCAATTCGGATTTCCGGTGGACCTCTCCGCTGACAATTAAGCCTAATGGCACGCTCAAGCAACAAAGAGCAGATCGGGAACAGAAGCTTCCCAGCCCTGACGCGATCAGAGCCCTCGGGGAAGTGTTCTCAAACGAATTGACCCTCCCCCTCGATATCGTTGTGACCTCCGCCTGTGCGCTGTTGCTGAGTGCCCCCAGTCGCGTGGGTGAATTGGCGGATGTTGGATTGGATTGCGTGGTATTTAAAGAGGATAACCAGGGTAATCGGCGCATGTTCCTGCGCTGGCACTCGGAAAAGATAAACCAGGTGACGCTGAAGCCCGTCGTTAAGCCTGAGATGGAGCCGGTCGTCGAACGGGTCATTACGTTACTGAAACCGATCACCGATGAGCCGCGGGCTTACGCCGCCTGGCTAGAAGACAATCCCGATGATTTCCCCCCCCACGAAGGAGTGCCATCTAAGGGACCTGATGAACCGCTCACGTACGCCGAATGCTGTGCCGCAGTGAAACTCACCGTTCATGAAACATCCCACCCGCGAAGCGTATTCAAAAGTAAGTTCCTGAAATCCGTAGAGAAGCAAAAGGCGCTCAGCCCCGCCGCACGAGCCCTCTTGGCCGATATCCGTGACGGGTGGGACTCCAGCGCAGGGCGGCGCATATATGTTAAGGGCAAGCAAAGATTCCAGAGTATTGAGTTCGACGACCGATGCATGATCACGCTTCGCAAGCTCAATGTGCTGTTGCGGGAAAAGTATCTTCCAAAAGATTTTCCATACACCACGCCATACACGGAGGGTAAAGCTCGGGTTAAATACCGTGATGCGCTGTTTACCGTGCGCACGGGAGCAATGGCAAAAAACTCAGGTAACGAGAAACACGAATTTGGTGTGGAGATCGCGGCGCACTCTAACCGATTGACAGCGCAATTAGGCGGTGCGAACGACCCGCGTATTAAAAGTATGTTTGAGCGCCATGGCTACCCCGGCATCAAGGTCAACACGCATGCGTTTCGGCATGAATTGAACACGCGGATGCACCAGGCCGGTCTGTCGCAACTCCTGATTGACGCCTTCTCCGGGCGTACGTCGAGGGGATCGGTCTACAACCATGAAACCATCGAGGACCGCACCCAGAGGGTTGCGGCGTTCCACCCCAAAACTAAGCACAGCACCGGTGCTCAGCGTCTGGACAAGGTCAAAACCAATCAGCCTCTGACTCTTGGTGATGTAAGGGAACTGCGCGAGGGTGAACCGGACCGCGTTGTCCATCAAACCCATCTCGGCGTCTGTGTGCACAATTTTGCTTACGAGCCTTGCCCGAAAATGGGAGCCTGTTTGGACTGCGGGCTGCTCGGCTGCGTCAAAGGGGATGACGTGAAGCTTGGCAACCTCAAGGAAGAACGCGACGACCTTAAACTTCGCCTCGATAAAGCTCTGGATGCGCAGTCTCGGGATGTCTTTGGGGCATCGGAGTCAGCCAAAAAACTGAGTGAAAAGCTCTATAAGTGCGAGGCGTTAATCCTAACGCTGGAAGACCCCAAACTCGAAAACGGTGCCATTGTGTGGAACGCCGATAACGGTTGGACGCTGACCAAGAACGCCGCCGCAATGTCGGGGCTGATCGAAGTCAAAGTCATTGAAGGGAACCAGACGCAAGAGGGGTTACCATCTCTGGATGACGTCTTGGCCTTGCTGGATGAGATCGAGGGTTAACGATGGGACATTTAACGCCAAAGGATGAGAAACGTATCATTAAGCTGATTGAGGAATGGTCAGAGCCGAAGCTGACCTGGCCTTTGCTCGTCGAGGCCTGCAAAGAAAAACTGGGTATCAGTCGTGCTCGCCAGTCCCTGATGAATCTACCTGCCGTGGATTTAGCGATGAAGAATTGCAAGGCGGCATTGAAGGCTCAGAAGCTGAAGCCGGGCTGGATTAGCGATATTCAGGCAGCCAACAAGCGCATTGAGGAACTGACAGCGAAAAATCAGAAGTTGTCAGCTGCTGTTCGAGATATGCATAGCCGGTTTTTGATCTGGCAAGCCAATGCGGATATGCACGGGCTAACGCAATCGATGTTGGAGCGGCCGGTTTCACAGTTTCAAAAGAAGAACTGATCCAGTGTTCAGAAACTTATACCTGGAAAAGACTCATGGCAGCCACGTCCTGAAATCCGAGCACTCGTACCATGCCCCGCACTACGTTCTGGAAGGGGACGAGTTGATTGTCCGAGGCGTCGTGCCCCATATGCGGCGAGAGTTACTGTCTCTTTCCTACGCAGCAGATTGGAGACTGATTATTTGCATCGGTTTCGACACTAATCCGCATGCCTAATCGACACCGACTCGCACTCAAATCGACAGCCAATAGCATAGCTCCGACAGCCATTCGCATTCCCGGCACCTATTCGCATCCTCCGACAGCACCGCATCTCCCGACACTTGTCCGCATCTTCGGCAGCTTGCTTTGCTCGTGTTTGATCTAACACGCCAACAGGCTCATACGGGACTGTCACCCAGCGCTCACTTTTGGCCGGAGGCAGCATTGATGACAGGCAGCTACCGGCCGATTCTGTTGAAAAAGTAGCGACCTCCCCATGCCGTTGGCAAAATTGCTCTGTCAGCGAGCGTGGGGGCGAAC